>JBJKRX010000120.1:0-26592 GCA_046704425.1 Nitrospirota bacterium
GTAGCCCATGCGGTCGAGGAACCGCTGCACGTACTTGCGGATGCTGATGGAGTCGTCCACGACCAGGACCCGCGGCTTCCGCCGCTCCGCGGGCGGCGTCTCCGCTGCGGGCGCAGCCGGAGCCGTCGCAACGGCGCGCGCGGCGCCGATGAGGGCGCGGGTCGCGACCGTCCCCTCGTCGCCGAAGAGGGTGGCGACGTTGATGATGAGCCGCACGTTGCCCTCGCCCGAGATCGTGGCGCCCGAAAAGATCCGGACGTCCTTCAGGTACTCGCCCAGGGACTTCACCACGATCTCTTCGCGGCCCGTGATCTCCTCGACCATAAGGGCGATGCGCTTTTCCGCCATGCCGAGGATAAGGGTGGGGTGGCGGTAGGAGTCGTCCTTTTTCGGGAACCTGCCGGCGCTGAGTACGTCGTTCAGCTTCAGGAGCCGCACGAGGGTGCCGCGCAGACCGACCATCTCCTCGCCCGCGATGCGCTGGATGTCCTTGAAGGAATAGCGCGTCGTCTCTTCCACAAGGTTCATGGGGACGGCGATCTCTTCGTCCCCGAGCTTGACGATCAGCGCCTGGGCGATGGCCAGGGTCAGCGGCAGCCGGATCGTGAACTTGGTCCCCACACCCTTTTCGGTCTTGATCTCGATCCGACCGTTGATGCGCGCGATCTGCGTCGAGACCACGTCCATGCCCACGCCGCGGCCCGAGACCCTGCTGACCGTCGCGGCGGTGGAAAAACCGGGCCGGAAGATCAGGTTGAGGGAGTCCAGATCGGTGAGCTTCGCGGCCTCGGCCTCGGACACAAAACCCTTCTCCACGGCCGTCCGCCGGATGAACGCGGGGTCCATGCCGTGTCCGTCGTCCTCGATATCGAGGATGATGTGGTTCCCTTCGTGCCGGGCGTTCAGGATCAACGTCCCCGCCGGGTCCTTGCCGAGCTTCGTGCGTACGGCCGTGGGCTCGATGCCGTGGGACACGGCGTTGCGGATCATGTGCATGAGCGGATCGGAGATGATCTCGAAGATCGTCTTGTCGATCTTGGTCTCGCCCCCCGTCACGACCATCTTGACCTGTTTCTGCTCTTCCTGGGCGATGTCGCGGACGGGACGCTGGAACATCTGATAGAGCTTGTCCATCTCCACCATGCGCGCGAGGGTGATCTCATCCTGCAGGTTCGTGGTGATGGTGGCGATGCGCGCCGTGTCGACCTCGAAGGAGTCGAAGAAGCCGGCAAGCTCGTTCATGATCTCGTTCGTATCGTTCGTGATCTCCGAGAGCTTGCGCGACAGCAGGTTGAAGTCGTCGTAGCGGTCGAACTCCAGTTCCTGGAAGCCGTCGGTCGCCGCGGGGGCCTCCGCCGGCTGGCCCGGCGTCTCGACGGTCAGCGTGTACTCGTACTTCTCCTCGAACATCTTGATCTCGTGCAGCAGGCGGTTCTGGCTGAAGGCCAGCTCTTCCCGCAGGGACTTGATGAAATCGACCTGGCGGGCGAGCCGGTTCCGGTTCACGATCATCTCGCCGACGAGGTTCATGAGGTTGTCCAGCCGTTCGATGTTGACGCGGATGAACTGTTTCTCCAGGTCCGCAGCGTCCGTCGCGCGCCGTCCGAACCCGCGTTTCTCGTGCAGGCCCGTCCGCTTGGCGGTTTCGATCTCCTGACGGAGCGGCGGCTCCTCCGGTGCGGGCGCCGCGGGCGCTTCCGCACCAAGCGCAGCCTGCGGCGGCGTGCTTGCCGCAACAGCAGGAGGAGCGGCGGCCGCTGGCGCTACGCCGGGCGTTGCGGGGGCTGCAGCGGGTTGCTGCGGCGCCTCCGCCTCTTCTTCGAGCGGTTCGACCGCTAGCGGCGCCTCCTCGTCTTCCACGCCGAAGGTCCGCTCCCACGCCAGGTCCAGTTCATCCTTCGAGAGAGAGGCCGCCGACGCCGGTTCTGCAGGCTCCGGTTCCAACAGCCCCGGTTCCCCGAACTCCGGTTCCGCCGACGCGGTCTCCGAAGCAGCGAAGAGCGGTTCTTCCTCCGGTTGCACCTCAGCCGCAACAGGCCGCAGGCGCGCGGAGAGGTCCTGGAAGGCGCGGTCGATGCTCTCGACCACGAGCCGGTCCTCCGGCTGGTTGCCCGCGATGCCGTCCACCATGACCTTCACGGCGTCGACGCTGTCGAAAAGGAAGTTCAGCGTCTCCTTGCCGATCGCGATGGACCCCGACCGGAACATGCCGAGCATGTCCTCGGCCTTATGCGCCACGTCGCTCACCCCCTGGAAGCCCATCATGGCGGCAGAGCCCTTCAGGGTATGGGCGGAGCGGAACAGCTCGTCGATCATGGCGGTGTTGGCCGGGTCCTTCTCGAGGGTCAGCAGCCCCTTGTTCAGGTTCTGCAGATGCTCCCCCGCCTCGATCAGGAAAAACTCTATGATGCCGGATTTGTCCACGATGCCGTTGTTGCGCTCGCGCTCTTATTCGAGGAACCCGAGCTTGATCTCCTCGTCGCTCGTCGTCACGTGCTCCGCGACGGGCGGATAGCCCTCCAGCGACGGGAGCGGTGTCTCGGAGGCCCCGCCGGCGTGCGTCAATCCGATCTTGAACCGGCCGATGGCGTCATCGAGCCGTTTGGTCAGCTCCGCCAGGTGGCCGATGGTCGTCACCGTGCCCTGCACGCCCTGCGTCGTCTCTTGGGTGAGCTGGGAGATGTTGTCCATGGTGTGCACGACGCTCTTGGTGGACGCCACCTGATCCGCGGCGGCGGAGGTGATGCCGGTCATGAGGGTCGCGGACTGTTTCACGATCTGTTCGATCTCGCGCAGGGCGGCGCCGGCCTGGTCGGCCAGTTTGGTACCTTCCTCCACCTCGCGCGTGCCCTCTTCCATGACGGTCACGGCTTCGCTCGTCTCCACCTGGATGCCCTTGATCAGGCCGGTGATGTCCTTCGTGGCCCGTCCGGCGCGTTCGGCCAGCTTCCGGACCTCGTCGGCGACCACGGCGAACCCTTTGCCCTGCTCGCCGGCGCGCGCGGCCTCGATTGCGGCGTTCAGGGCCAGCAGGTTCGTCTGCGTCGCGATCTCGTTGATCACCTCGATGATGGCGCCGATCTCCAGCGAGCGTTCCCCGAGGCCCTTGATCTTCTTTCCGGTGGACTGCACCGTCGCCCGGATCCGCTGCATGCCCTTGATCGTCTCGGTCACGGCCGTGCCGCCCTTGACGGCCGCGTCGGTCGCTTTCATGGATGTCTGGGTCGCGGCCTCGGCGTTCTCGGCCATGTGTTGGGTCGTGCGGGACATGGCGTTCACCGCCTCGGAGGCGTTCCGGATCTGCGCTGCCTGCTGCTCGGCGCCCTGCCGCATGTGTTCGGCGGAGCGGAGGATGTCGCCGGTGGAGCGCTGGATCTCGGTCGCCACGTTGCTCGCCTGCGAGACGAGCGTGGTCAGACCGGTGATCATGAGGTTGAAGGCGTCCGCCACGGACCCCAGCGCGTCGGCGGTCACTTCGGCCTTCACGGTCAGGTCGCCTTCCGCGGCCGTACTCACGACGGACAGCAGGTCCATGACCTGGTGCTGCATCTTATCCCGGTCGGTCTCGGTCTGGATGAGGCCCTGGAGACGGTCGATCGTCCGGTTGAAGGTCTCACCCAGCTGCCCCAGCTCGTCGCCGGTCTTCACCTTCGCCTTCCGGGACAGGTCGCCGCGGCCGAGCGCCTCGGCGACGTGCATGAGGTCGCGCACCGGATTGATCGCGACGGCGGTGCCGAAGAGGGAGACCGCGGAGAGGATGACCAGCAGGATCGCTCCCACGATCATGATGTTCATCAGGAGTCCCCGGATGTTCCCCTTGATGATCGACATGTTCAGGCCCACGTGCACGGAACCGAGGGTGCCGTTCGCGATCGGCGAGGCGATATCGATGACGTCGGTCTCGCTGCCCCCGAGCCTGATGACCGCAGGTTGCGTCGCAAAGGGCTGGCCCGACTTCAGCGGGTTGATGTCTCGCAGCACCGGCGGAACGACATTCCCCTCGAAGGACGAGGAGAGGATCTTCCCCTGGGCGTTGCGGATGAAGCAGTAGGCCACCTCGGGCTGGCTGATGGCCTCGCCCTGGATAAACTGCAGGGCGTTCTGGTCTTCGGCCTGGACCGGCTCGACCGCCTTCACCGAAAGGCCGTCCGCCACGATCAGCGTTTTATTGATCGCCTCGTCCCGGAGGGTGTTCGTGATCTGCTGGTAAATGACCCCGAGAATGATCGAGCCGAACACCGCGGACATGGCGATGATCATGAACACGATCTTGGTCCGGATTTTTATCCGGTAGAAAGGGTTCCAGCGAATCTTCATGACATTGCTCCTTTAGGTGGAATATGCGCGGCCGACGCCGGTATCACGACAGTTTGATCTCCTCGATGATCCGCTCGATATTGAGAAGGGCGGCATGGCCGCTCTCCCGCTGGATGATCCCCGTGAAGAATCGGTTGCCGGTCCGGCCGCTCTCGGCCGGCACGGCCAGGATGCTGCTCTCGGGCACGCCGACGACCGCGGACACGGCATCGACGACGATGCCGAGCATGGCCGCGCCGTACTTGACGACCGCGATCTGGCCCGCCTGCTCCCGCGCGGGCAGGGACAGTGCGGGCCGGATATCGACGATCGGGACGATGGTGCCCCGCAGGTTGATGACGCCGAGAACGTGGGATGGGGTTGTCGGAACGGGAAAGATCTTCTGAGGGATGATGATTTCCATCAGGACATCGACCGGAATGGCGTAGGTGTCCTCGCCCATCGTAAAGAGGCAGACCCGAACTTCCTCTTCTTCCGGCGCCACGGCCATCACATCGGCGGTGATGTCGTTGTCCTGTACGGCCAAACGGGCCCCCCTCCGGAACGGGTTATTAGATGTACTTCTTCACGACCTTGAGCAGGTCCTCGGGCTTGAACGGCTTGGTCAGGTATTCGTCCGCACCCTGCTTCATCCCCCAGAACTTGTCGCTTTCCTGGTCCTTCGAGGTGACCATGATGACGGGGATGTTCCGATACTTATCGTCGCTCTTGATGTCCCGGCAGACCTGGAAGCCGTTCTTCTTCGGCATGATCACGTCCAGGATGATCAAGTCCACTTTTTCGGATCTGACCTTCGCCTCCGCGGCCTCGCCGTCCATCACGGTCACGATGGTGTGGCCCGTCGGCTGGAGCGTCTGCTGCAGGATCTGCAGTTCCGCCAAGCTGTCGTCGGCAATCAAAATTTTCGCCATGCTGATCTCCTTTTCCGCGTCTCTGCGCGCGGTGTGTAGAACTTAACACATTCCCTCAGGAGTGTCAAGTTTTCTTTTAGTTTTCGTCGTGTTAGCGGGCGGGGCAACCGGTGCTACTTGCGCCGCACCAAATTCACCGACAAGAGGATGAAGATGCTCTTCGCCACCTCGAACTCTCCCAGGTTCAAGGTATTGATGATGTCCTGGATCGTCCGCCTGCCGTCCACGAGCGAGAAGACCTTGAGGTCCATGTCGCTCATGCCGCGCGTGGTGAGTTCCTCGGCATTGCCGATCATGGGGGCGAACACGATGTCGAAGCTCGGGATCTTGTGCTGGATCAGGGTCCACTCGTCCGCACGCCTTGCGCCTTCGAGCAGCAGGTCGTCCACCTTGAGCGCGACGGGATAGGCAAAGGCGGGCGGCGGCGACCGGTCGAAGGAAAAGTCGCCTTCTTTCCAGGCCATAAGCTTGTAGACGGTCCCTTCGGTGTGACGACGGAGGCACGCGGTGAAGGTCTTGGCGTCGATCAGTTTTTCCTGGATCAGGATCTGGTCGATGGGCTGGGAGGTCATTTCCATGATGCGGATGGCGTGCTGCAGGCTGGCGGCCTCGATCCGGCAGGCCTTGCGGAGCATCTCCTCCAGCGAGGTCCGGCCCTGCGCGCCGCCGTTCGACGAGGCGAATACGATCGCCCCGTCCCGGAAACACACCACCGGGCTCTAGGCCTGCCGGTTGATCACCAGCCTTCCGGTCTGGCGCTGCATGCCGAGCATCTGGAGCACCTCGACGATCCGGACGCTCTGGAGGTTTCCCCGGATTCCCGCAGCGGCCGCCGTGCCGCCGCCGTTCTGTTTGTTCAGCTCCTTGCGGATCAGGTCGGGGAGCGTCTTCTGGACGAACTCATCCAGGGTCTGCTGAACGATGCCGCGCACCATGCCCACAAGGTCCCCGGGGACCGCAGCCGCCGGGGCCCGGGGCGGTGGCGGTGCAGGAGGAGCGGCCGCTGCCGCGGCTTCTTTCCTCTTGTCGATGACCTCGCGGATCTTGGCAAGGAGCTCGTCGGGCTGGAAGGGCTTGGTGAAGTATTCGGTGATGCCGAGGACATCGACGAACTTGCTGCCGACCTTGTCGCCCTTGGAGGTGACGAGGATGATGGGGGTGTCCTTGAAGTTCGGGTCTTCCTTCAGGGTCTTGCAGACCTGGAAGCCGTTCATCTTCGGCATGACGAAATCCACGAGGATGACCTCGGGCCGCTCGGAACGCGCCTTGGCAACGCCCTCCTCGCCGTCGGACGCGAGCACGACCTGGTACCCCTGCGACGAGAGGATCATCTCGATCAGCCGCTGGACCGTCGGACTGTCGTCAATGTCGAGGATCTTTTCCCCTGCCATTGTTCCCTCCGGTGGGACACGGAATTTTAGCAGGGGCGTTCCTGTCTGTCAACAGAGGATATTGGTCTTGCCGAAAAAACCATGCGCGGGCTCAGGCCCTCCGCCCGGATGCCCCGAGGCCGACCAGCGCGCAGGCGAGGAGCAGCAGCGTTTCGCCGGCCCAGAAGAGTCCCCAAAGGAAGGCCTGCGGGACAAAGGCGGCAGCCAGGGTCGCGACGCGGGCCGGAGAGCCGGCCGCGATCGCCGCAACGGCGATCCTTCCGTAATCAGCCACGAAGGCAATGAAGATCAGGATGCTGCCGATTGTGGTCAACACCCAGAAGGCCTTTGGCGGACCGAGGCCTTGGGTGTCGAGCCGCAGGAGGAGCAGGCTGAAAAAGATCATCGTGAGCGCGCAGACGATCGGGGCGAGCACGGGTGCGTCCCAGACCACGGGGATCAGAAACAGCACGTCCCAGGTGAAGAGCGACGGCGGCCAGGCGAGCAGCACCTTGAGGAAGACGTAATACGCGAGGTCCCAGATCCCGAAGCTGTAGAGAAAACAGGCGAGACGCGGCAGGAAGCGGCGTGCTGCGACCGCGGCAACAGCGGCCAGAATGACGAGCGTGCAGAGCTCGCGCAGCATCTCGAGCCCCAGCATCCGCGGGGACAGGGACCGGAGGGGAAAGGAAAAGCCCCGGGGGAAGAAGAGCGTGCGCAGGTAGACCACGACGATCGCTTCGAGCAGTCCCATGGCCGTCGCGAAGAGCGCAAGCCAGCCGAGGCGCGTTGCGATCGTTTTTCGTTGCGGAAGGTCCGTCATCTGCCGGGGAGGGACCGATCGGACGAGGGCGTTGCGCCCATCAGGCCGATGCGCGCGTGAGCCGCGCTGCCACGGCGTCCAGGAACTCCTCGGTCAGGGCGTATTTCCCCGGGCGGGGCTCGGCAATGGCCGCAAGGTCTTTGGTCATCACCCCGTCCTCGATCGTCAGGAGCGCGGCCGCCTCGAGCCGCTGCGCGAATTCGACGACCTCGGGGGTCCGGTCGAGCTCCCCCCTGCGCGCGAGCGCGCCGGTCCAGGCGAAGATCGAAGCCACGGAATTGGTGGACGTGGGGTTGCCCTTCAGGTGCTCATAGTAGTGGCGCATGACCGTGCCGTGGGCCGCCTCGTACACGTACTTGCCCTCCGGCGAGACGAGCACCGAGGTCATGAGCCCCAAGCTGCCGAAACCCGAGGCCACCATGTCGCTCATCACGTCCCCGTCGTAGTTCATGCAGGCCCAGAGCATGCCGCCCTCGGCCTTCATGATCTGGGCCACCGCGTCGTCGATCAGGAGGTACCGGTAGGCGATCCCGGCCTTGGCGAAATCCTCCGCACGGGTTGCGGCCTCGTGGTCGAATATCTCCTTGAAGCAGGCATGGTAGGTCTTCGAGATGGTATCCTTCGCCCCGAACCAAAGGTCGCACTGCTCGCCAAGGGCATAGGCGATGCAGGCGCGGGCGAAGCTTTGGATCGATTGCTCCGTGTTGTGCATGCCCATGAGCACGCCCGGACCCGTGAACGTATGGATCGGCAGGGACGCGGTCTCGCCCCCGCCTGCGGGCCGGAAGACCAGCTCGGCCGTGCCCGGCCCCGGGACCCGGTATTCCACGGCCTTGTAGATGTCTCCGTAGGCATGTCTGCCGATCGCGATCGGCTTCTTCCAAGATCGGACCGCGGGCTTGATGTTCTTGACGATGATGGGCTTTCGGAAGACCGTCCCGTCCAGGATCGAACGGATCGTGCCGTTCGGGCTCTTCCACTGCTTTTTGAGGCCGTACTCCGCGACGCGCGACGCGTTCGGCGTGATGGTCGCGCACTTGACGCCTACGCCCGCATCCTTCACCGCATTGGCAGCCTCGACGGTGACCCGGTCGTCGGTGGCGTCGCGGTTCTTGACGCCCAGGTCGAAGTAGCGGAGGTCCATTGCGAGATGGGGCAGGAGCAGCTTCTCCTTGATCATCTTCCAGATGATCCGCGTCATCTCGTCCCCGTCCATCTCGACCACGGGGCCTTTTACCGTAATCGTCACGCTGTTCTCCTTACCTGAATGAAAGGACCCGTCAGGGGGTCCAGGTGATGCCGTCGGCGGAAGTATGGATCGCGTCGTTCGCGTCCACGGCAAGGAACTGCGCCCCGTCCCAGACCACGCTCTCCAGGTCGCTCCCGATGCCCGAGCTTTGCGTGGTCCAGGTCGTACCGTCCGGAGAGGTCAGGATTGTGCCGCCCGCACCGACCGCCGTGAACTGCGTGCCGGACCAGGCGATGCCGTGGAGATTGCTTGTCGTGTTCGATCCCTGAATGGACCAGACGGTGCCGGAGGGAGAAGTCACGATCGCGCCGTTGTCGCCGATCGCGACGAACTGCGTGCCGGACCAGGCGATGTCGTTCAGGTTGCCCGGAACGCCCGAGGCCAGCGAGGACCAGGTGAAGCCCTCCGTCGAGGTTGGGTCCGTGGAGAGCAGGATGGTGCCGCCATCTCCCACGACCGCGAAGCGCGAGCCGGACCAGGCAACTGCCGCAAGACCGGTCCCGGTGCCCGAGCTTTCGAGCCGCCAGTTCGTGCCGTTCAATGAGGTGAGTATCGTGCCGTTCGCGCCCACGGCAACGAACTGCGTGCCGGACCAGACCGCCCCGTTGAGCGGGGACGTGACCGCGGCTGTCGCGGTGGTCCAGGTCGCCACATCCGGTGAGGTCAGGATCGTGCCGTCGTCCCCGACCGCGACGAACTCCGTAAGCGTAGGCGATGACGCCACATCCCAGAGAAACCGGCCCACGCCTCCGGATCTGAGTGTCCAGGCAATGCCGTCCGGAGAGGACAGGATCACACCGCCTTGACCGATGGCGGCAATCTGTCCGACAGAAGACGACCAGGCAATACCGGTCAGGAGATCCGTAACGTTCGATGTCCGCAGGGTCCAGGTTGCGCCGTCCGGCGAGGTCAGGATCGTACCGTTCGCACCTGCGGCAACGAACCGTGAACCTGCCCAGGCAACGGACCAGAGGAGATAGGAGATGCCGGATACCTGCGGGGTCCACTGGAGTCCGTCCGGGGAGGTCAGGATCGTCCCGTTCTCGCCGACCGCAACCAGAAGAGACAGGGGCGCCGACCAGGCAACGCTCGAGAGGCCGTTCGTCGTGTGCGAGGTCTGCGATGTCCAGGTAACGCCGTCCGGCGAGGTCAGGATCACGCCGCCCTCGCCCACGGCCACGAACGCCGACCCGGTCCAGGCAATATCCCACAGCGCGGTGCTGACGCCGGAGGCTTGTCGGGTCCAGGTGATGGCATCTGGCGAGGTCAGGACCTCGCCGTTATCGCCCACGACCGCGAAGGTCGTCCCGGACCAGGCAGCGCTCCAGAGGTAGGTCTGCACGCCGGAATGTTGTTCCGTCCATGTCGTGCCGGTTGGCGAGGTGAGGATGAGTCCGTTCTCGCCTACTGCCACGAACTGCGTATCGGACCGGGCCGCGCCGAGCAGCAGATTGGTGAATGCCTGGACCGGCCAGGCGTTTCCGCGCGTTCCCACGACCGTGAGCACGGCGCTCCCGCTCGCCCCGTTGTAGGACGCCGTTACCGCGGTCGTTCCCGTGGCGAGCGAGACCACCAAACCGTGTGCGTCCGCGGCAGCTCCCACGCGCGCCACGGCCGCGTTCGTCGTGGTCCAGGTGGCCTCGGACGTCACGTTGGTGGAGGTGCCGTCGGAATAGACCGCGGTCGCGATAAAGGGAAGCGCGGTTCCGACCATGACGGTGGGCGTTGCCGGCGAGACGGTGAAGGCCGTGATCGACACGGCGTTGCCGTGGCCGTGGCCGCAGGAAACAAGGAGCGCAGCAAGGAGCGCGAGCAGTGTCGGAATGCGTTTCTGCGTCGTCATTTCGGAAAAGGGCGCCTCGGTCCTTAAGGTTTGGTGATCGTCCAGAGCGCGTGACCGGCAATACCGGTCGCAGGATCCGTTGCCGAGACGGTCACGGTGCCGGCCGCGACCGCGGTCCCGAGTCCGAGCTCGGTCGTCTTGGTGCTGAAGGTCGCGAGCGTCGCGTTCGACGTTCCCCAGGTGACCGACGTGGTCAGCCCCAGGGTTGAGCCGTCCGCAAAGGTGCCGGTCGCGTTGAACTGCCGGGTCGAACCGGTGACGTCGCTCGCAACGGCGGGTGTTACGGCAACGGCGACGAGTGGAAATTTAGTGACCGTGAGCGTGGCGCTGCTCGTAAGCTCAGGGTGACCGATGTCCGTGGCCGTGATCATCGTCGAGCCCGGACTCACGGCCACAACCTTGCCGGTCGCGTCGACCGTCGCGATGTTCGGATCAGCGGAAGTCCAGGCGACGACGTTCCAGGAGAGCAGGTTCGTGCCGTTCGTGAGCGTCGCGACTGCCGAAAGCTGCATCGTGGCGCCGTTCGTCAGGACCGCATTGGACGGAACGACGGCAAGGGCATGCACGGTATCGCTGTGACCGCAGCCCCCCACGCCGAGCGCCAGGGCTGCGATGAGAAGCCAGGTACCGTAGGTGCTGATCGCTTTTTTCATGGGTTTCTACCGCGCCGTTCCCGGCGCGTCCGAAAGGAAAAGGCCTGATCCGCTTTTCCGCGATCAGGCCGGCACTATCTTCCCTGAGGGCTGTAAAATAGCGTATACGCCCGCGGCAGTCAAGACAAAAGAATCGCCCGTCTCTGATCGTTCCTGAAACCCTACAGCAGCGGCGCAAGCAGCCGGCAGGAATCCTCGGCGAGCCTGCGCCAGGCAGGACGGCTGCGCCAGGCAGCGCCGTCGAGCCGGGCCGAATCCCGCAGGTAGCTCCCTTGGAGAGCACGGAGGCGGCGGGCGAAGTCGTGGTCGTACAGGAGCAGCGAGATCTCGAAATCGAGCCAAAGACTGCGCATGTCCAGGTTGACCGAGCCGAACATGCTGATCGCGCCGTCGATCGTCAGGCTTTTCGTATGGAGCAGTCCTTTGTGAAAGAGCGCGATACGGACGCCGGCGGACAGCAGATCGTCGAAGTGAGCCACGCTGGCGTGCCGAACCAGCACCGAGTCGTTCCGTGCCGGCACGATCAAGGTTACCTCGACGCCGCGGAGCGCGGCCGTCAGAAGCGCCGTCAGCATGGATTCGTCGGGCACAAAATACGGCGTCGTCATGACGAGTTCGCGCCTGGCGGCGTAGATCGCGGTCAGGAGCACCTGATGGATCGCTTCCGGCCGCAGGTCCGGCCCAGAAGGCACGACCTGGATCGCCGGTCCCCCGCGGTCGGATGGGTTCCCGGGGAGCAGGGGCGGCGGATCGAAGGCGGACCCGGTCTCGACGCTCCAGTCAAGGCGGAAGACGGCATCGAGAGCGGCGGCGGCAGGTCCGGCGATGCGCACCATGGCATCCACCCATTCCCCGACGCCGGTCTCCTGTTTGAAGAACCGGGGGTCGATCAGGTTCTGGCTGCCGGCATAGGCCACACGGTCGTCGATGATGGCGATCTTGCGATGGTTCCGCAGGTCTGCCCGTGCGGCCAGCGTTCGCAGCACACCCGTGGGGAGGGCCGCCTCGAACAGGACTCCTGCGTCACGCATCCGGCCGGCCAGCGCGCCGCCCAGGAACGCCTTGCTGCCCATTGCGTCGGCAAGGGCGCGGCACTGGACCCCGCGGCCGGCGGCGCGGACGAGGGCATCTGCGACGTCGGCCGCGCGACCGCTCTCGTGCCAGATATAGAACTCGAGGTGAACGGTGTGCTGGGCGCCGTCGATATCGGCGATGAAATGGTCGTAGATCGCGTCGAAGTCGGTCAGGAGCTCGACGGCATTGCCGCACAGCGGGGGGTAGCCCAGAACCCGCTCGGCAAGCAGGGTGAGCGTTTTTGTGGCAGGATCATCGTCGAGACGTTCGGCGCCGTAGCGCGCCCGCAGCGCGTCCTGCCAGCGTGCGGTCTCGGCGACGACCGCTTTGATGCGCAGCGCCCGGGAACGGCCAAGGCGTTTTTCCCCGAACAGCAGGTAGATGGCAGCACCGACGAACGGTACGCTGCAGATCACGGCCAGCCATGCCAGTGACACGCCCACCGGCGGACGCCGCAGGATCACGCGCAGCGACAGGCCGATGACGATGAGCCAGTGCGCGGCTATGAGTATGGTGGTGATGACGGGTGAGTTCATTGTGCAGAATCCTGGGGTGCTCCTGCGGTGCCGGGGACTCGGGTCTCCGATCCCACCATCCCCGCACCCATCATGCCGCTTCAAGAGAGGTTCTCGTCTGCACCGGGGATGAAAAATAAAAAGCCCTCACCAGCAGAGGGCTTTATTATGTTTCGGCTCCTTGGGCGAGACGCTCGGCAACGCCACCTCGTCCGGTGTCTGAGATTCTCGTTGTTGCGGCAGAAGACCAATGCTCCACGGGCCGGACTCCGCTCCTGCGGGCTATAAATTAGCGTATACGCCCGCAGCAGTCAAGACAAAAGAATCGCACCGGCCGACCTCGCGTACCGGGGCCGGGGAGCAGCAGGGAGACAGTGCAAAAAAATGGGGCGGTTGCCCGCCCCGAAACAGGGAGAATGTCACTGCATGAGGGTAATCGGTTGTCTGCGCCGGCAGCGCAGCAGGTCCTGCTCGCTTAGAACTGCACCTGCAGTCGCGCCATCAGCAGGTTGTCGATCTGGCTGCCCGTGACGTTGGTTCCGCGTTCGTCGAAGATCTTCTCCGTAACCCCGCTGTCCGCGTTGCGCACCATGTAGTTTAGGGAGACATTGCTTCCGCCCCGGCCTTTGCGTGCAAGATAGTATTTGACCCCGAGATCGGTGGACGTAATCTGATTGTTCGACGTGCCCCATTTTTCATCCTGGAACTGCTGGTACCGGGCCATGACGTCGACGTTCTGGGCCACGGTGTAAGAGCCCATCACATAGTATCCCTTCAGTTTTTGGGTGGTCGCTTTTTTACGCTGCGCGCTGTAATATTCGGCCTGCAGCCACAAGGCGTCCGTCTCATACGCAGCGCCCACCGTGCTTGCCGAGTACTTATTGGTCGTGGCCGTCGGACCGAGCGCCGTATTGTCGGCACTCAGGTAGCCGAGATTCAGTTTCACGCCGGAGAGCTTGCCCCACACATTCGCCGTGTAGGCGGTCTTGTTGTTATTATCGTTCGCATTGGGACCTTGCCCCTGCCACGCGCCCACACCGTAGCCGTACGCGGCGGTCTTGCCGATCACGGACACCCCTTTGTCGCGGAAGTCGCCGCCCGCGCCGGTCAGGCCGCCGGCCACGGCGTTGGTCACGATGGCGCGGTCCATGAACGGCCGAACGGACGATGAGCCGCGGCCCGACAGATCGAATTCGTACTTATACATGCCGGCGCGCACCAGCGCCAGCGGGGAGAAATGCAGATCGACATTGGCGTCCTTGAGCGCGCTGGTCCGCGCGCCGGTCGAGCTGTTGTCGTCGGCCTCCAACCCGATCTTCCCGCTGACCAGGTCGTTCACCTTCGCGCTGAAATACAGCCGGGCGCGACGCACGAGAAACTCCTGCTTGACGACGTTCGTCGAGGAACTGGCCGAGTAGTAGTCGTAATGCAGCAAGAACTTCGACGTCACGTCGGCCGCACGTGCGTTCAGGGCGCCGGTAAGCAAAAATGCTCCGACTGTCAGAACCAGCAGTATCGTTTTCCCCTTCATAGCCTTCCTCCCGTGTAATGAATTTCGGTTCCCTGGTCGAGAACCGGAACAGCGGTTTGCCCCTGCCTCCCCGGTCCCGGAGGGCACGCTCGCACCCCGTGGCCTGAACAGACCCCTGGAGCACAGGACCTGCAGTACAGCGGGGACTCATTGCTTTCTGATCAGAAAGGATACGGCGCCTGCCTCCTCGTCCCGGGCCTCGAGCATTTCGGCGCCCATGTTCTTCACCAGGGCCGGGATGTCCGACTTCGATCCCGGATCCGTGGCAATCACCTCGAGCACCTGACCCGCGGAGGCTTCCTTGAGCGCCTTCTTGGTCTTCATTACCGGCAGAGGACAATTCATTCCCTTACAATCGACTACCCTGTCTATCGCGATATTCGTCATGCTTGCTGCATCCTTTCTGGCAGAGAGGGAGAATGTTCTCCCACGCTTCGCGCCTTGGCGGCACAGCTGTTACGTTGTAGGTGTTTGCGATGCCCTCGCTATTCTTTCTGCTCGATGACATCGCTGACAATGCCGTCGAGCAGGTTTTCGACCTCCTGCAGGACGGCCTTGCCGCTCCTGTCGTTCCAAAGGGGACGCCGGTAGGAAAGATACACCGTGTGGCTGTCCTGCGGCAGGGTATACACCGCGATATTGTAGGGACAGAAAGCGATGAAATTCGGGTTCTTTTCCATCATGTCCCGCGAAACGACGGCGCTGCAGAATTCCAGCACCTTCGCCCTTCCGAAGATCTGCTTCGTCCTGCCCAGCGCCTTGCCGGTCCGCGCCAGCATCTCCCCGACGTGCGAGACATCGGACACCACGAGCCCGCGGCTGGTAAGCGCCAGATTGAGCTCTTCCCACACGCTGTCGAAGTCGCCCCGTACGGAGCGGATCACCACCGGTTTCTGGCCGGTGCCGGCCGCACGGGCTGGCACGCCGATGCCGGTCAAGAGGAAAAGTACCGTTGCCATGAGCAGCAGCGTCGTGCGTTGTGCATTCCGGCTCATATCTCCTGCATGATCCTCCAGGTCATATATTTGGCACCGGCGATCGCGCCCAGGAAAATACAGGACATGGTGAGGAGGCTTCCAAGCGAGAGCGTGGCGATCCCGCTGAGCCCCTGCCCGATGTTGCAGCCCATGGCGACCACTGCCCCGAATCCCATCAGGAGGCCGCCCACAAGGTTGTACTTGAACTGCTGGAGCGGCGGCGCAACCCAGTTGAAGGTGCCGGTGATGAGCGCCGACAGGAGGGAGCCGGCCAGCACGCCCAGCACCGTGGCTTCGGCGAAATTGAGGGTCTCCCCGGTCCAGAGGATGATGTAGCGGAAGGTCTGGGCGTCGGCGAGCGCGAAGGTCAGGCTCTTGGGCCTCCAGACCTGCAGGAGCGTTGGATCGTCGGGCCCGGTAAAGGAGAACGCATCCACGTGCGGCACGGCGTTGAATGCCGCCCCGTTGACCCACCAGGCCAGGGCGACGATCACCCCGATGGCCGCCCCGGCCAACGGCCACTTGAGTCCCCGCCATTCGGACCCCTTGGGCGACCGCAGCATGAAGATGAGCAGGGCAACCTCTATGACGAGGACGATGGCCCATGCCGGCACCGGGCCGGCGATATGGGGAAGGTACTGGTCCGGGTACCGCAAGGTCAGCTTGTCGAGATAGTCCACCCGGACCTTCGCCGTGATGCCCCAGAGCGTAGCGCCGGAGGAGAAGATGAACGCCAGAACGCTCACGAGCCCGCCGAGGTTGCCTTCCCCCGCCCGTACGAGGATCCTGCTCGCGCATCCTCCCGCGTATACGATGCCTACGCCGAAGATGAATCCCCCGACGATGTAGCTGAACCACGTGAACGGCGAGCTGATGTAGATGCTGCGCGTCACATCCACGCTGCCCAGCCCGTAGAGGAGCTGCGTGAAGGGGATCGCGACGAAGAGCGCCATGGCGTAGGCCCTTGTCTGGGTCAGGTCGTTGGTGGTCACGATGTTGTGACAGGCCGCAGCGATGCAGAACTTCGACCGCTGGACCACCGCTCCCAGGAGCCCCCCGATCAGAAAGCCGGAGACGACGACCGTTGTTTCGATCGTTTTCTTTGCCGCGGCGATCTGCTCGTCCGACAGCGCCCCGGCGTCGAGCGCAGCGTACCCCCGGATCTTGGCGATCGCGTACAGGACGCCGAGAAACGCACCGAGCAGCATTGCGACGCCCAGGATCTTCCTGCCTTTTGCCATCCGCTCCTCCCCTTCCTGCTGCATCTGCGACAGACATCCGATCGTCCGCACATCGGGCGCACCCGTGCGTCAGACGATGAGCGAAGGCTGGTCGTTATGCACGTTTATCGTTTTCTTCCGCTTGATGTAGTCGATGACGATGTCATAGACCGGCGGACCGGGCTGGGCGGCCATCGAGGCCCAGCCCGACATGGTGTACTTCTTCTGGGGCTCCACGTCTTTGCCGCGGACCTTCAGGTCCCGGATTCGTTTGCCCATGGGCTTGTTGACGTGGATGCTGAACTCCAGCCCCCGCGTCCGCACCATGTCCCCGCCCTGCTGCAGATAGGGGTCGGGGTTGAAGAGGTTGTCGGCCACGTCTTCGAGGACGTTTTTGATCATGCGGCCCTGCATGGAGGTCTTGTAGGTATTGGGGTACGTGAGGGCCGTTTGCGAATAGACGTCTTCGGCCGTGATCGGACCCTGGAGCACGGTCCTCCCCCAACGGAACCCGGGAGAGAGCGCGAAATCCACGTCATAGTGATCGATCAGGGCGTCGCAGATCAGGTCGTCGAAGGTGCCGTCCAGGTTGCCCCGTCGGTAGAGGAGGGTCTCGCTCTGTCCCAGCACCTCGTCCAGCTTGTCCTTATACGGCGCGCGCAGCTCTGCGACCAGTTGCTCCATGGCCGGGTCGGGCTTGATCATATGCGACATGACCGGGATAAGCCGGAAGGAGTATCCCCCGATCTTCCTGCCCTTGACGTTCAGGTCGAGCCGCGAAACGAACTTTCCGTAGCATCCGGAATTGATGACCAGGGTCTTGCCCACGACCACGGGTTCGGGCACCCCGTCGTGGGTATGACCGCCCATGATGACGTCGATCCCCTTCACCCTCCCGGCCATTTTCTTGTCCACATCCATGCCGTTGTGAGAGATGACGACGACGAGATCGACCTTCTTTGCCTTGACCGCATCGACCATCGCCTGCATGTGATCGTCCTTGATGCCGAAGGACCAGTCGGGGATGAACCGTCGCGGGTTCGCGATGGGGGTGTAGGGGAAGGCCTGGCCGATGATGGCCACGGCCAGCCCGTTGACCTCTTTGATGACATAGGGCGGGAAGATCGGGTCGCCCCAGGTCGCATCATTCACGTTCTGGGCCACGAAGGCAAACTGCATCTGCTTGATCAGCTCCAGGAGCCGGTCCTGGCCGTACGTAAATTCCCAGTGGCCGGTCATGACGTCGCAGCCGAGCTTGTTCATGGCCCGTACCATGTCCTCGCCCCGAGTCCACATGCTGGTGGCCGAACCCTGGATCGTATCGCCGCCGTCGATATGCAGCACCTTGCCGTGCCGTTCCTGACGGATGCCGTTGATGAGCGTCGCGATGTGGGCGAACCCGCCCATCTTGCCGTATTCCGCGGCGAGCTTCACATAGTCGTCGCAGGTATAGGCATATGCCTCGAGGGTATCCGGCCGGTAACCGTAGTGTCCGAGAAATTCCTTTCCCGTGAGGTGCGGGGGCACTCCCTTGTCCGCCCCGACCCCGATATTCGTATCCGGTTCCCGGTAGAATATAGGGACGAGCTGGGCGTGCGTATCCGTGGTGTGCACCAGCGTGAGGTTGCCCTGTGCGGGAAAGCTGAGAAGGTTTTCCGGTTTCAGGCTTTTCGCGAGCGCCGCAGGGGCCAACGGCCCCAGGGTGGCGGCCCCGGCCGCCAGTCCCAGCATCTCGATAAATTTCCGCCTCGTTATGCTCATCCAGTCCTCCTCCTGCCGGACGCGACCTGGCTACATCCGGAATCCCGGCACTTCAATCGGCAGTCCGTTCGCCTGGTAGGTCAGGTACAGCTCCAGGTTGCGGTAGGTCTCGCTCTCATAGGGGAGCGGCTTCTGTCTGACGTTCTTGTTGCAGCCCCGGAACCGCCTTTGGAGCGAACCCGTGGCGCCCCACTTCAGCCGGTACGCGGGCCAGTGGTCCGCATGATGCCGGTTGTTCGACAGGAGATTTGCGCGGATCATGTGTCCGGCTTCCTTCACGTGGCACAGGGCGCAGCTGAAATTGAACTGCCCGAACCGTTTATAATAGTAGGCATGGCCGGCCTCGTAGAAAGGCCGGGCCGGACCGTCGATGTGCACATGGATCGGCACACCGTTCGAGAGGGACTTGACATACAGCGTCAGGGCGAGCTGGGGATCCGATTCATATTTCAGTTCCGAGGCGCCCATGTGGTCTTTGCGGCACCGGTTGATCTGCAGGGCCACGGTATTGATCCCCTTGATGGCCGGATCGTATTTGGGATAGCCGGCCGCAACGCCCTTGAGCTGTTCGCCATTTTCGCCGTGGCAGCTCGCACAGGACTTTCCTGCGCCGCCTTCCACTTTGTGGTAGAGATCTTTCCCGTCGTCGAGCAGGAAGTCGGCGGGATTTCCCTCCGCAGCCATCTGTTCGGTGAACTTGCCGTATACTGCCTCATATCGCTTTTCGTATTCCTGGGTCGAAACATTGGGGGTATAATCATGGATCGCCGGGGGCGATTCATGGCCGACCGAAGCAGTCGGGCCGGCGCAGGCCCAAAACGCGCACCCGGCGACCACCGACAGAATCAGCAGTGTGCAATGCCACCTGTTCATTCCCGTTCCCTCCTGGTTTGTTTTTCCGCCTCCCCTAGTGCGGGTTGATCGGGATCGCCTCTTCGTAGACCCCGCCCTTGTTGTCCTTGTAGACGATCTTGAGCGGCGCCGCCTTGTCGGCTTTGACATAGAAGGTGATGAAGGGGTTGGCGCTGACGGCGATGGTCCAGTCGCAGTGGGTTACCCGATCGTTTCCGTAGAAGACGTCGACGTCCTGAATGTAATACGCGGGGACCAACTTTCCGTCCTTGGCCTTTCGCTGGCCCGTCTCCATCGGGTGGGTGATTAGCGCCTTCACGGGGATGACGTCGCCTTTCAGTATCGTTTGCGGTACTCTGATCTTTATCTTGCCTACCATTGCCATTGCGATCCTCCTTCCGCGTCTCTCGGCGAGAGCGGGTGAATGCTCCGGGAGTGGATTGCCCCAGTCCTCATGCGTGCATTGCGCGGAACGGTACGGTCACGCCCGCGCATGTCCCTGCAGAAACCTACCCGCCGCAGCCGCCGATGGTCACCTTGACGGGCTTGGTCGCGCCGTAGAGCTTTCCCTTGCTGGTCTCCAGGACCACGCGTACGTTCGAGGTTTTCCGCATCTTAATGCGCATCTCGAACGCTGCCTTGCCGTTCGCCGGGGTCAGATCGATGCCGGCAACGTAGGGCTCCAGGTTCCCTTCGACGTAGACGTTGATCTTCTTGACGTAATCGTCGTGCCGCATCGGCAGATCGGACGAGATCGTGATCGGGACGACGGCCCCGTTCTCGGCAATGATCGGCGCATCGATAGCGACATGCGACATGCTCACGGGCTGATTGCCGAACTGCTTTTTCTGGACGACATTGATGTTTTCCTGATGGGGGGCTGCGATTGCCTGCTCCACCAGCGCAGGGAGAGCCCCTGCCGCCAGCAGCATGGCACAGGCCGCCCCGGTGGATGTAAGAAAGGCCCTCCTGGTAAGCCCCTTCATGTTCTGTTCCATCGTTTTTCCCTCCTCGTGAATATTATCTGCACGGGCACGGCTCCGGCGGCCGGACACTCCCGAGACCGTTACGGTTTCTTCTTGAAGGTGTAGAGATACTCGACGACATCATCGACGTCTGATTTCGTAAGGAACTTGTTCGGGCCGAACGGCGGCATGATGGTGTCCGGGTCGAACTTTCGGGCATCCCAGACCCACTGCCAGACCGTGGCGCGGTCCTTTTCGGTATATCCCTGCATGGCCTTTATCAGATCCGGTCCCACATCCCCGGGGAACTCCATTCCGGGAACGACGTGGCAGGCCGCGCAGTTGCCGAATTGTTTTGCCTCGACCAGCCGCTTGCCGTTTGCGGCGTTTCCCTTGGCGCTCGCGACCGCCGGCGCAGCCGCAAGCACCAGGCCAAACACGATGCCGAACGCGGTAACCATTCCGATCTTCACGGGGTTTCCTCCTTGAATAGAATATTCACTTTCCGGCTCATCGCGCAATGCAGCAAACACGTTTCTCGGGAAAACCAGATGCTGCCGGCACTACCTGCCGCTAGTGCGCCTTTCCGGGAATACAGGCGCCCTGAATACCGACATGTTGGCAGAGTAAATCCTGGAAATCCTCTTTTGTTACCACGCCGGGAATCCGCAGCAATTCTTTGTTCCCTGCGCCCAAAAAAATCACGGTCGGAATCCAGACGACCCGATACTGATCCTTGAGCTCGTTCCCGGTCGGACCGCCGGACGCAGGCCGCTCCGTCCCGTAGATATCGATCTTGCGCATAATGACGTTCCCGTGGAGGACCTTCTGTATCGCGGGATCCTCGAGGACCGCGTCCATCATTCTGCACCACCTGCAGTTCTGACGGTAAAAAAACAAGAGCCGAATCTTGCCGGATGCACTCGAGGGGGAAGCCGCTACGACAGCAAGCAGCACGGCGCAAAGCAATGCATAAAACGTCGTTTTCATTTTATGGTCTTAAAGCAAGATATATGCCCGCTTAATTGTGCCTAAAAGCACCCCGGGTTGGCCCATATGGGACAATTGCATGCTTTTCGCTGTTCTTTTTTGTCCAACAATCAACCTGTCGAAGAATCTTGCAAAGATGTGTAGTTGCCAATAGTCTCTTGACCCGCGTATAATGATGCATGAAAACGCTGTTGTTTCTTTTTACCTGCGCCCTCACACTCCTCCCGGCCGCTCCTGCGGTCGCGCGCGGAAGGACCGCTCACGTTTCGCACTTAGTTTTCGTCCTGCCCCCCGTGGAAAACGTCAGCGTCATGTACGCGCAATTCCTTCCCCTCAAGGAATATCTCGAAAAGGCAATCGCGAAGAAGATCGTCCTCAAGATCGCGGAAAACTACCAGGAGGCGATCGAGGACATCGGCACGGGCCGTGCGCAGCTTGCCTATCTCGATCCCTCCGCCTACTGCGAGGCGCACTATTTGCACGGCGTTATTCCCCTCGTGAAGACCATCCGAAACGGATCATCGACATACCGGAGCGTGATCGTAACGCGCCGGGACTCGGGAATAACGAAGATCGTCGAGGCGCGTGGCAAACGGCTTGCCTTGGGAAATATCAGCTCCTCATCCTCTTCCCTCATCCCGTCCGTCATGTTCAAGGAAGTAGGGATCGGCATGCATGATTTCAGCTCCGTCGACTACCTGGAGCAGGAGGACCGCATCGCCCTTTCGGTCCTGGTCAGGCGACACGACATCGGGGGCCTCAGCGAACGCGTGGCCCGTAAATATCTGGCCGACGGACTCCGGGTCATCGACGAATCCGAGGCGATCCCGCAATACACTCTCTGCGCCTCGGCGACACTGCCTCCGGCGCTCCGCAGCCTGATCCAGCGGTCCCTCATCGTCATCGACAGGAAGCATGATCCGACGCTGATCGCGCAGATGAAAGACATCGACGGATTCGCCCCCGCCGAGGACCGCGATTTCGACGTCGTCCGCGTCATGATCAAGAACCTGACGGGAAAGAACTACCTCACCTACGGCAAGAAATCGATCAAGGTGGCGATCCTGCCTCTCTACTCGGCCATCACCCTCTTCGACCGTTTCGACCCCCTCATGCGGTATCTTTCACAAAAGACCGGCTATGAGTTCAAACTGGTCATTCCGAAAGACTTCGAGGACTTTTACAACACCGTGAGACGGGGCGAGGTCCAATTTTCCTATTCCAACCCCTACATCTACATCCAACTTGCCGACAAAGGCTGGGTGTCCGCTTTCGCGGACACGGTTATTGAGGCCTCGGGTGACATCTTCCGGGGCATCATCATCACGCGCAGGGACAGTCCGATCAGGTCCCTCGCGGACCTCCGGGGCAAGCGCGTCATGGTCGTCTCCTACAAATCCGCAGGCGGTTTTCTGGCACAGAAACTGCTTCTTGCCTCCCATGGGATCGACGTATCCAAGGACCTGCACATGACGGAGGGAAAACGGCAAGAAGTGGTGATCCTGAACGTTTACCGGAAAAAAGTGGACGCCGGGTTTGTTCGGGAGACGGCCCTCGACGTCTTACAGAACCAGATCGATCTTCACAAAATCAGGATCGTCGCTCGAACGTCCTACATCGCAAACTGGCCTTTTGCGGCAACGCCCGGAACAGACCGACGTATCGTCGCAGAGGTGAGAAACGACCTCGTCGGGCTCCGGGACAAGCACATCCTGTCCGCCGCGAAGATCCGGCGGTTCATTGCAGCAAGCGACCGGGACTTCGACGGTCTGCGAAAGCGGATCGAGTGACATGCGTACGGGCAGGCTGAATCTCCGGCTCAAGTTTTCGATCGCGGCGACCGTGATCATCGGGGCGACGATATTTGCGGTAGCGATGCTGATCATCGGCTACCAGCGTGAATCGCTCCGCCAAAACACGGAAGCAAGCAATTTCGCCATGACGCGAAACCTCGCTCATGACGCGGCTGAATCGCTGCTCGTGTTCGACCCCTTGCGCCTGGATGAGCTGGTCAATACGGCACACGGCGTGGCGCCGAGCGCCTATGCCATGATCGTTGACGCGAACGGAACGATCGTGGCCCATACCGATCGCCCCCTTCTCGGCTCCACCCTCGCCCGCCAAGGCCTGGAGAAGCTGTCGGGCGCCCTGGCCGACGGCAAGGAAACGACACGGGACTATCGGTCCGGGAACCTGCGGATCAAGGAATTCTCGGTCCCGATCAGGATCGGCGATAAGATCCTCGGCCTCGCCACGATCGGCTACTCCCAGGAAGACATCGACGCGGTGATCGAAAATCGATTACACCGGCTGAAAACCTACATTTACATGATCTCGGCGATCATCCTGCTCGGCGGGATTGCCGGTGCCTTCGTCGTTTCGGGTTTTCTGACTACGCCCTTGCGCAGACTGAAAGACCGGATGATGGACGTACAGACCGGCAACCTGGATGTGGAGGTCGAAAACGCGGGCGTCGTCAAGTGCTGGGAACGGCTCAAATGCGATCGGAAGGATTGTCCGTCCTATGGACGGCTTCGGTGCTGGGCAGTGGCCGGCACCTTCTGTCGGGGGACGGTGCAGGGCGCCTTTGCCCAGAAGATCGGCGATTGCAGGAAATGCGCGGTCTACCGGGAATCGTGCGGCGACGAGATCTCGGAGCTCGTCGAGGCCTTCAACCAGATGGTCAAGGACCTCCGATTCAATCTCGACGAGCTCAAGAAGGCCGATGCGGAAAAGGCCCGACTCGAGCGGCTGTCCGCCCTGGGCGAGATGGCGGCTACGGTGGCGCATGAAACGAAAAATCCGCTTAATTCGATCCGCATCGCGACGTCCTATCTCCGGAAGAACTTCCAAGGGGAGCTGCTGACCGAGTTTCTTTCCATCATTCAGGAAGAGGTCCTCCGCCTGAACGACATCACGTCCAACTTCCTCGGGTTCTCGAAGCCGGCCCCCCTGAATCTGCGAGAGTGCGACATCAACACGATCATTACGTCGACGGTAGACCTCATTCGGCAGGAGGCCACGGAACGAAATATCGAGATGGTCGTCCGGATGGATCGGAATATCCCCCCGGCGGTGTGCGACTTCTCGGCCCTGCGGCAGGCACTGCTGAACCTGCTCCTGAACGCCCTCGACGCGTCGCAGGAAGGCGATACGATCACCGTATCTTCCGAGATGGCCGGCGAACGACTGCGCCTCTCCGTCGGGGACACGGGAGTCGGCATGGAGCAGGAAACGATTGCAAACATCTTCAAGCCGTTCTATACTACGAAAACCCGCGGGTCCGGCCTGGGTCTCGCCATTGTCGACCGGATCGTCAAAGAACACAAGGGGGCGATTACCGTGGACAGCCAGATCGGGAAAGGGACGGTGTTCAGCATCGAACTTCCGGAACGGGACTATGCAACGGTATAACATCCTCGTCGTAGACGATGAAAAAAACATCCTCAAGGTCGTGACGATGACGCTCCGGGACAGCGGATACGACGTGGATACGGCCCGGTCCGCCGAAGAGGCCATTGAGAAGTTCAGCCGCAGCAACTATCACCTCGTCGTTACGGACCTCAAGCTCCCCGGGCTGTCCGGGGCGGACCTGCTCGTCCGGATCAAAGGCGACCAGCCCGATTGCCCCGTCGTCATGATCACGGCCTTCGGCACGATCGAAACCGCCGTAACCGCCATGAAAAACGGCGCCTTGAACTATCTCACCAAGCCCGTCAATCCCGATGAACTGCTTTCCGTCGTACGCGAGGCACTGGAAATCTACAACCTGCGGCAGGAAAACCGCGCCCTCAAATCGGAACTTCGCCAAAAATATACCTTCAACAACATTATCGGCAAGAGCGCGGCGATGCAGGAAGTCTTCGATACCGTCCGGATGGTCTCGAAGACGCAGGCGAGCGTGCTTATCATCGGTGAGAGCGGCACCGGCAAGGAACTCGTAGCACGTGCCATCCATTACGATTCGGATCGTTCGGAGGGGCCGTTCGTCACCGTGGACTGCGCCACCATCCCCGCGGAGATCATGGAAAGCGAGCTTTTCGGACACGAGAAAGGTGCCTTTACCGGTGCCCATGAGAGAAAGATCGGGCTTATTGAGCTGGCGGACGACGGTACCGTTTTTCTCGATGAGATCGGCGACCTGGAGCAGAACCTGCAGAAAAAGCTGCTTCGGTTCCTGCAGGAGCGTGAAATCCTGCGCGTCGGCGGAAACGCGCGGATCAAGCTGAACGTCCGCATCGTCGCGGCCACGAACAAGGACCTGGAGGAAGAGGTCCGGTCAAAGACCTTCCGCGAGGACCTCTACTATCGGCTCAATGTCGTAACCTTCCGGATGCCGCCGCTCCGGGAGCGCCGGGACGACATCCCGCTTTTGGCGCAGCACTTTCTGGAAAAATTGAACAGTATGGAAGGGAAATTGATCAAGGGCTTCGAAGAGAACGTTACGGAGACCCTCCTTGCTTACGACTGGCCCGGAAATGTCCGGGAACTCGAAAACGTCGTCGAACGGGCCTACATCCTCTGTCCCAATATCACGATCACCCGGAAGTATCTGCCGTCGAAGCTTACCCAGGTGGGAGAAAAGCATCAAGAGCCGTTCGACGAGATGAATCTTTTGGAGACTGAGAGGCGGCTGATCATGAAGGCCCTCAACACCACTGCGTGGAATCAGAGCAAGGCCGCGGACCTCCTGGGCATCACGAGAAAACAACTCAGAACGAAAATGATCAACATGGGACTGCTCCCTGCTGCACAGACACCGGAAAAAACCGCTGACCATACCCCTGGGGGCGAATGACGTTCGGGAAATTCCGTCGTCACTGTTCAATCAGGGGCACGTTGTAATAATGAATGCTGTTGCGTATCCGACGCGGTTTTGCGGGGCAGCGTCATGAATGGAAAAGGCCGGATCTTTTGTTGAAAAAGATCCGGCCCTTTATCGCTGGCTCCCCGGGCGAGACGCTCAGCAAAACTATGTGCCTCATACTATTGGGTTTTTACTGCTGCCTATCACGAAAAGCAGCCCACAGACGGGTTTATTGTTTCTGATGAACGCAAACTAAATGACACTCCCCGGCAAGAGTCAGGGGTTTTATGCGGCCCAATAAATTTCGTCGTTTTTCTCTGAAAATCATTCGTCTACAGCGGCAACAGCCGATGAATTTCTCTCATCGCATAGTTATGAGGAATTTTTTCTTGTTCCAGACGATTGTGAGCCCGCAGGCTCAGCAGATGGTTAAAGAGTTCATTCTCTTCCGTCGTCTAGTTCGGCAGGCGCGTAACGCCGGCTTCGGCCCCGGTTACCCGATAGTTCAGGAAGGCTTCAAAGGTTTCCCTGTCCATCATGACCGATCGGGTCTGCGGAAAATAGGAGCGAAGCTGCGATAATATCTGAAATCCGTGAGTGTCAATGTCGCCCCAGTAAATGATCCGCATGCCGGCAAGCCAGGAGGCGTTCTTGAGCAGGCCGAGCTGAAAACCCTTTCCGAAGACAGCGATGGTCTTTTTCACTTCAGGCAGTGCGAGAAAATTGTAGATATT
>JBJKRX010000121.1:0-9044 GCA_046704425.1 Nitrospirota bacterium
AAGCAGGGGAGCGGCCTGCTGCAGACCTTCCGGAAGGCCGAGAGCGAGCCGCCGCAGGTGCCGCAGTCGTGGGCGCAGCCGCGCACCGAGAAAACGGCGGTCACGGGGTAGCGGGTCCAGTACGCGAAGGGGAAGTACCCCGTGGGGTCCCGGTACTTGACGGCCATCTTGATGAGATGCGCGTAGTCGAAATCCACGTAATCGAGGTTCGGAGGCAGAAAGATTTGCTCGTTCTTCTGCACCGTGCCGTCGGCGCGGCGCCAGGCGAGGTTCGGTACGTTCTCGTACCCGCCCCCCTGTGCAATGGCCCGCATGAGGAGCCGCAACGGCTCCTCGGCCGAGTCCCCGCAAACCACGAAATCCACGAAGGGGTAGTCGCGCAGCAGCTCCTCGTAAAAGTAGGTGGCGCTGAGGCCGCCCAGGATCACGGGCACGCGCGGGTGGATTGTTTTCACCAGTTCCGCAAGGCTCAGGCTGCCGTCCACGTGCGGGAGCCAGTGGAGGTCGATGCCGAAGGCGCGCGGCGGGGAGAGCCGTGCGAGGAAGGTCTCGGGATCGAAGGACCTGCGCCGGAGCATCTTGAGCGCCAGGTTCACGATCCGGACCGAAATGCCGTGGCGGTGCAGGTATTCCGAGATGGTCAAAAACCCGATAGGGTAGATCTCGAAGATCGAGGACGAGGGCACCACGTCGCTCACGGGCCCGAAGAAGAGCGGCAGCTCGCGGAACCGGAAGACGCTCGGCGGGTGCAGCAGGATCAGGTCAGCCTTCGGCATGGACGCCCTCCCCGGCAAAGAGCTTCTGCGCGCAGTCGGCGGCCAGGTCCCGGGCCGCCGTTTCCATGCAGTCGAAGAGCCTGTCGGTGAGGAGATCGACGGCCAGGGAAAAGGGCGGGAAGAGCGTGATCGCCGCGCCCAGTTTGCGGGTCTCGAGGTTGTAGAGCTCCAGGATCTCGCGCAGGGTCTCGCGGAACCGTTCCTCCGAATAGACCGTGCGCACCGCATGGGCAAAGGACGCGCCGTCGGTCCAGGCGGGCACGAGATCGTAGACCATGCGGAAGATCCGCCGGATGCGCAGCCGCCTGATGTCCGCGATCTCGTCGTACCGCACCGCTGCGGCAGGGGAGGGGAGCGGCAGGTCGTGCAGGAACTTCCGGTCCGCCGCCTTGGTCGCCTCGAAGACGGCGTCGATCTCGTCGTCCGCGATCGGCCTGCCGGCATTGCATGCAGCCATGGCCCGCTCGATGATGAGCCGGTCCTTTTCCGTTTCTTTCGCGACGTTCTCGCGCAGGAAGGCGTTCACGAAGGGCACGGGCAGGAAGCGCGCGGACGCGCCCGTAAGGCGGTCGAGCACCAGCCGGCTGAAGGCGGTCAGGAACGACCGGTCACGTTCGCAGAGTTCCGCGGCCCTATCCATGGGGCACCGCCTTCTCCGCGCAGAAGAGCGTGGCGATGCCCCCGGTCAGGGAATCCACGGAGACCCGGCCGAAGCCGCAGTCCGCGATGAGCCGCCGGAACTCGTCGGGCGGGTAGAAGGCGTTGATGGAGCGCGGCAGGTACAGGTAGGGGGCGGCGGTCTTGACCACCAGGTTGCCGATCACCGGCATGATCCGGAACACGTAGCATTCATACAGGAAACGGAAGAGGGGGATGTGGGGACGCGTCAGCTCGAGACAGACGAACCTTCCGCCCGGTTTCAGGACCCGCTCCAGCTCGCACAGGGCGAGACGCGTATCGGGGATGTTGCGCATGCCGAAGGCCACGGTGACGGCGTCGAAGGTCCCGTCGCGGAAGGGCAGGTGCTTGGCGTCGGACAGGATGAACGAGAGGGACGCGCCGCGGTCTGCAGCCTTGCGCCGGGCGCGCAGCAGCATCTCCTCGCAGAAATCCGCGCCGATCACGGACCCCGCAGGCCCCACGGCGTGCTCCAGGAGCAGGGCCAGCTCGCCGGTCCCGGTGCAGACGTCCAGCACGCGGTCCCCGGGGCGGATGCCCGACTGGCTGACGGCCCGCTTCCGCCAGTACCGGTCGAAGCCGAAGCTGAAGCTCCTGCTCAGAAGATCGACATAGGGCGCGACCGTCGTAAAGATCTGTCTGATGAATATATCTCTCTGTTCCAGTGACATAGGTCAATAGAGAAACTGCCCCAGTACGATCAGGACGAGCAACGCGAACCCGGTAAAGATCAGTGTGAAGCCGAAGAGGATCGCGACGGTGCTGAGCCAGGGAGCCTGGGGCCCTACCGTGTGCCGGGCGAGCGCGTTCTCCGTCACGAGACGCTCATATTCGCGCGGCCGCTCGCGCCGGAGCTCTCCGGGAGTGGTCCTGCCGGTGAAGATGACCGGGTCCATCGGGAACTTGTCGGGCCGCAGGTGCGTGTTGAAGAAGTGGATGGTGAAGATGAACCCTGCGGCCAGCAGGGCCTCATCGCTGTGGATGACCGTCGCCATGTTGAAGACCCATCCCGGGAAGAACCGGCCGAAGAACTCCGGGAACCAGAGGAACAGGCCGGATACGCCGATCATGCCCACCCCCCAGAACACGGCCCAGTAATCGAATTTCTCCCAGTAGGTGAAGCGGCCGAACTGCGGCCGCGGTCCTCTGCCGAAGAACCAGCGGAAGTGGCCGTACAGGTCCTTGAGGTCTCCGAGCCAGGGGATCATGGACTCGGGGCCCAGGAAGTTGAACCGGAAGCGCCGCTTGATTGCGATCGTGGAGAACGCGGATCCGATGTGGACCGCGAAATAGCCGAAGGTGACCACGGCGCAGACCCGATGGAGGACCCCTGCCGCGCGGTACCCGCCCAAAAGCCCCATGAGCCAGGCAGCCCAAGGCGCGTCCGCGTATTTCAGCGGCATGCCCGAGGCAACGAGTCCGATGAAGCTCACGGCCATGGTCGCATGGAGCACCCGCTGGAATGGGGTAAAGCGCTGCAGTTCAGTCATGGCGGCCCCCTTTCCCGTGGATGCGCTCGCGGAGCGACCGATAGGCCCAGAGGAACGTATGGACAAAGAAGAAGACGAAGACCGCAACGAGCAGGGCGGTCATGAAGGCTGTGGTGTAATAGAGGATCGGGTATTTCGCCCGGTTGCCCGCGTCAGGATGAGCGTAGAATTTCGTGAAGCCTGCGGTCGCCCGGGGGTGGCATTTCCTGCAGGTGGTCAGGATGTGTCCCGGCGCAAGCGGCGAGGCCGGGTCCGTCACGGGCACGATGGCGTGCGAGCCGTGGCAATCCGAGCATTTCGCGACGGTCGCGTATCCCAGCTCCGTCACCTGGCCGTGGTAGGTCGAGCGGTAAGTCCGCATCTCTTCGGCATGGCAGGACCCGCACTCCTTGATGAGCGCGAGCATCCACTGCCGGTCCGCAACGGGCGGGGTGAGGTGCTCGAGGTGGCAGTCGAAACAGGTCGGCGCCGACGCCCCTCCCGCGATGAAGACCATCCCGTGGATGCTCTTTGCGTAGGCCGCGTACTCTTGGGGATGGCAGCCCGCACAGAGCGCGGGGATCTTTTGCCGGTTCACGGTCGATCGCGTGTCGATCGGAGGGAAGACGTTGTGATCGCCGTGGCAGGTGCGGCAGGTCGGGGCCCCTGAATCACCGGCCAGGGCGGCCTTGCCGTGGACGCTCATTTGGTAGCGTTGCGCCTGTTTCTCCGGCGCGCCTTCTCTGCCGATGAAATGGCAGATCCCGCAGTCGACCTTGATGATCTCACCGTGGGGATAGCCGCTCATGCCGAGATGGCATGCGATGCAGCGCAGCCGACCGTGCACGGACTGGCCGAGCGTGGCGGCGTCCACATACCCCGGTTTGCCTTTGATCCCGTGGCAGGTGAGGCAGGCGGCGTGCCCCGCAGCATCCGCTGCGACGATCAAGAACGCATTGAATAAAAAGAATGCGACAAGAAAAGGCAACGCCGTGCGTACCATGGCTCAATTCTAGCAGAGAAGCAGTGCCTGTCAAGGAATGCTCTTGTGCACGCGTGGTTGCCCGCTGTCCGGCAGGGAGAAGGGCAGGAAAGGACCGCTGCTGAACGCAGCGGCCCTCCGGTGCTCTAGTGGTTGAATCCGCTTCCCTCGGGGAAGAGGGGTTCCAGAAAGGGCGGGCGGCGATCCACCAGGCTTTCAAGCATGACGAGCTCGTCGTCCGTATGGCCCAGCATCGGGGCTGCCGTGATCCGGTCCTTAACCCCGGGTGCGAAGATGAAGCGCGGCGCCTCATGGTGCACGGTCCTGACCGTTTCGTGGATCGTGGGATCATCGAGCGCGCTGATGTCCACCACGCCGTAACAGGTGCAGACATAGGACCGGTCCGAGTAGGACTCCACGTAGATGCCGGTTCCGCGGATCCCGCAGACCGCGGTGGTCGTGACGATGCGCATGGGGCCGGGGCCGAACACCGAGAGCAGGCGTCCCGCCTTGAGCCTGATCTCGCTGAGCGCTCCCCGCGTCCCGTTCCGCTCATCGCCCACGAGCCGGACATGGGAATCGCCGTGGAGCAGGAAGGCGTCCTTCCCCAGGACAAAGATGGCGCGACTCTCCGGCCCCGTCTCGATCACGTCGCCGGTGGTCACGAATGCGCCTGCCTCAACGAGGCTCCCGTTCAGGCGCACCTTGCCGGCCGTCGTACGCATGCCGTCCGGTCGGGGCCGCTCTCCCATCGCCGCTGCGCGGCGGACGAACCCGGGCAGGAAGCCGGAAAGTCCGGCAGCGGCCGCGACGGACGCGAGTACGGACAGGAAACTGCGTCGTTGGGGATTGAACGGCGTCTGCATGTTCACTTCCTCCTTTCACCGGGGCAACGCCCCGGACCAACACGATCGGTGTCCGGCCGGGATTTACGGTCCCGTCGTCAGCAGCCGCGGAAGCCGCAGCAGGACCCTGCGGGCAAAGGTGCGGTAGTCCGACACCCCGGCGGTCACCTCCAGGTAGTCGCGGATCGCTTGCGGATGATCGAAAAAAACGCGCTGGAACAGCCGGGGGGAGCGTTCGAGCTGGATTGCCATTCGCCGCGCGATTGCAAGCTGTCGCACGATCCTCCGGTCCGTTTCGCGCTGGTAGCGCGCTGCCGCAGCCTTGGCCCCGTTGCCGTTTCCGCCGGACCCCGCGATCGCCCTTCCTGCGAGCAGGCCGGAGAGGATCGCATAGGAGATCCCCTCGCCGGTGAAGGGATCGCCGAATCCTGCGGCGTCCCCGGCAAGCAGGATCCTGCCTGCGGCAACGGTCCTCCTGACCCCGCCGTAGGGGATGAAGTGACCCTGCACTTCGGCCAGGGCCACGCCGGTTCTCCGCGTCAGATCCTCCAATGCCTCGCGCGGCTCTGCGAAGCGCGAGGCGATCCCTGCAATGCCTTCGGAATAGTGGCCGCGGCGCGGGAAGAGCCAGCCGTACCCCCGGGGCGCCGCCCCGTAGTAATAGTCCATGATGGGCTCGACCCGGTCAGTGGACGCAGCAACGGGGGGGTGCGAGACCAGGGCGAGCGCGAGTTCGTCCTTTCGATAGGCGGGCCTGATATGGGCGGCGACACGGCTGTGTACGCCGTCCGCCCCGACCAGGAAACGGCCTTGGTACGACGCCCCCCGGGTCTCGACCGTGATCGCATCGCGCTCTTCGCGGATTTCCGTGACCTGCTCGCCTTCGCGGAAGCGTGCGCCGAGCGCAACGGCCCTGGCCGCATGCAGCGCGTCGAAGGCGCTCCGGTCCACCAGGTACGCCGCGGGCGTTTCCCGCCTCGCCTCCGCGCTTCGTCCGTCGTAGAACACGCGCACCCCGAGACAGACGTTCGCGATCAGCTCTTCGGGAAGGGGGAAGTCGAGGCAGGCGAGGGCCCTGCCCGAGAGCGCCCCGCCGCAGGGCTTGGACCGCGGGAAGGCGCTTTTGTCCAGGAGCAGCGTGGATAGCCCCGCCTGAGCGCATGCGCGCGCGCACCCTGCCCCTGCGGGTCCGGCGCCGACGATGATCACGTCATACACTGCCGTCACGTGTTTTGCTTCTTTCCGTGGAAGAGTTCGCTCCCCGCGCCGGGATAGACGACCCGCTCGGCCTGCGGCGTGGGACGGGCGACCTGCGGCCATCTGCCCGGTTGCGGCTCGGCGCCTTCGCGTGCCGCCTCCGTGGGCGCGCTGTCCGCCATGCGCGGGACGGCGCGCACGTCGATGCCGGGTACGGCGCGGCTGAACTCGATGGGGATGCCGTTCGGATCGAAGGTATAGATCGAATGGATGAACCCGTGGTCGATCACCTCGGACACCCAGATGTCCGCCGCGATCAGCCGGTCCTTGAGCTCCCAGAGGTCTTCCTCGGTCTCGACGCCGAACGAGACGTGGTCGAAGGCGAAAGGGCCGGCAACCGGCCTGCCGTGCTCCTTTTCCTCGACCGGCAGGACGCCCGGCCACTCGAAGAAGGCGATCATGTCCCTGTCCGAGATGGCGAAGAAGTAATGGCGGTATCCCGGCCGGCCCAGGCCCGCGACGAGCCGCATCCCGAGCAGGTCCCGCCAGAAACGGATCGTGCGGTCCATGTCGCCGGTTGCCATGGCCAGATGGTTCACCCCGTTGAATTTCGGCATCGTTCCCCCTCCCGAGGCGTCTCTCGTACGATCACTTCCATTGTAACGCGCCGCGCCGGGGATTGCAAAACAGCGGGTTCGGCCCTTTTCTCTGCTACAATAGGAGCTATGGAAGACTCGATCCTGCGCGAGATCATCGAGGTCGAAAAGGAGATCCAGCAACGGCTCGATCGCGAGCGCAGGGCCGCGGCCGAGTGGCTCGCGGAGCGCCAACACGAGATCGCCGACGAGGCGGACCGGGAGGAACAAGAGCTCAAGGAACGCTTCGCTGCCCTGCGACAGGAGGCCACGAACGAGGCGCGGCAGCGGGCCACGGGGCGCGCGGCGGCGGAACGCAGGCGGGCGGCCAGGCTCGCAAACCTGCCGAACCAGAGGATTGCGGAGATCGCACGGCGCAGGATCGCGGCGATCCTGCCGCAGTGAACCTATGATCGTCAGGATGGCGAAGGTCGAGATCGTCGGCGCAAAGGAACTGCTCCAGGACGCGCTGTCCCGTCTGCGCGATCTCGGCGTCTTTCATGTCGAACCCGCCGCGATCGGGATCCTCGAGGAGGGGCGCGGCAGCGACGTGCGCTCCTTCGTCCTGGACGAGAAGGACCTGTTCGAACGGGTGTTCCTCGAAGGCCTTCGCGTGAAGGTGAACGAGCTGATCGGGCTCTTGCCGTCACTGTCCGTGCGCACGAGTTACCTGGACCCGCGGCCGGTGATCGACACTGTCGCCGCCATGGTGGACCGCCACCTTGAACGGGCGCGGCAGCGGAGCGAGCGCACGGAAGCGCTTCGCAAGGAACGGGAAGAGCTCGAACGCTACGCCGTTTTTCTCCGGACCCTTGCTCCGCTCGTCCGATCGTCGCGCGAGACGCCGGACCTTGAGTTCATCGGGCTGACCATCCGGGAGGCGGAATCCGCAGATCGGCTGCGGGAGGCCCTGTCGCGCATCACGGACTGGAAGTTCGAGCTCGTGACCGACCAGGCCCGGGACGGCACCCTCGTGGGACTGATCACGGTCGAGAAGGCCCTGGCCGCGGACGTGCACCGTGCCCTGAACGCGGAGCAGGTTCCGGAGCTCGCCTTTCCGGCCTCCTTCAGCGGGCTGGGCTTTCCGGAAAAGATCGCCTATGTGGGCGAACGGCTGTCCGCGGTGGAACGGGAGATCCGGGCCATCGAGGAAGACCTTGCGCGGGCCGCCCGGCAATGGCTGCCGATCTACCGGTCGATGCGCGACTGGATCGACGACCGGCTGGGCCTGCTTTCGACGATCGCGGCGGCCTTCGAGACGCGCATGTGTTTCGTCATCACGGGCTGGATGCCCGCCGTCGACGTGGCACGGGTCAGGAAGGCCCTGGCCGACGCCTACCAGGGCGGCGTGGTCCTGGCGGAGCAGGAGATCCGCGAGGAGGAGATCGACCGGGTCCCGATCATCCTGAAGAACCCGCCGTACTTCAAGCCCTACGAGATATTCACGGGCCTTCTGCCGCTCCCGGCGTACACCTCCTACGATCCCACGCCCTTCATCGGCGTCTTTTTCCCGCTCTTCTTCGGCCTGATCCTGGGGGACGCGGGCTACGGCCTGTTCCTTCTTGTCCTGGCGATCGTGCTGCGCAGAAAGTACCGGAGCAAACGGTACCTGGGCGACGCTGCGGCGATTCTTATCACGGCCTCGCTCTACGCGATCTTCTTCGGCGTCCTGTTCGGCGAGTTCTTCGGGGACCTGCCGGAGCGGTTCCTGCACCTGCGGCCCCTTTGCATGGAGCGGCGCACGGCGATCGTTCCGATGATCTATTTCACGCTGGCCGTGGGCACGGCGCACATCCTGCTCGGCCTGGTCTTCGGGGTGGTTGCCGGGTTCCGGAAGAAGGAGCGGAAGGAGGCGGTCTACAAGATCCTGAGCATCCTGTTCATCGCGGGGCTCGGTGTGGCGCTCGCGTCGTCCTTCGGGATCTTCCCCCGGCTGCTCACGCGTCCCGTGGTGATCGCGATCCTCTTCCTGACGCCGCTCCTGTTCTTCACCGGCGGCCTGCTCGCTCCGCTCGAACTCTTGAAAAGCATCGGGAACATCATCTCCTATGTCCGGATCATGGCCATCGGGCTCACGTCCGTGCTGCTCGCCTTCGTGGCGAACAATCTCGGGGGCCTGACCGGCGACGTGGTGACCGGCGTGGTGGTGGCCGGGCTGATCCATCTGTTGAATCTGATCCTGGGCGTGTTCTCGCCGACCATCCATTCGCTCCGGCTCCACTACGTGGAGTTCTTCAGCAAGTTCATCGAGCCCGGGGGGCGAAAGTTCGAACCGCTCAAGAAGTAATAAGAGGGAGGTGGCTATGGAAAAGGTGTTGATCTCGCTGGCTGCGGCGTTGGCGATCGGGCTTACGGCGATCGCCACGGCCTGGGCCCAGTCGCGGATCGGGGCCGCGGGCGCCGGGACCCTTGCGGAGAAGCCGGAGCTGACCGGGACGATCGTGATCCTGGTCGCCATCCCG
>JBJKRX010000122.1:0-33178 GCA_046704425.1 Nitrospirota bacterium
CAATTAAATCAGGGGGAAACAAAATTGTTTATGCTGTCGCAAAACCTTCCGCGCCGCTCACTTCCTGAACAGGTTCATGACGTCCCACATGGGGAGAAAGATGCCGAGCGCCAGGAGCAGCACCAGACCGCCGATGAACAGGAGCAAGATGGGTTCGATCATGGTCGAGAGGTTGCGGATCGCGTACTCCACGTCCATGTCGTAGTAGTCCGCCACCTTGTTCAGCATGGTGTCCAGGTCCCCGGTCTCCTCACCCACGGCGACCATCTGGATGACCAGGGGGGGGAAACGACCCGAAGCCTCCATGGGCTCGCGCAGGTTCTTGCCCTGCCGGAGGCTCTCGCTCATGTTCTGGATGACCTCGGTAATGACCGTGTTATCCACGGTGTCGGCGACGATCTCAAGCGTGGCGACCACCGGCATGCCGCTCTTCTGCAGACCGCTGAACACGCGCGCGAAGCGGGAAAGGGCGACCTTTTGGAACAGGACCCCGAACACGGGCAGGCGGAGCTTCAAGCCGTCCCAGCGCCTTCTGCCGGCGGGCGTCCGCACGTACTTCCGCACTCCCCACAGACCGAGAATGACGACTCCGAGGATCAGATACCAGTAATGCTGGACCACGAAGTTGATGCCCAGCAGGATGCGCGTGGGGAGCGGGAGTTGGGTCTTGAACCGGCTGAAGATCCCCGCGAAGCGCGGCACCACGACGCTCATCAGGAAGGCGAAGGCGCCGCAGATGGCAAAGACTACGATCAGGGGATAGCGGACAGCCGCCTTGACCCGCGCCCGGGTCTCCGCCTCCTTTTCGGTCAGGATGGCCAGACGGTTCAGGACTGCGTCGAGCATCCCCGCGCTCTCGCCGGCCCGGATCATGCTGACGTACATCCGGTCGAAGATCCGGGGGTGTTTCTCCAGGGATTCCGAAAATGTGGCGCCGGCCTCCACGTCGCGACGCACATCCGCGACCGCCTGCCGCAGGCGGGGCTGCTCGGTCTGGCGTTCGAGGGATGCGAGGCTCTGGGTAAAGGAGATGCCCGCGCTCATGAGCGTGGCGAGCTGGCGGCTGAAGATGATCAGGTCCTGCGGCCGGACCCGGCTGAACTGCAGGGTGAGGTTGACCGGCTCGGTCCGTTCCTCGATCAGGACCGGGATGAGCCCCCCGGCGGAGAGCTGGTCGGCCGCCGCTTCCCGGCGGGCGGCTTCGAGTACGCCGGTCTGGAGTGCGCCTTGTTTGTCTCGCGCCTTGTAGCGATATTGCGGCATCTGCACACCCCGCTGGCCGGAACGGTGAACGCCGTTGCCGCTCCTGGTCTCGTCCCACTCCGGAGGGTCCCCGGCGGGGAGCAAGCACCCCGCGCACCGTCGTGCCATAACAGTATCATAAGTAGGCGCGGGAATGCAAGCATTCCGTGAAAAATTGCTATTGACAAACCCCCCGGGCTACGGTATAGTTTGGCCAGCGCAATCGGAAAACCATCGAATTCTGGCCAACAACCCCTGAGTGCACTCAAGCCCGAACACTACGACAAACATTCAGGCTCCGATCATAAAAAAACAACCAGTCAGCGATCATACTTGAGGGTAATTCTGAGAATGCGGCATCGTAGGGCAACGCCGCCGTCAGCGGGTGCCTATCCCGGCCCGGCGTGTGCGCCCGCGATCCGCATCCCCACGAGCAAAACTCCCCTTACCTGAAGCAGCCGTTACCGCGCAGAGGACGTCCACCGCTCAAAGGCGCACGACCCGAAGAGGTCCGCCGGAGAACTCAATCGCTCGTACCGACATGGAAACAACCGCCAGCCACCCGGACGCAGCACCACGCACACCCGCGAACCGCCGCAAGACCGGTCGGCCACGCCCCGATACTGCGACCAGCTGCATTCCTTCGCCCCGGAGATCCGCGTACACGATCGAATGACCTTCCACCATACCGAGCAAACGAAAGGGAACCGTTATCGGTCCGCCCGCCGGCGCGCGGGCAAAGGAGCTTTTTATGAACCTGGTAGAACTGAAGGGTAAGAACATCGCCGAACTCACCGCGATGGCCGACGAGTTGAAGGTCGAAGGCGTGAGCGGCATGCGCAAGCAGGAGCTCATCTTCGCCATCCTGCAGGCGCAGACCGAAAAGAACGGCATGATCTTCGGCGAAGGCGTGCTCGAGATCCTGCCGGACGGTTTCGGCTTCCTGCGCGCCCCGGACTACAACTACCTCCCCGGACCGGACGACATCTACGTGTCCCCTTCCCAGATCCGGAGGTTCAACATCAGGACCGGGGACACGGTCTCGGGCCAGATCCGGCCCCCCAAGGAAGGCGAGCGTTACTTCGCCCTCCTGAAGGTGGACGCGATCAACTACGAGGACCCCGAGATCTCCCGCTCCAAGATCCTCTTCGACAACCTCACCCCGTACTATCCCGAGAAAAAGATCAAGCTGGAACACGCGCCCACGGACTACACGACGCGGGCCATGGACCTGGTGACGCCCATCGGCATGGGCCAGCGCGGCATGATCGTCGCCCCCCCGCGCACCGGCAAGACCATGCTGCTCCAGGCCATCGCCAAGGCTATTTTGAAAAATCACAAGGACATCAAGCTCATCGTGCTGCTCATCGACGAGCGGCCCGAGGAAGTGACGGACTGGCAGCGCCAGGTGAAGGCCGAGATCATCAGCTCGACCTTCGACGAGCCGCCGCAGCGCCACGTGCAGGTCGCCGACATGGTGATCGAACGGGCCAAGCGCCTGGTGGAGCACAAGAAGGACGTGGTCATCCTGCTCGACAGCATCACGCGCCTGGCGCGGGCGCACAACGCCATCATCCCGGCCTCCGGCAAGGTGCTCTCCGGCGGCCTCGACGCCAACGCCCTCCAGCGGCCCAAACGGTTCTTCGGCGCGGCGCGCAGCATCGAAGGCGGCGGCAGCCTCACGATCCTCGCCACGGCCCTGGTGGACACGGGCAGCCGTATGGACGACGTGATCTTCGAGGAGTTCAAGGGCACGGGCAACATGGAGCTCCACCTCGACCGGAAGCTCGTGGACAAGCGCGTGTTCCCGGCCATCGACATCAATGCCTCGGGCACCCGCAAGGAAGAGCTCCTGGTGGACAAGGACGACCTCAACCGCATGTGGGTGCTCCGCAAGGTCCTGAACCCCCTCACGACCGTGGAGAGCATGGAGTTCCTGCTCGAAAAGCTGAGACAGGCCAAGACCAACCGGGACTTCCTGGACGCCATGAACCGCTGACGCACGGAAGGGCATTCTTATTTTTTGCTTGTCTTTTTCGCTAGTTTAGGATAATATTTCGTTCTTAATTTCACGGAGCCGCAGCCCCTGCTGCGGCCGTGGTTTTCTTGAGGAGGCAGGTCATGAAACAAGGCATTCATCCCGACTACAAGGTCACGACGTTCCACTGCGCCTGCGGTGAGTCGTTCCAGACCCGGTCCACGAAAGAGAACGTGCGGCTCGACATCTGCTCGGTCTGCCACCCCTTCTACACCGGCAAACAGAAGCTGATCGACACCGAGGGCCGCGTGGACAAGTTCCGGAAGAAGTACGGCAAGGCACAGTAATGCTGCCGGGCGCCGGGTCATCCCCTTCCCCCGGCGCCGGTTCCCTTCCGGGTGTTCTGCGCGAGGTTCCCACTCTTGTCCGAAAAGGTAGATATCGGCGGTCAGGCCGTGCTGGAGGGCGTCATGATGCGCTCTCCCGGCGGGTTCTCCGTTGCCGTGCGGCGGGGCGGCCGGTCGACTGCGTCCATCGCCGTGCTGTGCCAGGCGATCCCGCCCCTCGGGAAGCGCTTTCCCCTGCTCAAGAAGAAGTTCCTGCGCGGATCGGCGGCGCTCTTCGAGGCAATGTGGCTCGGCATCCGGGCGCTCAACTTTTCCGCCAACGAGGCCATCGAGAGCGATGACGAAAAGCAGGACGAGATCGGCCCCCTCGCCCTGGCCGGGGCCGTGATCGCCGCCTTCGCCGTTGCCCTCGGACTCTTTCTGGCGCTCCCCCTGCTCCTGACCAATCTGCTCGGCTCACGCTTCGCGTCCCTCGGCGGGAGCAGCCTCCTGTTCAACCTGACCGACGGCGCGTTCCGGGTGGTGCTCTTCCTGGGCTACCTGTCGGGCATCTCGCTCCTGAACGATATCCGCCGCGTCTTCGAGTACCATGGCGCCGAGCACAAGACCATCGCGGCGTACGAAGCGGGCGTGGCGCTGACCGTGGAGAACGCCCGGGGCTATTCACGCATCCACCCGCGGTGCGGCACGAGCTTCCTGCTCATCGTGGTCGTGCTCTCGATCGTGGTCTTCTCGCTCATCCCGGTCGCCTGGCCCCTCTGGGCCAAGGGCGTCGCGCGAATCGCCCTGCTGCCGGTCATCGCGGGGGCGGGCTATGAATTTCTGAAATACAGTGCGAAACGGCGGGACAGCAGGCTGATCGGCAGCGCGATCCTGCCGGGGCTCTGGCTCCAGCGGCTCACGACGCGGGAACCGTCGGACGACCAGCTGGAGGTCGCCATCAGGGCCATGCAGGAGGCCCTGGCGATGGAACCCCGCTGAGGCGGGGTTTTTTGTTGGATAATTTATGCTGAGCAAACTGGACGCAGTAGCCGAAAAATACGACGAACTCACCCGGCTCCTCGCCGATCCCGCCGTGGCCGCCGACCACCAGCAGTACCAGAAGTATTCGCGCGAGCGGGCGGAGATCGAGGACGTGGTGACGCATTACCGCGCGTTCCTGGACCTTCAGAAGCAGATCCGGGAAGCCGAGGAGATCACCCAGGACAAACAGGCCGATCCCGAGCTGAAAGGGATGGCCGAGGCGGAGCTGAAGGACCTCCGGCCCCGCGTGGAGCCCATGGAGCAGGAGCTCCGGCTCATGCTGGTGCCGAAGGACCCCCGGGACGACAAGAACATCTTTCTCGAGATCCGGGCAGGGGCCGGCGGCGACGAGGCGGCGCTCTTCGCTGCAGAGCTCTTCCGCATGTACTCGCGCCACGCGGAAAAGAAGCGGTGGAAGGTCACGCTCCTCGACATGAACGTCACGGGCGGGGGCGGCGCGAAAGAAGTGATCGCCCAGGTCCAGGGCAAAGGGGTGTTCAGCCGGCTGAAGTACGAAAGCGGCGTACACCGCGTCCAGCGCGTACCCCAGACCGAGGCGTCCGGCAGGATCCACACCTCCACCGTCACTGTGGCCGTGCTGCCCGAGGCCGAGGACGTGGACGTCCAGATCGATGCGAAGGACCTGCGCATCGACACCTACTGTTCCTCCGGCCCGGGCGGCCAGAGCGTGAATACCACCTACTCCGCCGTGCGGATCACGCACCTCCCCACCGGCGAGGTCGTGTCCTGCCAGGACGAGCGTTCGCAGCTCAAGAACCGCGAGAAGGCCATGAAGGTCCTGAAATCGCGGCTGCTCGAAAAGGAGCGGGAGCGGCGGGACGCCGAAGAGGCCCAGGCCCGCAGGTCCCAGGTCGGCACCGGCGACCGGAGCGAGAAGATCCGGACCTATAACTTCCCGCAGAGCCGGGTGACGGACCACCGCATCGGGCTCTCGCTCTACAAGATCGACGCGGTCATGGACGGCGACCTGGACGAGATCATCGACGGCCTGACCGCTGCGGACAATGCGGAGCGGCTCAAGAATCTGCAATAACGGATGCGATGGAAACCCCCTTTCTCTTTGCGTTCTTTGCGGCTTTGCGGTAAATGGTTTTGATCTGAAGAGATGTTGAACCGTGACCATTGCCGAGGCATTAACGAAGGCGGAACAGCTCCTGGCTGAACGCGGCGTCCCGAACGCACGATTCGACGCCGAGGTCCTGCTCGCGCACGCGGCGCAGCAGAACCGCGCCTGGCTCGTGACGCACGGGACCGATCCGCTCGATCCCGGTCTTGACCGGATCTTTCAGGAAACGATCGCGCGGCGCGCACGAAGGGAGCCGCTCCAGTACCTCCTCGGGACCCAGGAGTTCTGGGGCCTGGAGTTCCGGGTGACCCCCGCGGTCCTGATCCCCCGGCCCGAGACCGAGCTCGTGGTCGAGACCGCGCTTCAACGGCTGGCCGGACGGGAGACCCCCGTGATCGTCGATCTCTGCACCGGCTCGGGCTGCATTGCCGTAAGCCTGGCGCACGAGAAGCCGCATGCGCGGGTCTTCGCGATCGACTCCTCTCCCGAGGCACTGGCCGTCGCGCGGGAGAACGCACGCAGGCACGAGACCTCCGGTCGTATCCGATTCTTCGAAGGGGATCTTTTCGCTCCGCTCGGCGAGCTCTCGCTTGCAGCGAATGTTGACATCGTAACGGCCAATCCGCCCTACGTGCCCGCAGGCGACTACGAAGGCCTGCAGCCCGAGGTCAGGGACTACGAGCCGCAGGCGGCGCTCCTTGCCGGCCCCGCGGGTACGGACGTTGCGCTCCGGATCGTTGCCGATGCCCCGGCGTATCTCCGGCCGGGCGGCCTGCTCATCATGGAAATGGGCATCGGCCAGGCTGACGCGCTGCAGCGGGCGATTGCGGATATCGGGCAATGCAGAAACATCGCCGTTCTCCAGGATCTTGCGGGCATCGACCGGGTGATCGTGGCGGAACGACAGTAGAACGCCATGCAAACCATCGTCATCAACGGAGGAAAGCCGCTTCGGGGCGAGGTGGCGATCAGCGGGGCAAAGAACGCCGCCCTGCCGATCATCGCCGCAGCGCTCCTGTGCGAAGGCGAACACCGCATCGCCAACGTCCCGTCCCTCGCGGACGTCAAGACCTTCGCCAAGATCCTGCGAAACATGGGCGTAGCCGTGGAGCTGACGGACCATTCCGCGATCCTGGACGCCACGCGGATCAGCGGACCCGAGGCGCCCTACGATCTCGTGCGCACCATGCGTGCGTCGGTCCTGGTGCTGGGACCGCTCGTCGCGCGCTTCGGCAAGGCCCGGGTCTCGCTCCCCGGCGGATGCGCCATCGGCGCACGTCCGGTGAATCTGCACATCATGGGTCTCCGGAAAATGGGGGCCGAGGTCGATATCGAGCACGGGTACATCGTCGCCCAGGCAAAACGCCTCCGCGGCGCCCACATCTATTTCGACCTCGTGACCGTCACGGGCACCGAAAACCTCATGATGGCGGCAGCCCTTGCCGAGGGGGAGACCGTGCTCGAAAACGCGGCGCGCGAGCCCGAAGTGGTCGACCTTGCCAAGGCGCTTATGCAGATGGGCGCGCAGATCGAAGGCGCGGGCACGGACGTTATCCGCATCCGGGGGGTCGAGCGGCTCCGGCCCATGGACCACCGGGTCCTGCCGGACCGGATCGAGACCGGCACCTTCGTGATCGCTGCGGCGATCACCGGCGGGGACATGCGGATCACGCAATGCAATCCTTCGCACCTGGACGCACTCCTGTCCAAGGTGGCCGAAGCGGGCGCAACGATCGAGGCGACCGGGGACTCGCTCCGCATCCGGGGCGAGGGTGCGATCAAGCCGGTGGACATCAAGACGCTCCCCTACCCGGGCTTTCCCACGGACATGCAGGCCCAGTTCATGAGCCTCATGGCGCTGGCAAACGGTACGAGCGTGATCCACGAGACCATCTTTGAGAACCGTTTCACCCACGTGGCCGAGCTGCGGCGCATGGGCGCGGACATCGTGATCGAGGACCGGAGCGCCGTGGTCAAGGGCGTGGCGCGCCTTTCCGGCGCACCGGTCATGGCCACGGACCTGCGCGCCAGCGCCTCGCTCATCCTCGCGGGCCTTGCGGCCGAGGGCAAGACCGTGGTGTCGCGCATCTACCACCTCGACCGGGGATACGAGCGCATCGAGGAGAAGTTCTCGGCCTTGGGTGCGGATATCACGAGGGAGTAAGGAGTGCCATGAAGATCATCGACTCGCAACAGAAAGACGTTGCCATCGAGCTGCGTCGCATCATAAACCGCGGCGAGGCGGCCACCGAAGAGGTGGCGGCCCTGGTCCGTGAGGTGGTCGAGGCGGTGCGCCGACAGGGAGACCCCGCCCTGCTCGAATACACCGAGAAGTTCGACCGCGTGAAGCTCACGCTCAAGGACCTGCGCGTGTCTCCCGAAGAGGTCCAGGCAGCCTACGACGACGCCGAACCCGCCAAGATCGAGGCGCTCAAGCTCGCGGCCAGGAACATCCGCGCCTTCCATGAGAAGCAGAAGTCCTCGTCCTGGGTGACCCAGGAAGCGGACGGCGTGATCCTCGGTCAGATCGCGCGACCGGTCGGGAGCGCCGGGGTCTACGTCCCGGGCGGCAAGGCATGCTACCCCTCGTCGGTCCTGATGAACGTCATCCCGGCCCGCGTGGCCGGCGTGGAGCGGCTCATCATGTGCTCGCCCGCGCCGGGCGGAGCGCTCAATCCGTACATCCTGATCGCAGCGGACATCGCAGGCGTGACCGAGATCTACAAGGTCGGCGGCGCCCAGGCCGTGGCCGCCATGGCCTACGGCACGGCCACGGTCCCGAAGGTCGACAAGATCGTGGGACCCGGCAATATCTACGTTGCCACGGCGAAGCGGCACGTCTTCGGCCAGGTGGATATCGACATGATCGCCGGGCCGAGCGAGATCCTCGTCATCGCCGATGACAGCGCAACGCCCTCGTTCGTCGCCTCGGACCTGCTCTCGCAGGCCGAGCACGACGAGCTGGCTTCCTCGATCCTGATCACCCCGTCGCGCGACCTCGTCGAGGGCGTGAACGCGGAGATCGAGCGACAGCTTGCGAACCTGACGCGCAAGGACATCGCGCGCAAGGCGATCGACCGGTTCGGCGCCATCGTCGTGACGCGGGACCTGGCCGAGGCCGCCGAGATCGCGAACACCATCGCGCCCGAGCACCTCGAACTCGCGGTCCAGGACCCCTTCGCGCTTTTGGGGCTCATCCGGAACGCGGGGGCCGTCTTCCTCGGCCATTACTCGCCCGAGGCCGTAGGCGACTACGTGGCCGGGCCGAACCACGTGCTCCCGACGGGCGGTACGGCCCGGTTCTTCTCGCCCCTGTCCACGGACAGTTTCATGAAGAAGTCGAGCCTCATCTTCTATACCAAGGAAGGGCTGGACAAGGTGGCCGACGCTATCACCCAGATCGCGGACGTGGAAGGACTCGAAGCGCACGGCAACACGATCAGGGTGCGTATGGGGAAAAAATAGCAAGGGAGGAATATCGCATGCCTGCAAAATCAAAGAAGCCGACAACAGCAAAATCGTCCGCGCGCCAGACGTTGAAGCTCGGCCTCCCCAAGGGGAGCCTGCAGGAATCCACCTTCAAGCTCTTCGGCAAGGCGGGCTACCGGGTCCAGGTAAGCTCGCGGAGCTACTATCCGTCCATCGACGACCAGGAGATCGAGTGCATCATGGTCCGGGCCCAGGAGATGGCCCGCTACGTGGACCACGGCGTCTTCGACGTGGGACTCACGGGCAAGGACTGGATCCTCGAGCAGAATGCAGACGTGGTCGAGGTGGCGGAACTCCGCTATGCCAAGGGCGGGCTGAATCCCGTGCGCTGGGTCGTGGCCGTACCGGAGGATTCGAAGATCAGGTCGGTCAAAGACCTCAAGGGCAAGCGCATCGCCACGGAGCTGGTCGGCTACACCAAGCGCTATCTGAAGTCCCGGGGGGTGACCGCGGAGGTCGAGTTCTCCTGGGGTGCCACCGAGGTGAAACCGCCGCGCCTGGCGGACGCCATCGTGGAGCTGACCGAGACCGGGTCGTCGCTCCGGGCGAACAAGCTCCGGATCGTCGAGGTCATGCTCGAGTCCACCACGCGGCTGATCGCGAACAAGAAGGCCTGGGCGGATCCGTGGAAGCGGAAGAAGATCGAGAGTATGGCCATGCTGCTCCAAGGCGCACTTGCCGCCGAGGAGAAGGTGGGACTCAAGATGAACGTGCCGAAGAAGACCCTCGACGAGGTCTGCGGCATCCTGCCGGCCCTGCACGCGCCCACGATCTCCCACCAGACCGATCCGGCCTGGGTGAGCCTCGAGGTCATGCTGGACGAAAAGGTGGCGCGGGACCTCATCCCGCGGCTCAAGCGCCGCGGCGCCACGGGCATCGTGGAGTATCCGCTGAACAAGGTCGTTCCCTGAATAACATGTTCCTCCCGCAGAGGCGCTGAGACGCAGAGTAAAACCGACAACTGCTTATACGAGAAAATGACTTTCGGGTTCCCTGCGCCTCCGCGTCTCCGCGGGAGGAATGCTTTATTGCCTTGAGGTAAGGCAGTACCTGATTCTTTTCTTTTTTAGCATTCACACTTCAACCATGACTATTAAATCGGGAAACATAGCAAGCCTCGTCAAGCCGGCAATCAGGAAGCTTGCGGCCTATCACGTGGACGAGACGCCGGTGCGCGTCAAGCTCGATGCCATGGAGAACCCCTTCCCCCTGCCCGCGTCGCTGCGGAATGCCGTGGCAACCGCGGTCCGGGACACGCCCGTGAACCGCTACCCCGATCCCTCGGGCAAGGAGCTCAAGAAGGCGATCGCGGCCATGTGGGGCATGGAACCCGCCCAGATGGTGCTCGGCAACGGATCGGACGAGCTGATCCAGGCGATCGTGCTCGCCTTCGGCGGGCCGGTGGTCACGCCGGTTCCGTCCTTTGCCATGTACGAGCTCACCGCTCGTGCGCTTTCGCAGGACGTGGTGCCCGTGCCGCTCCTGCCGGACTTCGACCTCGACGCGGACCGGCTCATTGCAGCAGCGCGGAAAGCCCGGGCAAGGGTCGTGTTCCTGGCCTGTCCCAATAATCCGACGGGGAACCGTTTTTCGGACAAGGCGATCCGCAAGGTCCTGGCCGATCTTCGTGCCGCGATCGTGATCGATGAGGCATACTTCAGCTTCTCGGGCAAGACCTGGCTTCCCCGGCTCGCCAAGCACCCGAACATGGTCGTGCTCCGGACCCTTTCGAAGATCGGGTTCGCAGGGCTGCGGCTCGGGGTCCTGTGCGCGTCACCGGATATCGTAAAGGAACTGAACAAGATCAGGCTGCCCTACAACATCAATGCACTCTCCCAGGCTGCCGCACTCGTTGCTCTGCGGAGCCGGAACGCGATCGAGCGCCAGATTTCCGTGTTGATTTCGGAGCGAGAAAAGCTCTATAATAATCTCTCGCAACTGCCGGGAATAACGGCCTTTCCGTCGGAGACGAACTTCCTCCTGCTCAGGACCGGCTCGGATGCTACGAAGATCTTCGCGCAGCTCAAACGCTCCGGCATCCTGGTCAAGAACCTGGACCGGCCGGGACCGCTGCGGAACTGTCTGCGGGTGACCATCGGCACTCCCTCGGAGAACCGAGAATTTCTCAAGAAGCTGAGTGCATTAATCACAAAAGAGCAAAGGCGTCTCGCGCCAAGACGCAAAGTCGCAAAGTAAGGCCTAAATAAAGAACTGCTGTTTTGCTTTTCTTAGCGTCTTGGCGTCTTTGCGCGAGCAATGCCTTTTCTTTTAGCCTCTCATTATAAGGATGTTCCATGAAGCGCAAGGCAACCATAGAAAGAAAGACCAAAGAGACGAACATCACCCTTTCCCTGAACCTCGATGGGACCGGCGTCTCCGCCATCAAGACGTCGATCCCCTTCATGGACCACATGTTCTCGCATATTGCCAAGCACGGGTTCTTCGACCTGGCAGTCAAGGCAAAGGGCGACCGCGAGATCGACGACCACCACACGGTGGAGGATCTGGGCATCGTGCTCGGTCAGGCGATCAAGAAGGCGCTCGGCGACAGCAAGGGGATCCGGCGGTACGGCGAGGCCACGGTGCCCATGGACGAGACCCTGGCCCAGGTAGTGATGGACCTTTCCGGCAGGCCCTATCTGAAATATCAGATCGAGCTGCCGAAGAAATACAAGCTCCGGGAGTTCGATCCCGGGCTCGCGGAAGACTTCTTCCAGTCCGTGGCGAACCATGCCGGCATGAACCTCCACATCCGCCTCCTGTACGGCCGCGACGTCCACCACATGCTCGAAGGGATCTTCAAGGCCTTCGGACGCGCCCTGGACCAGGCCACCAGCCTGGATCCCCGGATCAAGGGCGTCCTCTCGACAAAAGGCAGGATCTGAAACAGGAACAGGCGTCAGGAGCAGGAAGTCAGGAGAGGACATCGCCTTTTCCCCTGTCTCCTGCATTCTGGCTCCTGGCTCCTTCTTCACGGAATTCTTATGATCGCGATCATCGATTACGGAATGGGCAATCTCCGAAGCGTGCAGAAGGGCTTCGAGCGCGTGGGCCACGAGGCCGTGGTCACCCGCGACGCGAAGACGATCCTGAGCGCCGCGAAGGTGGTCCTTCCCGGCGTAGGCGCCTTTTCGGACTGCATGCGGAACCTGGAGGAGTACGGGCTCATCGACGCGGTGAAGCAGAGCGTCGCCTCGGGCAAGCCCTTTCTCGGCATCTGCCTGGGCCTTCAGCTTTTGTTCACCGAGAGTGAAGAGTTCGGCATTTCGAAGGGGCTCGACATCATCAAGGGCCGGGTCGTGCGCTTCCGGCTCCCCGACGCAACGCTCAAGATCCCGCACATGGGCTGGAACACCATCACGGTCAGGCGCAGGCCCCCTGCCCTCACCGACGTTCCCGAAGGGAGCCACTTCTATTTCGTACACTCCTTCCATGTGGTCCCCGAGGACGAAGGCGTGATCGCCACGACCACGGGCTACGGCATCGAGTTCGTCTCGAGCATCTGGAAGGACAACGTCTTTGCGACCCAGTTCCATCCCGAGAAGAGCCAGGAGTTGGGGCTGTCGATCCTGAAACACTTCGGAGAACAGAAGGGCTGACTACTTAACCACAGAGATCACGGAGGACAAACCCGGAGAAAAAAGATTTTCTCTGTGCTCTCTGTGGTTAATAGGGTGAGGTTTTCATGCTGATCATTCCCGCAATCGATCTGAAAGAAGGCAAGTGCGTGCGCCTCGAACAGGGGCTCATGGACAAGGCCACGGTCTACTCCGACGACCCCGCGACCACGGCCAAGCACTGGCAGGACCAGGGCGCGGAGCTTCTGCACGTGGTGGACCTGAACGGCGCCTTTGCGGGTGCGCCGCGGAACCGCGATGCCATCAAGGCGATCCGTGCTGCCATCACGATCCCCATCGAGGTGGGCGGCGGCATCCGGGACCTGGCAACCATCGAGTCGCTCGTCTCCATCGGGATCGACCGCATCATCCTGGGCACCGCGGCCATCGAGAACCCGGACTTCGTGCGCGACGCCTGCGCGAAGTTCCCGGGCAGGATCATCGTAGGCATCGACGCCAAGGAAGGCATGGTCGCGATCAAGGGCTGGGCAGAGGTCACCAAGGTGCAGGCCGTTGATCTTGCAATCAAGATGCAGGACTACGGCGTCATCGCGATCATCTACACGGACATCAAGCGCGACGGCATGCTCTCGGGACCGAACATCGAAGCGACCCGGGACCTGGCCAAGGCGCTCACCATCCCGGTCATCGCCTCCGGCGGGGTCCACACGATGAAGGACATCGAGAACCTGCTCACCGTTCGCCATGCAGGCGTCACCGGCGTGATCACCGGCAAGGCGATCTACAGCGGGTCGCTCGACCTGAAAGAAGCGATCACGTTCATCAAGATGAACGACAATCGATGCGCACGGTGAACCTATGCTGACAAAACGGATCATCCCCTGCCTGGACGTAAAGGCCGGCCGCGTGGTCAAAGGCGTGAGCTTCGTGAACCTTCGCGACGCGGGCGACCCGGTGGAGATCGCCCGGGCCTACGACGAGCAGGGCGCGGACGAGCTCACCTTCCTGGACATCACGGCCTCGCACGAGGACCGCGGCATCATCCTGGACGTGGTGCGCAGGACGGCCGAGCAGGTCTTCATGCCGCTCACCGTGGGCGGCGGGATCAAGGTGCTGGACGACATCCGGGGCCTGCTGCTCGCCGGCGCGGACAAGGTCTCGATCAACACCACCGCGGTCCACGACCCGGAGTTCATCAAAGCCGCCTCGATCCGCTTCGGCAGCCAGTGCATCGTAGTTGCTATCGACGCCAAGCGGGTCGTGAGCCTCGATCCGGAGTTCAAGCCGCCGCTCACCTGGGCGGACGATCCGCAATACGCGGACCTCTTTCTGAAGCACACCATGGGCCGGACTCCGGATGCGCAGCACTGGGAGGTCTACACCCACGGCGGCAGAAGACCCATGGGCATCGATGCCGTGGCCTGGGCGAGAAAGATGGAGGAGTACGGTGCAGGCGAGATCCTGCTCACGAGCATGAACCAGGACGGGCAGAAGACGGGCTACGACCTGGATCTGACGCGCGCAGTCGCCGACGCCGTCACGATCCCGGTCATCGCGTCGGGCGGGGTAGGCAACCTGGAGCACATCTACGAGGGATTCACCAAGGGCAAGGCGGATGCGGCCCTCGCCGCCTCGATATTCCACTTCAAGGAATACACGATCAAGCAAACAAAGGAATATCTCAAGGAGCGCGGCGTACCGGTGCGGCTCTGAAACAGACGAGCGAGACAGCGAAAAGACCTGAAGCGGCCTTCATAAGCCGCTTTATTTTTTAGTCGTACCGGTCGTCCCGGTCTTCACGGCCGTGCTGATCGTCATGCCGGTCTTGACGGCAGTACTGGTCTTCCCGGTCGTGGTGGTCGTGCCGGTCTTGACGGGAGCCCCGGTCGTACCGATCGTGCCGGTCGTGTTGGTCGTTCCGGTCTTGACGGCCGTGACGGTCGTCCCGGTCGCCAAGGAGGAAGACGACTGGATGGATTCCAACGCGGGCCGCACGGTCGGCGCATGCGCTTCTGTTGACTTGAGCGCGGGTTTGTTTTGAGTCGTTTCAGGCATAAGTTTCAAATTGAATGTCCTTTGACCGCCCTCGTCGCCCGAAAGCACTTCCTTCGCCTCTTTGTATCCCGGCAACGCCACGGAAAGGATCTTATTCTCGGTCACCAGTTGCTCGTTTTGGGTAAACGTGACATTGATCGTCGCAGGCGTCTTCCCGACCTGCTCCCCGTCGACAAAGATAGCCGCGCCCGCGGGCTCAGACGTGACCAGGAAGGGCGTCGTACTCGCACAGCCGGCCAGCAGAATGACCGCACAAAGCAGGAGGAAGTTCTTAAACGATTTCATTGTGCCCCGCCCTTCGTCGTTCCTTGCGCATTTTCGGGATTCAGGAAGAACGTGATATTGGGCATATCGATCGGGAGCAGCTCGCGGGATTGCGGGAGGTAGCCTGCCTTCCTGACCTGGATCACCCTGCGCAGCAGCGAATCATACGGCTTATCCTTGTTCCACGAGAAGAACGTCTGGATCTTGAGCGGCGTCTCTCCGACCTTCTCGCCGTCCATATAAACCGTCGCGCCCGGCGGGTCGGACGTTATAAAAAGATTTCGCGAAATCTTAGAGCCTGAACTTGCGCATCCCGGGATGACGGCAGCCGCAAGGAACAGCAGAAGAATGATTTTTGTGCGCATACGAAGCTCCTTTTCTTAATGGAGTTCCCGGAATGCCCCTTCTGAGAACTCATGTCTCCCCGGGGACGCAATTTGTGCGCCCCTTTGCGATTGATACGAGAATTTACTTTTTGCCGGCGTGATCCTTCGTGAAGAGTGAAATAGTAACAGATATTTCGGAATCTCGGTGAAGGATCTTCCGTACGGCAATAACGGGTTTTACCATCCTAGACCGTACCTACAAATATGCTACAAAGGTATGCATTTTGTCAAGCCTTTTTAAAATGAACTGCCCGATAATTTTGGGTTGATTTATTGCCCTCCATGAAACACCGGGCGCCAGTTCGGGCCGTCCGTTTGCGGATCATCTATCGGCTCACGCCGAAAAAGGACATCGAACTGGTCGCGGTCGGGCCTCGGATGACAAATTTACGAGGACACGTACCGGATCATGAAGAAGCAGAGCTGATAACCTTGTCGCAAAATCGTTCTAAAACGAATACCGTGGCCTTTCATTGACAGTTTGTATTTTTCTTCCTTTCTTCCTGAACCACTGTAATTCCCCTTTTCAGAAACGATCAATAGCACGCCCTGGTACTATCCTATCACATTATTGAAATAAGCATGTTCATCATGCCAATCGCAGTCGGGTCCTCTCGTTTGAGTATGATATACTTGTTTTTAACCCGCGAATCCCGCGTTGCTGGTGTTTTTTGTATTTCCGTTGTATCCGTTCCTTGAATACCTTCTTTGCTCCATCGGCGGCATAACGCTGTTCTTCACAAAAACGTTATGCGACAATTCATACAACGAAAGGAGAATGACTATGGGTGAAGAGACCAAGCGCCCGGGAACGGACAAATCCGGCAAAACCACCGCCGGCAGGGGCAGATCGAACCGCGACTGGTGGCCCAACCAGCTTAACCTGGGCATCCTTCACCAGCATTCCCCCAAGTCCAATCCGATGGGCCCTGACTTCAACTACGCCAAGGAGTTCAAGAAACTTGAATTCGCCGCCCTGAAGAAGGACCTGCGTGCGCTGATGACCGACTCACAGGACTGGTGGCCGGCGGATTGGGGCCACTACGGCGGTCTATTTATCCGCATGGCCTGGCACAGCGCCGGCACGTACCGCACCGGTGACGGGCGCGGCGGTGGCGGCACGGGCAACCAGCGTTTTGCGCCGGTCAACAGCTGGCCCGACAACGGCAACTTGGACAAGGCGCGCCGGTTGCTCTGGCCGATCAAGAAGAAATACGGCAACAAGATCTCCTGGGCCGACCTGATCATCCTGACCGGCAACACGGCGCTGGAGTCCATGGGTTTCAAGATCTTCGGCTTCGGCGGCGGTCGCGTGGACATCTGGCAGCCCGAGGAAGACATCTACTGGGGTTCCGAAGCCGAATGGCTGGGCGACAAGCGCTACAGCGGCGATCGTAAATTGGAGAACCCCCTGGCTGCCGTGCAGATGGGCCTGATCTATGTGAACCCCGAAGGCCCCAACGGCAACCCCGACCCCGTGGCTTCGGGCCGCGATGTGCGCGAGACCTTCGGCCGCATGGGCATGAACGACGAGGAGACCGTCGCTCTCACCGCCGGAGGCCACACCTTCGGCAAGGCGCACGGCGCGGGCGATCCGAAGCTGGTGGGTCCCGAGCCCGAGGCCGCCCCTCTCGAAGAGATGGGGCTGGGCTGGAAGAACAGTTTCAGCTCCGGCAAGGGCATGCACACCACCACGAGCGGCATCGAAGGCGCATGGAAACCCAACCCCACTCAATGGGATATGGGCTATTTCGATATGCTCTTCGGCTACGAGTGGGAGCTGGTCAAAAGCCCGGCCGGCGCTCATCAATGGCAGGCCAAGGACGTGAAGCCGGAGCACATGATTCCGGACGCTCATGACCCCGCGAAGAAGCATCGGCCGATGATGACTACTGCCGACCTGTCGATGCGCTTCGACCCGATCTATGAGCCCATCGCGCGCCGGTTCCACAAGGATCCGAAGGCATTTGCCGACGCCTTCGCCCGCGCCTGGTTCAAACTGACCCACCGCGACATGGGTCCCAAGGTCCGCTACCTCGGTCCCGAAGTTCCCGCAGAAAATCTGATCTGGCAAGACCCGATCCCGCCCGTTGATCACCCCCTGATCGACGCCGGGGACATTGCCGAGCTCAAGGCCAAGGTCCTGGCCTCGGGCTTGTCAATTGCTGAGCTGGTTTCCACTGCCTGGGCGTCGGCCTCCACGTTCCGCGGCTCGGACAAGCGCGGCGGCGCGAACGGGGCCCGCATTCGTCTGGCGCCGCAAAAGGATTGGGAGGTCAACCAGCCTGCCCGGCTGGCGATGGTGCTGGGCAAACTGGAAACCATCCGGCAGGCCTTCAACGACACCCGGAAAGGCGGGAAGAAGGTCTCGATGGCGGACCTCATCGTGCTGGCAGGCTGTGCAGCGGTCGAGGCGGCGGCCAAGGCTGCCGGCCACGCGATGGAGGTGCCCTTCACCCCGGGCCGCACGGATGCATCGCAAGACCAGACCGATGTACAATCGTTCAACCTGCTGAGGCCCGAGGCCGATGGTTTCCGCAATTACCAGGAGAAGGCGTTCACTGTGTCGGCCGAGGAGATGCTGGTGGACAAGGCGCACCTCCTTACCCTCGGCGCACCCGAGATGACCGTGCTCGTCGGCGGCCTGCGCATGCTCGGCGCCAACGTCGGCCAGTCACAGCATGGCGTGTTCACGAAACAGCCCGGGGCATTGACCAATGAATTCTTCGTCAACCTGCTCGACATGGGCACGGTATGGAGGCCCACATCCGATGTCAGGGACACTTTCGAAGGCCGCGACCGCAGGACGGGCGAGCGCAAATGGACCGCCACCCGGGTTGATCTTGTATTCGGCTCCAACTCGCAACTGCGCGCCCTGGCCGAGGTATATGCGCAGGACGATGCAAAGGAAAAGTTTGTGCGTGACTTCGTCGCGGCCTGGAACAAGGTCATGAACCTGGACCGCTTTGATCTGATCGTTGCATAATCGTCTGCATAGCGCATCCCGGTGAAAAACGGCAAGCTGACCACACGTACCAGCGACGGCGATATGCCGTCGCTGCCGAACCGGCGCGTTCGCTTGCGCGATGCAACCAGGACGTCCTGAATACTATTGGCGCCTCGAACCGCACGGGAGCAGGTGAACGCCCCACCTACTCCCAATCCAGCAGCCGCTTGTTTCCCGTGAGCTTCTGGATCTGCGTCACGTCCTGGCTCACCTCCAGGCAGCCCCGGTACGTTCCCGCCTGATCGCGCACCGCGAAATAGCGGATATGGATCACCTTCCCCTGCATCTGGATCCAGAATTCCGCCACGTTCCTGGTCCCGTCCTTGAACGCCGCGAGGATCTTCTCCACCATGCCCACGCTCTTGGGCGGATGACAGTTCTGGACCTTCCGGCCGATCACGCCGGGGCTGCGCGGGAAGATGCGTTCCGGCCCTGCCGAGTAGTAGGCCACCTCGTCGTTCTCGTTCACGAATGAAAGGTCCACGGGCAGGTGCGTCAGGATCAGGTTCACCTGCTCGGCAGTGAGCTGGCCCGTGTCCAGGTTCAGGCTCCCGATCTTCTCGGCCAGCAGCTCCTGCTGGAACGATCCCGCCTGGGCGTTCCACGCGCCCTCGGGCGTGATCCAGGCGTAGCCGATCTCCTCCTCGCCCTTCCGCACCTTTGCCCACTCCTCTTCGGAGAGCGTTTCGAGCGCCATGGGGAAGAGGATGTGCTCCTCCTTGTAGATCATGTCGCGCACCATCTTGGCGAGCGCCTCGAATGCCACCTTCTCCATGGTCCCGTCTGCTCCGCGCTTCCGCACGTCCTTGATGAACGCCCGGATGTCGTCGTGCAGCGCCCACATGACCTTGGACGGCCCGGTAACCCCCTTTGCCTCGATGATCGGAAAGAGCTGGTGCTCCTTGCGCAGGAAGTGCTTGTCGATCTGCGAGAGCCGGTCCAGGAGCGCGAGCAGCTTCTCCTTGTCCTTGCGGTAGTCTTCGATCCCTTCGGCCTCGGCCAGGATCTCCTCGGCCACGCGGTTCTCGCGCATGAGCGTATGCACGGGATGGCCCGCAGGCAAACCGGGCACGGTCTGGTGTTCCAGGGCCTCCTGGAAGACCTGGACATGCACCTCGCAGAGGCTCTTGATCTCGGTTTCCGGCATGCCCTCGGCGATCAGACGCTGCTCCATCTGGGCGATCTCCCAGGGCGCCACGTCCTTGATCAGCTCGGCGAATTGGTCCTTCAGGACCGCTGCGTCCTTTCCCGCATGCAGGTCCTTGATGATCTCCTTCATGCGGTCGATCTTGCGGTCCTCTTCATCCGGGCCGGCCTCGTCGCGCAGGACCGAGACAGCATCGCCCGTCTGCTTCTTGATCTCCCCGGCAAGCGCGTCGAGCAGCTTCTGCGCCTCCATCCCGCCGATGAGCGCGACCTTGCCCAGGGTCGCGATCCGGCCGATGGTCTTCCGCATGAAGGGATTGTCGAGCATCTTGAATTCCGGGTTCAGCTTGACCAGGAAATCCTTCAGAAAAGGGTAGCGGGTGATGAGATCGTTCACCTTGGTCTTGGGGCCCAGGTCCATGGCGTCCTCCTTCGCTCCTCCCCGGCAGTGCGCGAAACGCAGCTGGGGAGACACTGTATTCTGCAATCACTATAGCGCAGGGAAACGAGGGAGACTATGACGGGGATCATGTACCGGAAGGGGATATGAGCGGATGGATGACTACGAACAAGAACTTACGCAAATCGACAGGCATATTCCCGCGCCAAGCCGCCAAGACGCCAAGGAAGGCAGAACAAGAATTCTTACGCCTCGCCTCTCTCTGCGGCTTTGCGGCTTTGCGCGAGCTGCTTTTCAGTTATTGTTCTGGTCCCGACTTGTCCAGATCAGCAGTAATTAAAGAAAGATCTTTCCTGAGGAAGGATCGGCGGAGGAACTGCCCGTCACACGCAATGATCTGCCGTTTCACATCAAAGACTACACCATCACGACCTCGTACTGCTCCTGGTGCAGGTTGGGGTCCGCCTTGATCACGATCTTCTTCTGGAACTCCCGCTCCAGGTCTTCGACGCCCTGTCGTTCCTCGTCGTAGAGCATGTCGGCGACCAGGGCGTTGACGGTCACGAGCGCCTTCTTCTCGTCGGCCTTGCCGAAGGCGCGCCGGATCTCGCGCATCACCTCGTAGCAGACCGTGCGGCTGGACTTGACGAAGCCGCGGGCGTCGCAGTAGGGACAGGGCTCGCAGAGGGTGCGGCCCAGGCTCTCCCGGATGCGCTTGCGCGTCATCTCGATGAGCCCCAGGGGCGAGATGTGCGAGATGGTGGTCTTGGCCTTGTCGCGGGACAGGGCCTCGTGCAGGGCCGAGTAGACCTTCCGGCGGTTGTCCTCGCGCTCCATGTCGATGAAGTCCAGGATGATGATGCCGCCGATGTTCCGGAGCCGGAGCTGGTAGGCGATCTCGCGCACGGCCTCGAGGTTGGTCTTCAGGATCGTGTCTTCCAGGGAGCGCTTGCCCACGTACCGGCCCGTGTTCACGTCGATCGTGGTCAGGGCCTCGGTCTGGTCGATGATGATGTACCCGCCGGACTTGAGCCACACCTTCCTGCCCAAGGCGCGCGAAATCTCGATCTCCACGCCGTAGCTCTCGAAGATGGGGTCGTCGCCGTCGAAGAGCTTGATCCGCCGGCTGATCTGGGGGATGTAGGAATCGACGAATTCCTTGACCTGCTGGTGTTCCTCGGGAGTGTCGATCACCATGCGGTCCACGTCGCGGGTGAAGACGTCGCGGATCACGCGGAAGACGAGGTCCAGCTCGTTGTGCATGAGGGCCGGGGCCGCGGTCCGCTCGCGCTTGCGCTGGATGTTGTCCCAGAGGCGGCCCAGGAACTCGATGTCCGCCGTGAACTCCTCCTCGCTCCGCTTCTCGCTCGCCGTGCGGATGATGTAGCCCGTGTTCGGCCGCCGCAGGCGCGTGACGATCTCGCGGAGCCGCTTGCGCTCGTCGCTGTTCTCGATGCGGCGCGACACGCCGATGTGATGCACGCCCGGCATCATCACCAGGTACCGGCCCGGGATGCTGATGTAGGTCGTGACGCGCGCGCCCTTGGTGCTGATCGGCTCCTTGGCCACCTGGACCAGGATGTCCTGCCCTTCCTGCAGGAGGTCCTCGATCTGGTTCGCGTGGTTCCGCTTGCGCTTGGTGTCGACCTCGAGCTCCAGGCCCTCGTCCTCCATCATGGGGGCGTACTCCGAGGTGCCGTCGAACACGTCGCCCACGTAGAGGAAGGCGGACTTTTCGAGTCCGATGTCCACGAAGGCCGCCTGCATGCCGGGCAGTACCTTCATCACCCGGCCCTTGTACACGTTGCCCGCGATCCCGCGGTCCTTCTTGCGGTCGATGTAGATCTCGGTCACGAGGCCGTTTTCGAGCAGGGCCACGCGGGTCTCTTCGCGGCCTGCATTGACGATGATCTCAGATGCCATGCAATCTCCTTTTAACAGGGGGAAACGTCGTTATTGTATAATAGGTCGACGCTCTTGACAAGGGAAAAAGGCTTGCCTCAGTCCGCGGACAGGGGGTCGATCCAGCTCCCCCGGCTGTTCTGGAAGGCCGCAATCCGCCGGACCTGGAAGAGCAGGGCCTCTTCGCGGTTGATCCCGAAGAGGCGTTCGACCACGTCCTGCATCCTGGCCCGGACCCCGGCGCGCTCCTGCGTTACGATCTCGATCTCCCTGCCGGCCCCTTCCTGCACGATCCGGATCGCCTCGATCGCGGGCCGGATGTCCGCGGTCTTTCCCTCCCGTTCCACGACCACCGAGGCCTGCGCGAGAAACCCCTCCACCAGCCCTTCCAGATCGCCTGCCCGGTCTTCCGGCACACGGACCCGGTGGATGAACCGCGTCACCGCAGCGGCAAGGGACGCGGCGCCGGGTGGGAGCGGCCGCGCCCCGAGGACGCGGATGCCCGCGGGCAAGGCGGCATTCAGGCCTTTGACGGTGGCGAGCAGGTCCGCGGGCTGCTCCGTCTCCAGGTCGAGGTATTCCGCCTCGCTCTCCATCCCGACCGGCAGGGCAGGACCGAAGGAGAGCTTCGGGTGGGGATTGAAGCCCTCGGAAAAGGCAAGGGGCACGCCGGCCCGCGTTGCCGCGCGCTGGAAGAGCGTCATGAGGTCCAGGTGCGAGAGGAACCGCAGCCGGTCTTTTTTCGTATAGCGGATGCGGATGCGCAGTCCCCGCCTGCGCGGCATGGGCGCAGCGGAGAAGACCGTGGAGTGAGCAGGCGGGGCAGCCTGCGTCCCCGGCGGGCTTCCGAACGCCGGGGTCCCGCCGTCCGTGCAGCCGATGCCGCAGCGCTCGCATTGGACGCGGCAGTTCTCCGTGGTCTCGGCAGCCAGGGCCCGTTCGTACTCGCGCGCCAGGAAGCGCTTCGTCACCCCGCTCTGCACGTAGTCCCAGGGCAGGGGATCGTCCAGGCCGAAGCTGCGGCAGGCGTAGGCCTCCGGATCGAGCCCCTGGCTCCGGAAGGCCTGCTCCCAGAGCCCGGCGTTGAACTGCTCGGTCCATCCATCGAAGCGGCACCCGAGCCGCACGGCCTCCTCGAGCACCCCTGCCATGGCCGCGTCGCCCCGGGCAAAAGCCCCTTCGAGCAGGCTCGTGCGGCCGCTGTGCGGCTTGAGCATGACGCCCTTCCTCCGGACCGTACGGTTGAGGTATTCCTGCTTATGGGAGACCTCCGCGGGCGTTGCCTGGCCGAACCACTGGAAGGGCGTGTGCGGTTTCGGAACGAAGGTCGAGACCGTGATGGCGATCTGGACCGGCCTGCGCGAGAGGCGCTTGCCCACCGCGGCCAGCTCATGCGCCATGCGGGCGATGCCGTCCAGGTCCGCGTCGGTCTCGGTCGGGAGCCCGACCATGCAGTAAAGCTTGAGCGACTTCCAGCCGCTCCGGAAGACCGTTTCCGCAGCGTCCAGGAGGTCCTGGTCGCTCACGGGCTTGTTGATCACGCGCCGGAGCCGTTCGGACCCCGCCTCGGGCGCCAGGGTGAAACCCGTCTTGCGCACCCCGGCGACGGCCGCCACCATCTCGGGCGTAAGCGTACCGACCCGCAGCGACGGCAACGAGATCGAGATCCGTCCGCCCGCGTAGGTCCGCACCAGGTCCTGCATGAGCGGTCCGATCGCCGCGTAGTCGCCCGTGCTGAGCGACGCGAGCGAGAGCTCGTCGTAGCCCGTGCAGCGCAGGGACTCGGCGAGCAGGTCCTTGACGCGCTCGGGCGAGCGTTCGCGATAGGGGCGATAGATCACCCCTGCCTGGCAGAAACGGCAGCCGCGGATGCAGCCGCGCGCCACCTCCATGGAAACGCGGTCGTGCACCGGCTTGAGGAGCGGTACGAGGGGACGTGCGGGCCAGGGGGCCGCGTCGAGGTTTTTCAAGAAGCGGCGGCGGACCGACTTTTTTCCGAGGGCGGGCACGTAAAATCCGTCCCGCTCCGCGAGCGCCGCGAGGCAGGCGTCCCGCGAGGAATGGCGCTGTCGGAGCTCCACGATCTCGTGGATTGCCTCCTCCGCCTCGCCGATGAAGAAGACGTCGATGAAAGACGAGAGCGGCTCGGGGTTCAGGGCGCAGGGACCGCCCGCGACGACGAGGGGATGGCGATCGCCCCGGTCGCGGCTGCGCAGGGGAATGCCCCCAAGGTCCAGGCCCGTGAGCACGTTCGAGTAGGACAGCTCGTACTGGAGCGTGACCCCGAGGATAGCGAAGTCCGCGAGCGGCGTATTCGTTTCAAGGCTTGCAAGCCTCCTGCCCGCCTTGCGCAGCCGGGCCTCGTAGTCCGGCCAGGGCGAATAGACGCGCTCGCAGAAGGTGTCCTCCCGTTCGTTTAGGACGGCATAGAGGATGCGCAGGCCCAGGTGGGACATCCCGACCTCGTAGGCGTCGGGAAAGAAGAGGCAGACGCGGGTCCGGACCTTCGCAGGGTCCTTGTGCACGCTGTTGATCTCGTGGTCGATATAGCGCGCCGGCTTCGTGACGAGCGGCAGAAAATCTTCGAGCATGGAGCTCCTTCCGGGAACGGGATCAGTAGAACAGCATGAAGCGGCGGGCCTGGATGTTCATGAGCAGGCCGAGCGAGAGGAAGGTCGTGAGGACCGACGTCCCGCCGTAGCTCACGAGCGGAAGCGGCACGCCGACGACCGGCATGACGCCCACGGCCATGCCGATGTTGATGAAGACATAGAGCGCGATCATGGACACGATGCCGCCCGCCATGAGCACGCCCAGCCGGTCCTTTGCGTTCCGGGCCGCGTCCACGCCGAGCAGGAGCAGCAGGAAATAGAGCAGCAGCAGGGACCCGGCGCCGACCAGCCCCAGTTCCTCGGCGATCACGGCGAAGATGAAGTCCGTGTGCCGCTCGGGCAGAAAGGCCATCTGGCTCTGGGTGCCCTTCCGGTATCCCTTGCCCGTGATCTGGCCCGATCCGACCGCGATCTTGGACTGGATCGCGTGGTACCCGCTCCCCAGGGGGTCTGCGGACGGGTCGATGAACGAGCGGATCCGGTTCTGCTGATAGGGTTTGAGCGAGTTCCAGAGCTTGTTCCGCACGGGCGTGACGAGCCAGAAGAGCGCGGCGATGATGACGAACACGAGCGCCACGAGCCCCACGGACTTCCACCGGAGGCCCGCCAGCATCACGATGAGCGACGAGGTCATGAGCAGCATCATGGCCGTGCCGAGGTCGGGCTGCTTCAGGACGAGCAGGAGCGGCACCAGGACCATGAGGCCCGGGATCCCGAGGTCGCGGAGGGCGTAGCCGCCGCGCCGCGGGTCCTCGGCGAAGAACCGGGCCAGGGCGAGCGTGACCGCGATCTTGGCGAGCTCCGAGGGCTGAAAGACGAGGGGGCCCAGGGACAGCCAGCGCTGGGCGCCCATGCCCCGGTGGCCGACCAAAAGGACGAGCAGCAGGAGCAGGATCGAGGCTGCGTAGAGCACGTAGGCGTAGCGGCCGATGGTGTGATAGTCCGGGATGAGCATGCCGAACATCAAGACCGTTCCCAGGGAGACCCAGATGATTTGCTTGGTGAAGAGCGGCGACGGTCCCTGCGCCGTATAGGTCGCACTGTAAACGGCGACGAGGCCGAAAACGGTGATGGCGGCCGTGACGGCGAGCAGCGCCCAAGGCAGATTACTGAACCAGCGGCTGCGAAACATTCTGCAGATACTCCTCGATGACGCGCTTGGCGATCGGCGCTGAGGATGTGCCGCCGTGTCCCCCGTGCTCCACCAGCACGGCAACGGCGATCAGCGGATGATCCGCCGGCGCATAGCCCACGAACCACGCGTGGTCCTTCAGTTTCCGCCGCAGTTTCGAGCCCGGGATCGGCTCGGAGATCACCTGCGCCGTACCCGTCTTCCCGGCCACGACCGCCATGGCGGACTGCGCGGCGTGGGCCGTGCCGCCCGCCCCGTTCACCACGTCGACCAGGGCGGCGCGCACGATCGCGAGGTCGGTAGGGTCGAGGGCGACATGGCGCCGCAGATCGGGAGCAACGGTATCGACCTCGCCGGTATTGCGGTTGCGCGTCTTGTCCACGATGAGCGGCCGGTACACGTCCCCGCCGTTCGCGACCGCGCTCATCATCACACAGGCCTGGAGCGGAGTGACGAGCGTGAACCCCTGGCCGATGGAATTGATGAACGTGTCGCCCTCGAACCAGCGCTGGTGAAAGTGCTGCTGCTTCCACTCCTCCGTCGGGATCAGTCCCGGTTTTTCGTCCGGCAGGGAGATGCCGGTGATGCTGCCCAATCCCAGGCTCTTTGCGAAGTCCCCGATCCGGTCGAACCCGATACGCGCCCCCATGGTGTAGAAGTAGACGTCGCAGGATTCGACCAGCGCACGATGGAGCGCGATCAAGCCGTGGCCCTTCCGGTCCCAGCACCGGAAGATGCGCCTGCCGCTCACGATATAACCGCTGCACAGGACCTTCTCCCGGGGATTGATCACTCCCGTTTCGAGCCCGGCCAGGGCCACGACGATCTTGAAGGTGGACCCGGGCGGGTAGGCGCTCTGGATGGCGCGGTTGTACAAGGGGTGCAGCGGATTGTCCGCCAGGCGGGTCCAGTCCCGCGCGGAGATGCCGCGGGGAAAGAGATTCGGATCATAGGAGGGATGGCTCACGATCGCCAGGACCTGGCCGGTGTTCGGGTCCATGGCGACCACGGCCCCCGCACGCTTGCCGAGCGCCTCTTCCGCGACCTGTTGTACGTCGAGATCGATGGTCAGGAAGAGGTCGGTGCCCGGCCGGGGTTCCTCGACCCCGAGGTCCTTGACCCTCCTGCCCGCGGCATCCACCTGGATCAGACGACGGCCCGGCGAGCCGCTCAGGATCCCGTTGAACTCCCGCTCGATCCCGCTCTGGCCGATGAGCAGGCCCGTGGTTTCCTGCTGCCGCTGCTGGGCAGGAGACGCTTTGCCCAGATAGCCCAGTTCGTGCGCCGCGAGCGAACCGTAGGGATAATGCCGCCGGTGTTCCGGCTCGATCACCACGCCGGGCAGATCGTCCTGGTGCGCCTCCACATAGGCGATCATGCTCCAGGGGGCGTCCTCCCGGATCTTGACGGGCTCGTACTTCGTGCGGATGGGCGCCGCGTCCTGCAGCTCGGCCGTGATCTCCTCCGGGGACATCTGGACGACCGGTGCGAGCAACGCCACGGCCTTGTCCAGATCGGGCGCGTCCTCGGGCACCAGGGAGACGTCGAAGGTAAGCACGTTCTCGACGAGCGGCCTGCCGTTCCGGTCGTAGATGATGCCCCGGGGCGGCCTGAGCATCACCGTCCTGATGCTGTTGTTCTCCGCCAGCTCGTAGTAGTAGGCCCCCTTTACCACCTGCAGATACCACAGGCGGATGAACAGCCCCAGGGTCCCCACGATCAGGAACGCGGTCAAGAGCGGGACCCTGCGCAGCAGTTCCGTGGGGCCTTCTTCCCGGTACATGGTTCACTCCCGTAAAAGCGACGGCCGCATCAGAGCGGTGCGGACGCGCCGGCGGGCAACGATCGCCAAGAGCCCCCAGCCGACGAGGCCGGTAAGCACCGCACGGGGAAGCAGGCGCTCCAGCGTGATGTCCCCCAGCGGCAGACTGCCGGCCGAGGTCTGGAGGAACAGCGTGCATACCAACCCTTCGAGCAGGCCGCAGAAGGACAGAAGCAGCGACAGCGCAGGACTGTCCACGGCGATCACCCGTCGGCCGAGAACTCCCGCGAGAAGCCCGATCACCCCCCGGGTGATGCCGAGCACCCCGAGCAGTCCGTCCGAGCCGATATCCTGGAGCAGCCCCGCCCCCATGCCGACGACGGCGCCTTCGGCCGGACCGGTCAAAAGGCCGATCGCATAGACCACGGCCAGCGCGAGGTCGGGACCGGCCGGCAGGTGCCGAAAGAGGGCGGACTGGAACGGGACCAGCGCCAGGACAAGCAGCAGATACACGCGGGGCTTCACGGCTTCAGCACCATCGCCCACTCCAGCCGGGAGAGCGGGACCGTGGGCGCGGCCCTGACGGTCTGGAACGAGCTGGCCTCGCGCTTCACCACCTTCGTGACCGTTGCCACGGCGATCCCTTTCGGAAAGATCCCGTCCATGCCCGAGGTGACCAGGAGATCGCCCTGTTGGATGTCCGCGTAATAGGAGACATACTTGACCGCGCAGTCGACGAAGTTGCCCTCCAGGAGCCCCTCCTCCCGGTTCCGCCGGACCATGACGGCGAGTGTGCAGTCGGGGTCCGTCAGCAGCACGACCTTCGCCGAGGTTGCGGACGCCGCCGCGACCCGGCCCACCACGCCGGCCGGGGAAATGACCGCCAGGTCCTTGCGGATGCCGTCGTTCGTGCCCCGGTTGATCGTGACGGTGTCCGACAGCGGGGAGATGTCCTTGCCGATGATCTGGGCGACGAGCCACGACCCCGGGGTCTGCTGCTGGAACTGGAGCGCCTCGCGCAGCCGGTTGTTCTCGCGCAGGAGCTCGTCGGCCATGCCGTTCTCGATCCGCAGCTCGTTCACTTCCTTCCGGAGCTGCTCGTTCTCCCGCTCCACGCCCGCGAGGAACAGATAGCGCCTGCCGATCGCGGAGGCGGTGTTGAAGGGCCAGACTACGACGCGCTCGACGAACCCCGAGAGCGCCAGATACGGCCGCTCCAGGATCGGGAGACGGCCGTTTTTGATTTGCACGGTAACGAGCCAAAACAGGAAGACGAAGAGCAGGGCGAGGATGAGGTGTTTTCGTTTGTTTGCAGCGTACAACGGCATCGGCGACCGCTTTCCCTACATCATGACCTTTTGGAGGATGTCCGTATCGTCCAGGACCTTGCCGGCCCCCAGCGCCACGCAGGTCAACGGGTCCTCGGCGATGATGATCGGAAGCGACGTCTCCTCGCGCAGGAACACGTCCATGCCCTTGAGCAGCGCCCCGCCGCCCGCCAGCACGATCCCCTTGTCCACGATGTCCGCAGAGAGTTCGGGCGGCGTGTTCTCGAGCGCCGCCTTGATGCCGTTCAGGATCTGGCCCACGGGCTCCGCAAGGGCCTCGCGCACCTCTTCATCGTCGAGGATCAGGGTCTTCGGGATGCCCGAGACGAGGTCCCGGCCCTTGATCTCCATGGTCTGGCGCGCGTTCTCCGTCTTGTAGGCGGACCCCAGCTCCATCTTGATATTCTCCGCCATCATTTCGCCGATCAGCAGGTTGTACTTGCGCTTGATGTAGTTGATGATCGCCTCGTCCATCTTGTCGCCGCCCACCCGGATGGCCCGGCTGTAGACCACGCCGTCCATGGAGATGACCGCGATGTCGGTGGTGCCGCCGCCGATGTCCACGATCATGTTGCCCGAGGGCTCCGAGATCGGCAGGCCCGTCCCGATGGCCGCCGCCACGGGTTCCTCGATGAGGTACACGTCGCGCCCGCCGGACGAGAGCGCGGCGTCCTTGACCGCCCGCTGCTCCACCTGGGTGATGCCCGAAGGCACGCCGATCACGATGCGCGGCCGCATGAAGGACTTGCGGTTATGGACGCGCTGGATGAAGTACTTGAGCATCTCGCCGGTGAAGTCGAAGTCGGAGATGACGCCGTCCTTGATGGGGCGGATCGTCTTCACGTCGCCGGGCGTGCGGCCGAGCATCCGCTTCGCCTCGGCGCCCACGGCGAGGACCTTGCCGCTCTTCTGCGAGACGGCCACGACGGAGGGCTCGTTGCACACGATGCCCTTCCCCTTGACGTACACCAGGGTGTTCGCCGTGCCGAGATCGATGGCCACGTCGTTGGAGAACCAGCCCATGATCGAGTTGATAATCATAATCTGCGAAGACTCCTTTCGCCGCTGGGCGCGTGCGGGCAAACCGCTCCGCCGTCAGCGACCCTCTTCCTCCGGGGCCTGAGCGTGCTCCGGCGTTTCCTCCCCGGTTCGTTCGGCCCCGCCGGATGCGTCCTTGACGACCATGGTCCGTGCCAGCATGTCGCCGATCCGCATCCCCCGTTCGTCGCCGAGAGAGGTAAGCCCCTCCGCCGCCGCAACGACCGCGGTCAGGATCCATCCGACATAGGGAATCAGCACGAGAATGCAGGCTGCTGCGAGCGGGGCGTTGCGGATGACGGATTCGCGGTAGGAGACCGCGGTCTCCGCGCCCTCCGCCGACACGACGCGAAGCCCGACAAGCTTTTTCCCGACGCTGCGCCCGCCGCCGAACAGCCCGTCGCGAACCAGGATATACCCGGAAGCGGCCAGAACGCCGAGTACGTCCGGGAACCGCGCCAGGCCGATGACGATGAGCAGGTCCACGAACGCCGCGATCACCCTGGTTGTCAGATCCGCCCGTTGCACTCGGCCTCCTGTGGTTGCGGGCCATATTAGCAGAACGACCCCTGGATTTCAAGGGCAAAAAACGGGCCTCCCGGGACGCCCGACCCGGCGGAATGACCGGTTTTTCCAGGAGTTTCCGGCGGCAGCCGGCCCGGCTGCGATGCGGTGAGCGACGTTCCGCCACAGGGGAATGTCACGGTCCTTGATCATGCAAAAGGGGACAGGAAGAGACGAGGGGCGATCGCACGGGTAGTCGATCCGGAACGCCGTCCGTCAGCGAACTGTTCGAGGCGATGTACTTCCGGAAATCGTCAATGTTCAGCCGCGTTATTTTTCTCGGGCATGTCTTTCGTAAAGCCGCAATGATTACATGTTTCCACCGCCTTCTTATTATCGAAACTACAGCTCGGGCACACAACAAAGACTTTATCTCCACTCGACCATCGGACCAGCCGCCCTGCCTTGCTGTATAACAGACGCGAAACCGCATAGCCTGCGACGAGAGAGAGGATGGTCGACCAAAGGGGCAGATCAGGGAACACAGGGAACATCTGGCCGTAATAACCGTCAAAATACAACGCAATCAAGATCGCAGGGATAAATCCCTGCCTGATCCGTTCATAATAAGAGGGGAATTTTGTATTCGTTTCCTGCTCGAGATAATATTGATTGACCGCCGACAAAAATCCGGCGATGCTGAAAACGAGGGCCGCCCGGTATCGCGCCAACCCGGTCAGAAAAAGCAAGAATACTACAGCGCCGTATAATAACTTAGATCGAAATATAACTTTATAATGTTTTGAAATGGTTTGTCTTAGCATTTCTCGTTACCCGCTTTCCGGAAGGCCGGACTGAATAAAAAGGCAAAGTCAACGCGGAAAAAGCTTCCGCATATTTTATCACGATCCCGCTGCCGAGGATAGTATCTTGATCGACCGACGGATTGCCGCATCTACTTCGTCCGCACAAAGACATCGGTGACGGCGTGATCGCTCATGCCGGCCCCGGCGGCATTGGGTTGTTGGCGACCTGCGTTGGGCAATCCATACATCGCCTCGATTGTCCTCAGGATATTCACGTGCGTAATGCCTTTGCCCTCGGGGTAATCGCCGGGCTTGATATCTGCCCCGGCAAAGATGGTGACGATGCGATTCTGGATGTTCGCACAGTACTCGCGGTCACGGCCCGGCCCGACGCAGGCATCGGGATCGACCAGGGGATTGCTCAGCCCCTGATACCACCTTGTGTCGTCGCTTTCATCGAACGTAAGGATCAAAAGGCTCTTATGCGATCTTGCCCATTGCAGATAGGGATCGATATGCTCTTTCAGCCATCGGTCTCCTGCCGGGATGCTCGTCGTGATCGGCCCGTTGTGCATGTCATTGACCAGGTTCGGGATGACAAAGGCGACAGTGGGGAGGGTGTGGTACTGGGAAGGATCAGCGGGGAAGTCTCTGAATCTCACGTTGGATGAGGTCGCAAAGGTCTTGCCGTTGGGGACATTGGCAAAGCTGATCCAGGGAACATGTTTTCGCGCATAGAGGCCCTGCTTCGCTCCCGAGTAGCCGATTTCCGGCAGGCTTTCCGAGTACCCCTTGAAGGAATACCCCTTCCCGATCAATTCCTCCCCAAGGTTCGGACTGCGGAACGGATAAAGAGGATCCGTTTCTGCTGACGGGACCTGGTCAGTGAAGCCGACCGTCTGATTATCGCCGGAAAAGAGCCAGAAATAATTTCCCTCGCTGAAGTGTTCTTCGGCAAACATGCGGGTGAAGTTGGCCCCTTCCTTTTTTAGTACATCATTGATATAGGGAGCGGCCGGGTTCCCGATGATCTCCTCGTAATCCTTATTCTCCTCGACAACGATGACGATATGATCATAGACCGGCAGGCCAGCCGGCCAGACATGGGCTGAAGCGGCCGGGGCCTTCGGGTGAGCATCCTTAGCGACTCCTTGCCGCCCCAGTCCGCAGCACACCACGACGAGGGAAAGAATGATCGCAAGCCGTTTCATAACGACCTCCTGTAACGCACATACTTATTCGAGTCAACGATTATGTTGATGATTTTTTATAGCGCACATTGTCACGCGGGAGAGTTCCCGCCGTGAAACTTCCCGAAATTGCGTGCCGTCAAGATGGAGATCAGTATGCCTCCAAGCCCAAAGGCAGCTACATCAGCCAACGAATGAAGTGCGAAATTTCCAATCCGCATTGTGAGAAAATACCCCACCCCGACATTGAACCAGCCCCACAGGACGTTCACGGTAGAAGACGATAGCCCTTTTCCCGGCGGTTTGGCAAAGGGACTCTGGAAAGCCCGCCCCATGAGACCACTTACCAGGTGGGGAATTGCGTTTGTTAAAAAAGCTCCTCCAAAGAAATAAGAAATGTAATGCAACCATGGCATTATCAGTCCCCTCCCATCAGGCGATCATGGTTATCGTCATTAGTTTTAATTGCTACAAACGGAACATGGCACTTGATACCGTCTTTTCTTGCCGGAAGAACACCTACAACGTCGCAGCCGCGACAGCAAAGAGAACTATCAACTTCCGTTTGAAGCTTTCGCAAATTTCATTGCTCTAAAAGCATCAACGTTCCCCAATGCCCCTAGATCAAGTATCATGCTTATATCATGCTTAATTTGTCTGAATTAGCGTAGGCCCGAGTTTTGGATTGTCCATGTTGTGCCATCCGGAGAAGTTGCGATGGTGCCATATGAACCTACAGCGACAAATTCGCTATTGGACCACACAATATCCCGAAAATTACCTGCGCCGGGTACTAGCTGAAAAGCCCAATTAGTCCTATCCGGTGACGTATAAACAGCTCCTTCCACACCAACAGCAACATATAGAGATCCATTCCACGCGATGGAATCAAAGTCACCATT
>JBJKRX010000123.1:0-56162 GCA_046704425.1 Nitrospirota bacterium
CCGAGGGGGTGGGTGAATGCTCGTGAAAAACTCTACCCGCGGGTGGGTGAATGCTTCTGAAAAAGGGTGGGTGAATGGTCGTGAAAAATTAGGCCGTCAGGTGGGTGAATGCTCGTGAAAAATCACAGTTGCGCGCGGCGTCATGTGCGCGCGCTTCTGCAGGACCTGATCGAGCGGGATGATCTCCTGGATGGTGGTCGTCATGGCCCGCAGTATACCATGTGCCGAGAGCGGAAAGGAACAGGAAAATACAGGGACGGCGTTAGACTGATGGTGGTTGATATGCTTTGAACCTTAAACGGCGTATTCTGTTACGGGAATTCGGTGTTAGGAAGCAAACTTATTTTCTTACTTCTTCTTTCTTAATTCTTACTTTCTTGTTCCTCCCACGCCGTCACCCGCTCCCGTTCCTCGGCCACGGACAGGGACTCCAGGAACTTCTGCATCTCCCCGGAATCGGGGAACGAGGCCGGGATCTTTTCGCCGGGCACGCACACGACCAGGACGGTCGTGACCAGGTCCATGACGCTGAATTCGAGGAGCGTGAGGATCCGATCCGGCGTGGCCCGCGTGAGCCGGAGGGGGTCCTGGTGATACCAGCCGTGGCCTTGGGGGGTGATGGGGGTCGGGTCGAAGTCTTTCGCCTTTTCCACGACCATGCCCTGCTTTGCCGCAAAGGCGGAGGCATGGGTGCGGAGCAGCTGGATCCCCCGGACCGCCGGGTTGGAGCAGATCCCGCCCTTTCTCCAGGCGAGCCTGCAGAACCGGGAGAGATTGATCCCGCAGCAGTAGCAATAGGTGTCGCGGCCCGGCTCCTGCCGGATCACGACGGAGAGAAAATCGTTCTTATATTCGAAGGAACGGATCGGCGCGGTCTGCATGATCGACATCCTTTCTGCATGAGCTGTTTCACGCTGCCCGGCATAGTATAATGAGTTCCGGGACGGGATGCAAACCCTTTGCGCGGACCGGCCCCCATCTTGTGCTGGACTTTTCGCCCTTTTTCAGGTAATTTTGTCGTGCCGTTGTACGGCAGCACCAGGAACGGGAGTGCGAAATCTTATTCCGGGAGGATCGGGAGATGCGGAAAAGCAGCGTTTGGGCGGCGGTTCTCATGATGGCGGCGCTTGTGCTCTGCAGCGCCTGCACGAAGCACGATTATCCCTCGTGCACGGACAGCGCGGTCACCAAGATCGTGCTGGACAAGACGATAACCATGAGCAGGGACCTGTTTGTGGGCCGGAAGGCGCCGGCAGACTTCGGGCTGAAGCAGGCGAAGGGCTCCTACGACGCGTTGAAGGCGGAGATGGAAAATAGCACGGACAAACGCCGCCGCGAGGCGAGCCGCAAGATCCTGGCCGCAGCGGACAAGTTCATCGCGGATATGACCGTCGAGCTCAAGGACGTTACGCTGAACGCCCATAAGGGCGACGACACGAGCTGGTGCGACGGTTCGCTCGTCTTTACGAACACAAAGACGAAAAAGCAGAGCACCGCTCATGTCCAATTTTCCGTCAGATATACCGAGGACCACAAACTGGACGTTCAATGGGACCGCATGTAACCCCCGGCGCGTCGTCACCGCTCCGCCGGGGCGCTCCCCGTTCCGGGGGAAGGAGTGAAGAAGAAGGTGGAAGGAAGACCGGATACCATCCACCACGGCCGCGGGAGCGGCCCGCATCCCCTATCCGCCCCGGACCGCACGGAGCTCCTTCTTCGCCATTTCCGCGTGGTGCTGCGTGTCGTGCTTCAGCTTCTGGAGCACCACCTGGAATTCCTGCGCCACCCGGAAGAGGTCGAAGACGTGCTTTTCGATGAGCGTATTCTCGAAATCACAGGCCGTGGCGATCGCCTGCTCGGCCGTCATCGCGCCCTTCTTTGCCCTGGCGTAGGTCTCCTGCATGTACTCCATGATCGACTGTAAGGCATCGGCCTTGATCACCCCTTCGTCGAAGAGGGACCTGCCCTCGTAGGTCAGGCGATAGAGCGTCCGGATCGCACCGGCATGGAGGCGCTCCTCGCGGACGAGGAGGCTCCACAAGGCGCTGTGCGCGGGATGCTGCGAAGCAAAGAGCTCGTAGATATCGCCCAGCATCTCCTCCATGTCGTGCATGAGCATGAGCATCTTGATCTGCGAATCCTTCAGCATGGCGGCTCCCCATTGCAGGATGTTGCACAAACTATTCACGCGGACCATGCTTTGTCAATGTGGGACAGGCGCTCCGCGACCGAGAAGAAAACGCAGGAAGAAAGACCCGGCTAAAAAGAAAAGCCGATGATGAGCTCGGGATAGGCATCGCTGCAGGTTCCGCTGCAGCCCAAGGCCGTTTCCCAGACCACCCCTGCCCCGCAATAGCTCTGGGGGCTCAGGGGGAGATAGGCGCCTGCGCGGAGCCCTTCGGTGTTTTCGTTCGTCCTGCCCGCGACGGACACGGAGCGGTAGAACGCGCCCACATAGGGAGAGATCTTCGGGGACGGGGAAAAGACGTAGCGGACCTCGGGACTGATCCGGAAAATATGCGGCGACGCACCCGTCCAATTATCCATATCCAGGCCCAGCTCGAGCCCGTCCGCGATGAAGTACCCCGCCCCCACGCCGAAGACCGTGTAGTTCTGGCCATAGGCGGAGGCGTTTCCGGTGAGCAGGGTCAGCCGCGCTGATCCCTCCGAGAAAAGACCGGGAATTTCGGCTGGAGCGGCGGGGGCCGGCAGCGAAGCAGCAAACAACAGCGCAGCGAGTACAAGGGTGCTGCAAAGGATCTTCCGCATCGACATTTCCCCTATGGCTCAATAACGAAGTAAGAAATAACCCCAGACTTCAATATCCAGTTATCCGCAGATGACCGCAGATGGACGCAGATAACACCAGAATAGATGCCAAGTAAGAAGTGAGAATTATGAATTAAGAAATAACCTTAGGCTTATTGCTTTTGGTTTCCTCGCAGTTAACCCTCTGCCTGTGCCCAGTGGTTATGAGCCTGCAGCTAGTGTTCATGAGTGCTTGGCGCGAATACAGGGTACGTCCTCTGCGGTGAAAATTAAGCAGTAAGAAGTTCCCCCAGGCTTAGTGCCTTTGTTTTCCTCTCAGTATCCCCTCTGTGTCCTCCGTGGTGAAAAATGCAGTTACGCTTTTTAAACCCTCTGCCTGTGCCCAGCGCTTATGAGCGCTCTGCGCGAATACAGGGTGTGGTTCAAATCAAGCAAGCTTCGATGTTTGACGATCCCATCTGCGTCCATCTGCGTAATCTGCGGATGAAAGATCTTTAAATTCTTCTTGTCCACAGATGGCCGCAGATGAACGCAGATAACACCAAGATAAGTCTCGGGGTTAAAACCGATTCCCTCTGCGACTTCTGCAGTTCGAATCAAGCAAGCTTTGATGTTTGACGAACCCATCTGCGTCAATCTGCGTAATCTGCGGATAAAGAATCTTTAAATTCTTTCTGTCCACAGATGGCCGCCCCTGGCATGCGCGCTTCGCACTTAAGTCTCCAGGGGTAAACAGATGAACGCAGATAACACCGAAATAAGTCTCGGGATTAAAACCGATTCCCTCCGCGACTTCTGCAGTTCGAATCAAGCAAGCTTCGATGTTTGATCGATCCCATCTGCGTCAATCTGCGTAATCTGCGGATAAAATATCTTTAAATTCTTCTTGTCCACAGATGGCCGCAGATAATTCCAAATCAAGTTTCAGCGCAAGGAATTCCGCGTTCGAAAGCGGCAGGTATTGAATGAGTCGCTGGCGAGATCGGCCAAGGGGAGCCCTTAGAGGAGCTCGATGGACTTTAACCCTTTGATCTTTTCGTAGAGTTTCTTGTCCGCGGTGACAAAGGGACATTTGAGCCTCCTGCTGAGCTCGACGTACGCGGCATCGTACAGCGTGATCCGGTGCTTCCGGCTCAGGGCCAGCGCCCCGAGGTACTCCTCCAGGCCGAGATCGAACCGTTCGAGGCCGAAGTCCCAGAGCAGCGAGAATGCCTCGGCAACGGCCGCGTCGGGGAGCTTCGTCTTGGTCGAGAGGACGTTCCCGATCTCGTAGAACAGCAGGTCCGGAACGGCGACGAGTTCCCGGCCGGAAGCGTGGGCGTCTCGCAAGCTCGCGGCGCGGTCCCCTCCCACCTCGTCAGCGAACAGCCACTTGAGCACCACTGAGGCGTCCAGGACGACCATCAGCGGTCCCGCGTCTCACGGAGGGCCTGCACGACGTCGAGATCGGCGGTGTCTTTCCGATGCGCCTTCTTCCAGGCGTCCATCCGAGCGGACAGCTCCTTCAGTTTTCGCCCCCGGTCGCCTTTCAGCACCTTTTCCTGGTACTCGTCGGCGGAGATGATGACCGCCAGCGGCTTGTTTGCCCGGGTGATCGTGACGGCTTCATGCTTTTCCGCCACGGCATCGAGCACGCTGCCCAGCTTCTTGCGCAGATCGAGCGCGGTAAGGGTTTTCATAGAGGACCTCCTGAGCGGACAATACTATACTATAAACTATGATAGTTGGTATGTCAATGGGAGGGGCGGGCTGGAAATTCAGATGTCAGAATTGCGAAGTAAGAAGAAAACCAACGCTTCACGGCTCTACTTCCTCTTGTCCGCAGATGGCCGCAGATTTACGCAGATAAACCAAAATAAATGCCAAGTACGAATTAAGAAGTATGAAGTAAGAAACACCCCCAATCTTCGTGCCCTTGCTTTCCTCGGTCGCCCTTCCTCTGTGACCTCTGTGGTTCAAACAAAGAAGTGAGAATTTGATGTTTACCTTCTTCCCGCGCTTATCTCCGCTTATTGTACTGAAACCACTGCTCCTGCGAGCTTGCCTTCCGATCGCTCGGGACCTTCTTCGCGATCTTCTTCTGGGCGGCGCGGATGGACCTGTCGACCATGACATGGGCGAGCGCAGCCTGGTCCGGCTTCTTGAGCAGGTTGAGGAGCGCCGCGATCTGATCAGAGGCGAAATGCTGCAGGAAAGCGCCGTCCAGGGATTCGCAGAAGACGATGCGGCTCTTGCAGGCCAAGGAGCGGGCAAATATTGTTATTCGCTCGTCCATGCTCGGGATGGGATAATGCTCTGCCACGATGATCGAGAGCGTGAAATCCTCGTACCACGACGGTCCCCTCCGCTCTTTCGGCAGGAGATCGGACAAGGTCAGGATGGGCGTCCCGGCCTGATAGCGGCCCCGTGCCAAAAGGTCCGCTGCATCGCCGGAACTGGTCACGGAGCGGAATGGGATCGATTTGGACTGGAGCAGCGATTCCAGGGCAAGGAAGGTGTCGCGGAAATGGGCGATCAGGAGGAACCGCTCGTCAGGCCCGGCAGCCGTGATCGCCGCCGCAATGCCGTCGAGCTTCAGGTCGGTTGTTTTCCAGATCCGGTCGCTTTCGATCGAGACCGAAGACCGTTTGCCGAAGAGCTTTAAGAACATGGGGGCGCCTCTCTCATGGGTGTCTCGAGGAGAGACTTCTAAAGGGTCACGTCTATAATGTTTATATTCCCTGCTTTTTCATGATCTGGCAGACATAGGTAAAATGCATTCCCAGATGGTCCGCGACCGCGCGTTGTGTATAACCATACTTCTCGATCGCCTCCGCGATCTTACGATTCCGTTTCTGCATGTCATTCTGAACCCGTTCGGGAAAGAGCTTTTCCAGCGCCGGCCGATGCGCATACCGTTGGCTTCGAGGTATCTCCGGCATATCCTGATGTTTCCGCAAATGATCTACAAGCGTATCGCCAAAGGCTTCTTCACCCAGGATTGCCTGTCCCCGCACCTCATGCCAGATGGAGTTCCCAATCCCTGAACGTACGAAATGCCGGTATTCCTTCTCGGCAATACCCTGCTTCCTGCTGAACTGGCCAAGCACCCAGCTCGTATTGAGACAAGGATGTCCTGAGTCCCTGCCCGCCGTGGCCCGGTAACTACTCCATGGGTACGCTTCAGGCGCTTCCACCATCTTTGCCCTGACCGGATTCAGAACCACATACCGACACACTTCCAGCAAATGGCTGTCCTTTTGAATGAGGATGGACTTGTACCGCCCTTGAAAGAGGTGGCCGGTCCGCCCATGGTGCTTATTGAAGAGCTGCGTGTAAACACCATTCAACTGGCGCATGCCGAGAGCGAGATTTCCGTCCGGAGTCTCGATAAGCAGGTGATAATGATTATCCATCAAACAGTAGGCATGGCAGATCCAGTTGTAGCGCTTGTTCACGTGCTGGACCGTGTTGAGAAACTTGAACCGGTCCTCGTCAGTTTTGAAGACGGGCTTCCGCTCATTCCCACGGGAAGTAACGTGATAGACTGCTCCAGCGTATTCGATGCGTAACGGGCGGGCCATGGAGACGAGAATATCATAGGAAAGCAGAAGAGTCAAACATTATAGACCTGACCCTAAGATGTTCCTTGAATAACAGATTAGAATCTCGTGGTCTCAGTAAACACCCTTATTGCAAATAAGTCTGTCATGCCAGATATGAAATCAATGACTGCTTTCTGATAATCTCTTTCACTGCCCAAATCGTAAAGAATCTTATTCTCATATCTATTATGAACACTATTTCTCTCACCAGGATTACCATACTTCTGCAGCCATTCAAGAAATGTAGATGCGAGTACTGGATAAGTCTCGATATTTTTTTTCACAATCGCAATTGTTTCCTCTTTACAATAAAATTTCTTCAAGGTTGAGAATAGTGATTCGATAATTAGCTTTGCGTATTCACGAAACACGTCTAACCTTGAATGCAAATAGATATTCTTATAGTTGAATTTCTTCAGTGCGTTCATTACCCGCAGGCTTTCATCAGAAAGCATAATCCCAGTTTGAGGGCTACTATTCTTGCAGAGGTCTATAATCAGTTTATGAATTACAAAAGTATTGTTAATTTCTCTGATTCTGTAATTTCCATGCTCTTTGACCAAGCTCGAAAGTTCCCTTAGTTGCTGCCGATTCAGAATTTTTAAAGTCAGCGCGTCTTCGATATCTCGACCCAAGTATGCGATTTTATCAGAAATCTTGACAACACAACCCTCCCAAGTATATGGTTTGTATTCATTTGGTCTTGCAATTGAGTTTAAATCAATGAATTCATCTCTCGGGTAAAGAGCATTTTCATCCACCTCTCCACAATGGCTAATAATACCATCGCGAACCGCGTAAGTCAGGTTGAGATTGTGATGCTTTCCGCTTGGAGCTTCGAGTGTTTCGCAATAATCAACGAAACGCAGGCTGTTCTTTTCATGCCAAAAATAATCTCCTAATTCGCGAGAGGCAATTTTCTTGATATAGTCCTCACCTGCATGTCCAAACGGAGCATGTCCTAGATCATGGCCTATCGCGATTGCACTAGTTAGCTCTGTATTCAACCCTAGAAACTTTGCAATCGTATGGCTAATCGACGAAACATGATTAACATGTTCAATCCGCGTGCAGATATGATCATTTGTCGTCGCGAAGAATACCTGGGTCTTGTGCTTTAATCGTCGATACGCAGTGCAATGAAGAATCCGATTATAATCTCTTGCAAACTCTGTGCGGATATCATCTTCTCTTGCATATAGTGAAACTTCTCTTCGGACACTGTAAGGCCATTTTGCATTGCTAGATTCCATAGCACAATCTTTAAAAATGCCGCTTTGCATTCAATCACCTCGATTGACAAAAAGCAAACTTGGCTATTCTTAAGTAGTCTCTCGTTTGTCTCAGCAGAGTAATCATTTGCCGATGGCGTCTAAACGTCCTTCCGGAATAGCCTAACTCCAGCCTCTTCTTCAAATGCATCGCAAATCATATCTACTCGATCCCTAATAAATCGATTATATCCACGGCGCATATTGACAGTCCATACTCCGCTGTCAGCATCAACCGGAATCAAATGACGTGACATCTTTCTTTTAAAATAACTGCCACTATCTCTTACATCACCAAGGTAAGAACGAGGACGTCGGGAGCCGATCAGACCGTTTTCTTCGGCGGTCAGTAGGCAAACATTACAGATACTGTTAATCAAGCTCGGATGTATATCAAAAGCGTTCAATAGCGCTCTTGGGAATACATGATGGCGGTCTTTTCGGTTAGCTCGCGTCGAGTATCGATCAAGCGGAATATCGTTTAAACCATCATCCATAATGCTCACAGGCCGTCGCCGAAGCATCATAGAGTAGAATGCACACGTGATACCACTCCGAGACGTATACTGAGAACGGCGCACATCACTTTTATCTATCTGCGGTTTATAGACAAACCGGGCCTTTGGATCACCTGCCAACCGTTTAAAGAATTTAACATCATCGGGCAAACACCGGAGAAAGTTGTGACCCGAGTAGCGGCTTCCTGTCGTTGTAGCCCAAAACCATTTACGCAATTGTTCCTTTTGCTTAACACTTGGCCCCCTACTATTCCAGAAGAAGAACAGTGCCAGTATCGCGATCATATAGTCTGTATAAAGAAGATCGTGGTTAAGAACGAGAAAGTTCTGCCGCAGATAATCAACAGCTTTACCAAAACACACACCCAGCCGATGCCAATCGCGGGCAAGTGATTTACGCAGGGCTGAATTCCTTTTTGCATCTTTCTCTATCCGGTATATAACCTGACGAAGCGCTTGTCCGCGGGCCTCAGTTGCGCCCCGTACGGCGCTGACCGCGAATAGTATTGGCATCTCAGGAATTATGCCAAAACTATCGTCTACGTGCTGTTGGACCTCATGTCGAACATCGCGAAGATCTAGATCCTCCGCTTTGGTGAAGATGGCGTCGGCTGTTGTAATTTTCATCCCTTGAGTATTGACTCGCAGGAAGGCTTCACGTATCGCCCCGATGTGCGCCTGAAGAAACATTACATACATCGGATAGCGAAGGAGTTCATCGCGACACTTACGAATGCGTTCCAGATGCCGCGTACCTAAGTGACTCATTCGGTGCCGCCATTGCGGATGTAGAATGTCCCGGAGAGATTCGTAACGACCGGGCACGGGCTTCCTATATCGGACTTGTTGGCCGTCTTCTTCTCTCTCTAAGGAGAGCACGACACGCGCAAAGTTGACTTCTTTTCCACGAGCGTTGTTAAGGGTGTCGCCCTCACGTACACGGTGAAGAACTGAAACGCGCTGTTGCCCATCTATAAGGAACCACACTTTCCCATTACGAGCATTGAATGGCGGCAATATATTGTATTTCTGACGCAAATAGAGACGATGTCCTCTGGGCGTCTCCCAAATCATAATAAGCCCTATCGGCATGCGTTGTAGAATGCTATCAAATAGCTTAGCAGCCTTCGGCCCGTCCCAAACAAATTCGCGCTGGAGCTTCGGAATTGCAAAACGTCCGTTGTCGACGTACTTCATTAACTGCGCGATAGTCACTCTGTCAGTGGCAATTGTTTTTTTCACACCAATACCTCTTAATCATGACTGAGTCAGATCGGAGCAAAGCAGGTTATTTTCGAACATTGTCCCAATCTTCCTTATTTGCGCAGAAATAATCCTTTTTATCGAAGTGCTGAAATGAGACTTTTCCTTCACCAATTATCTTTTCCAGCAGGGGCATCATAAGTTGATCTTCCGTTTGGTAATCCGCTGGCTCTTTGATATCCTTTATTAAATGGTACAATTGCCCCTTGTAAATCCCTACACCATGACCTTGAATTGCAACAAGCTTTACGCTAGGTTCTTTTAACGAAGCAGTCAGCTTCGAAGCTAAAATATCCAACCTATCCGAGGCCTTCTGCTCTATATCAGTAGCAGAAGTCTTCATTGGTTTCATAGATGCGTCCGTTTTAACGTTACCCTTGTAAAGACTTTCAAAATCCCGCACACGCACAGGCAGGACAAATGGTTGATGAGGAGCACTCCACATGAAACAATTTCCAGCTATTGGCTCACCAACAAGATGAGCCAAGATATCATCTGAATAGTGAGAATTATATTTTCCCAAAACATTGGCGTCCCCTTCTGATAATAGGTGGAAACAAAACCAATTGTCTGCTTGGCTCAACAGCTCTGGTGCCAATGATCCTGGCTGCTGGGTGACAAGTAGCGCTCCAAGATCGTATTTTCTACCCTCTTTAACCCATTCAACAAACGGACTCGATTCTTCAAGATTTCGACCTAGCACACTCTGAGCTTCTTCTAGGATTGCGACTACTGGTATTGGAGCCTGCCCGCCTGTAAAATTCTCCTGGTTGTGCGAAAAAATCCTCCTTAAAATCAAGCCGGCCACAACATTGCCGGCGTTCGAACTTAGCATACTAATATCGATTATGACAATATGCCCATCAGACAGCGCCTGCAAGGCACCATTTAACAGTTTGCTGTTTGGATCGTGCAGCAATCTGACTATACCATTCATGTTGCTTCGTGCAGCAGCAATTTCGGCTGCGCTCTGCTGAATTTGCGCCCCAGTGTAACCTATTAAATTACCTATTGCCTGATCAGAGGCCTGCAAATGTTCACGCTGTATAAGGTCAACCAATTGCCTCCAATTTGCGGCTGTTACGCTTTTCAATTTTAAGACATTCTGCTGTTCTTGTCTGTCGGATGATATAGCAATACCGACAACATCGCGAGGTTGCAAGTCGCGAATGTCAAGTCTAACCTCACCCGCCTTCCATCCTCCGTAATAAGGGATAGCAGGTTGCCTATTACTGAATACGACAATATGGTTTTTAAGATGATCTACATCGCAAAGGCCAGGTCTATTCTTAATTCTATCTGGCCAGAAATATTCGCCATCAGCATCAAATATTAAAGTGCCGACGTGTTGATCTGTCTCTGTTTTTGGCTGTCCATTTTTGTACAATTCTGAGACTAAAAACTTTATTAGATTCGATTTCCCATAACCCGCGCGAGCAAATACTACCGACCGTCGGGATACCAGATTTTTAATATCAAATTTAACGGATAAGTGCGGATCCATTGGCCGCAAAACGGGATTACCTTGAGTACTGCCAGCCCCAGAGTAAACAAATTCACCAAGTACATAGTCTCCAAGGTCCGTCTCGCCCTTGCTGAGTTTGCATAGTTCCGATAATACTTCTGCACTTGGAAGCGCCACTTTAGCACCCAAGTGAGGAAGTCTTCTCTGCGAAGGCACATAAACGATTGACTTATTTACAACACGAACTGCCCCAAGAAGTTTGACTTGGACGCGATATTTAAGTCTTTGCTGTTTAAGATCCTCAGGAACAGCCTGTTGACGACGTTGCATGGTGTTTACATAGTCTTCGCCTTCTGCGGTTGCCAACAGTCCAGACGGTACAAAGCGTGTGATCCGTCCCAAGGCGGCTTCCTCGACTGAACCAAGTTCAATTAGTAAAAATTGCCCTAATTGAGGACGCTCTAACATACTGGCATCGTATGGGGCAATAATCTCAGCAGCAAATTCCAGCCCTCTTTCGTTGAAACCTTTAAATGTCCCCATTACCTGAGAATTTGCAAATAACATTAGCCCTCCTTATATCTCAGAGCAGCAAGCGATTGGCCAAGGTGTTTCATTCGTAATAAACGCTCGGCTTCTTCCGGATTTAGATTTTGAGTAATTCCTTGCATCAGTAGATCTTGTAATATTTCAGCTTCTAAACCTGTCAGCTTTGCATAATCATGTGCTTTCTGAATGCACATAGGATAATCTGGAATTGGAAATCCTTGTTGAGCATCAACCGTAAGCTGTCCCAGTATTTTTTCAACATTCGCGACTTGCCATACTGCGACATCAACTGGCCACACCGGATCCAATGGCCGATCACCAAATTTCACCAAATACATTTTCCCAAGGGATTGATATAGCTTTTTACCACTTTCCTGTAATTCTGCCGTCTCGTATGTTTGTAGCCATGTTAAGTCAAAGTTATAGCAGTCTTCCTCTATATCAGGAGGCACCTCCGCGAAGCACGGAAATGGTCTATGAAAAGTAGCTTCTAATTCCAGTGCAACAGCTAGGCGACCAAGGACAGCACTCTGTTTAGCTACACCCACTAGAGAAAGATTTACGTTTCGTGCTTTATGATTTTGTATCCCGTCACGCAGTTTCTGATCAATTTGAGGGAAAAGTTCTCGCTTGAATGATTTAGTCCGAAGAAGACCGTCTCTGACTAATATAGTATCCCCGCCCCATTGAAGTGAAGGATGCGTGATTAAATCATAAAGTACCGCCCATTCTACAATATCTCTATAGCATCGTATGGCGCCTGTACTCTTACCCGGATCTTCCAAGCCCTTTAGCAAATAGGACAAGTCAACCACATTCTTGCCTAAATCATTACATAGTCTGAGCAATGGCTCTACAAGCGATGGGCTATTCGGCTTTACACGTTCATTTAGTTCTTCGGGTTTAGCGCTGCTAGCGATAGCGTCTAATGCACACTGGTTCCCGCGTGAGTCCACTACTCGCACCAATTCTACGACAGCTGGATTAAAGACCAAGCGATTATCACCGCCATCAGACGATACAAATGACACTGCATTCACGGAATATGTCCTTAGAGGTCGAATGTTACCACCCAATCGTCGAGCATATTCTCGAAACTTCTTCACAAGAGGATCATCGACTTTGTATGCTGCTAGCACTTTTTCGCGGAGGACATTCAGGTCAAAATTAGCGAGTGCCAATTTGAACCACCTTCCTATCTTGACGATTCAGATTTTTTTGCACAGTGCCTTTGTTCATAATCATGCCTAATATTTGCTCTCGATTCCACGACTGATATGCTGGATATCGCTCAGCGCGGGGTACAATCCATCGCTCTTTAGCCAATAGCCCCACATCTTCTACTGACAGCAAACCCCTGTAGTATGCTTTTTTTGATTTTCCAGCCAAATATCTTCTCGCGTTTGAGGCGATATTACATATGAAAACTTCGCGTGAAATACCGTGACGAAGTAGATTGTCGTTTACGCCTATCGTATTGAGCGCATACCGTATGGCACGTAGTTTCCAATTCGGTCCGTCTCCGAAGCGATTATTTTTATAGTAACTGTGTTTCTTTTGCTTCAAATAATCTCGGATTGAATTGAACAACTCGTGTGGAATATGGAAATGACCCCACCCCGATGTAAAACCAATAGAAGTTAGATATGCTACTTGGTTAAGTTTAAGTCTGTTGTAAATCGATGATCTTCCAAGAGCAGATGACGTTGTAACCATGGCGAGAGAAGCGTGCTTGTATTTTTTTGATATAATGCCTTTACTCTTGTTATATTTTTGCGCAAATAGATCTCTCACTTCTTTGGTTTTAATTAAGCAAGCTATAAGTTTACCGCATAGTAGCGAATTATAGGGCGGCATCGCACCAAGAACATATGCATCCATTATATTTACCAGCCTCTTTTTTCGGTCTTCCGAGGTCCATCCTATTAGTTCATCCCTTGTCTTCAGATTAAAAACTGGATCACCCAATCCTAAAATGCCGATGAGTTTTCCGTTACTGTCATCCCACACTAGGAAACGCATTCTGCGTCCATAACCGCATGAAACAGGCACACTCCATATTAAGCTGGCTAATCGAAACAGATCAGCCCGCCACCCCGGCCCAGGAATGAGTTCGAGGCGAGGTGTTATTTGAGATGGAACAACATCTGTGCCATCAGCAAAGTAGTTATTCAGCTTTGGCCACACTTTATCGATAAATTTTGTTTGAGCTTGAAGACGCTCATTGCGCTGTTCAATATGCAGATTACGGAAGGTCTCTTTTGTGGGATCTGGAGGCTTAAGAAACCCGTTCTCGTCTTTAGCAAACCCTAGGGTTTGCAAATGGGTTCTTAAATTTCTTTTTATCCTAGCTTCGAATGTTAGGAGAGGTATTACATTGTTTTTATTCTTAGGCATTCATAACTCCGCGGATCTCTGTATGAAACATTAGACATAGGCGCCATACCGCACACCGCGCTCCATCACGATCATCGCTTTCTCCCGCTCGATCTCCTCGATCAATTCCCGCTCGCTCGGCAGATAGAGTTTGTACTTGGACGCGAAAAGCTGCTTGTTCTCCTTGAGCACTGAGTACTTGACCACGGTTTCGTCCCTGTCCGTGCAGAGGATAATGCCGATGGTGGGGTTGTCGTCCCTGCTCTTGTACTTGTCTTCGTACAGCCGGACGTACATATCCATTTGGCCGATGTCCTGGTGGGCAAGTTCTCCGGTCTTGAGGTCTATGAGAACAAAGCACTTGAGGAGGTAGTTGTAGAAGACGAGGTCGATGAAAAAGTCCTTGGTCTCGGTGCTGATGCGCTGCTGCCGGGCCACGAAGGCGAAGCCTTTGCCCAGTTCCAGCATGAAGGCCTGAAGCTTGCCGATGATGGCCTGTTCGAGGTCCGATTCGCGGAAATCGGGGTTGTCCTTGAGCCCTAGAAATTCGAGCACGTAGGGGTCTTTGATGAAGTCTTTCGGATCGGGTGCGAGGAGCGCGGTTTTTTCCTTCATCTCCTTTACAACCGGCTTCTTATTCCGGCTCATGTGCAGGCGCTCATAGTAGAGGGAATTGATCTGGCGTTCCAGGATGCGGGTGGTCCAGTTCTGGTCAGCGGCTTCGTTCAAATACCATGCACGAGCGTCCGGTGTTTCTACGCGCATAAGAAGCCGGTAGTGTGTCCACGTCAATTCTCTACGCAGTGCGTAGAGAATTTCAGGAGAACCAGCCCCATCTGAATCTTTCTTATTGGCCTTTGATTCGGCACACAGTGTGTGCCAATTCGGAAAACACAGATAGAATTGCCTGAAATTCCACAAGTTCGGCTCAGTGAATCCTTTGCCGAATTCATGCGTCAACTGGAGGGACAAGTTCTTGATCAGAAATTTCCCGTATTCAGCTCGCTCTTTGCCTTCTTGTTCTTCTTCGACGATCTTCCGGCCCACGTTCCAGTATGCTTCGACCATGGCAAAGTTGACGGCTCGATAGGCTCTAGACCGCGCCCCGCGGAGCACTTCTGCGACCGCGTCGTAGAATTCGCTACGCACTGTGTAGCGAATTGGCTCCCCTGATTCAAATCTGTTCTTTCGCCGTGTTATCGCCTTCTTCGTCGTCATATCGACCCTCTTCAGAAACATCCTCCGCATAGTGTGCGGAATATTTACGTAATAGCCTTCCTGTGGTTCATGCCCCGATCCTCTTCAGAATCGCCTTGAGCGCGGCATCCGTTTTCTTCGCCTCTTCCTCCAGGGCGTTCAGCTCCTCCACGATCTCGGCGATGGGCCGGTATTCCTCGCCCGCGCCGGTATGGATGTAGCGGCTGGGGGAGATGTTGAAGTCGTTCTTTGCGATCTCTTCATGCGTGACGATACGGCTGTACTTGTCCTTCTCCTTCCAGGCCTTGAACGTATCGGCTATGCGGGTGACGGCGTCCGGCGGCAGGTAGTTCTTGGGATCGCCTTTAGCGAATTCCGTCGATGCATTCAGCAGGAGCATCTTCCCCTTCCGTTCTTTCGGCTTTGCCTTGTTCAGGAAGAGGACGATGCCCGGTGCGGTGGTGTTGTAGAACAGGTTCTCCGGCAGGTAGATGACGCCTTCGATCAGGTCCTGCTCCACGAACCAGCGGCGAACGTCCTTTTCCTTGTTGCTGTTGGCGTTTCCCGAGCCGCGCGAGGCGGCCCCGGTATCGAGGACAATGGCGGCCCTGCCCGTTTCGTTCAAGGTGGCGAACATCACCTGCACCCAGCCCCAGTCTGCCTTGCGGCCGGGGAACCCCGCGCCCTTGGGAAAGCGGTCCAACTCGTCGGCGTCGTAGTCCTTCTCCGTGAACCAATCCTGGTTCCACATGGGATTTGCGGTCACGCGGTCGAAGGTCTGGAGGCGGTTGCCTTTACGGAACTTGGGGTTCTTGAAGCTGTCGCCGATCTCGATCTGGCCCTGCATGTCGTGGATGATCATGTTCATGTTGGCCATGGCCCAGGTCTCGGGAGTGTACTCCTGGCCGTAGAGCCGCAGGGGCGCGAAGTTCTTTTTGGAGCGCAGGTTCATCTTCTCTTCGAGCGCAAGCTGGCACTTGATGAGGAGCCCGGCTGATCCGCAGCAGGGATCGTGGATCGTCATCCCCGGCTCGGGATCGAGAATGCGCGCCATGACCATGCCGACCTCGGCGGGCGTATAGAACTCGCCCGCGCTCGATACGCTTCCCTCGGCGAACTTGCGGATGAGATACTCGTAGGACCGGCCGATGATGTCCGGCTCCACGTCGGCGAGGCCGAGCCGCTTTTTGTTGATCTGCTCGATCAGCTTCGAGAGCCGGTCATCGTCCAGGTCCCGTACACCGTGGGTTGTGGCATTGAAATCCACGCGGTCGATGATTCCCGACAGCAAGGGGTTTTCTTTTGCGATTGAGTGGAGACGGGTGGTGAGTTGTTCGCCGATCCTGTCGGAAAGCTTGCGGATAACGAACCAGACAGGCTCGTCGGGATTCCCCGGTTCCAGCGGCAGATAGAATCGGACCATCGGCGTCTGGCCGCTCTTCTTCGCCTGTTTCCAGTCTGCCTGTACGAGCTTGAAAGCCTTCGCGCGGGAACCGACTTCTTTGGCAATGCGGTTCACCTCGTCGTCAAAGACATCGCAGAGACGCTTGGCGAAGATCAGCGGGAGGATGTATTCCTTATACTTCGGCGCGTCCTTTGCGCCGCGGATGGAACAGGCCGCGTCCCAGATCCAGGATTCGAGGGACTTGCCGTTCGGAACAGGCGCGGGAAGCGATGGTTCTTTTCGTCCGGCAGGCGTTGCGGCTTTTTTTTGCGTCGTAACTGCACGAATTGTTTTTTTTCGCTCTTTGGTTTTCTGCTGACGGACCATCCCCGTTCACTGTCTCCTGTCTTTGCCGATGGAACTTGCTCTGCCGCGAGAAAAGAGGTGGCAACAGGACGATTATAGGCAAGTGGCGGGGAATGTCAAGAAAATCTTGATTATCCGTGCATTTTGCGGGTTCTACTAGGGGAAAACATACGTAGTTCTACGAGTAAAAGCGCTCGGAAGAGCGCTGGAAGTGTGAAGTTTGAAGGGTGAAGGGTGAAAATGCTTCAGTGGGCCTGCGATTCCGAGGTCACTCACCGGATCACAACAGGTCTGATCTCGATCGCTTGGTCGTATGGGTTTCCACATCTCAGGAGCGCATGCCGACAGGACGGGCCGTCGAATGATCCGCAATCAAATAGCTGCGGGTTGGTAATAGTAACCGGTAATAGTTACTTGACTGTCCGCAGTTGCCTTGCTACTATCTAAACTACTTTTGACAACAGAAGTGAATAAAATCTCAGGGGAGGTTGTATGACGAAGAAAGGTTTGCTCTTGGCTTTAGCGATGTTCGTTGCGATGGGACTGGGCTCGGTGTTTTTCGCGGGCTGCAGCAGCGGTGGCAGCAGCGGAGGAGGCGGAGGCGCGGCTACCGGGACCATCGTCGGCAAGGTGAGCAACAATATGACGGGCGCCGCGATTGCAAACGCGGTTGTTTCAGACGGGACGGCATCGACCACGACGGCCGCGGACGGGTCCTATACGATCGCTAATGCATCCCCTTCGAGCAATACGATCGTGACGATCACCGCCGCCAACTACGCCTATGCGTCGAAGATCACCCGGGTGACCGCGGGCAACACGACGCGGGTTGACGTGGCGCTCCAGCCCGTGGCCGCGTCGCTGTCCATCAGCAGCCTGGCCACGGCGCAGTCGCTCACGGTGACGGGCTCGCCGGCCCAGGTGGTCATTCCGGCGAACGGTCTCGTAACCGGTTCCGGCAGTGCGCCGTCCCTGCCGATAACCGCCGACCTGACCCCCATCGACCCCTCCTCCAACCCCCAGATCATGCCCGGCGACTTTACGACCTCTGCGGGTTCTCAGATCGAGAGCTTCGGGGCCATGGAGGTGAGCTTCACGGACAGCAGCGGGGCCCCGCTCAACCTGGCGACCGGCCAGACCGCGACCATCCGGATCCCCGTGGCGGCAGTGGACCAGGGATCCGCGCCCGCCACCATGACCGCCTTCTATTACAACAGCACGACCGGCGTGTGGGTCCAGGAAGGGACCCTGACCCTGAACGGGACGGCGCCCGATCAGTATTACGAAGGCACGGTGGCCCATTTCACCTATTGGAACTCGGACCAGGTGTATGACACCACCTGCGTCACGGGGGTCGTGAAGAATTCGTCGGGCGCTCCGGTTGCCGATGCCCGCGTGGAGGCCGAGGGCCGGGACTATACGGGAACGTCTCAGGCCTATACCGCCGCCGACGGCACGTTTTCGATCGATGTGAAGGCGAATGCCCAGGTCATCGTGACCGCGTACACGAGCGACGCCTTGAGCAACAGCGAAGTGGTCGACACCGGTTCCGCCGGCGCCACCTGCACCCCCCTTACGAACGACCTGACCCTCGGCGCGGTGTTCGGCAGCGCGGGCTCCGGTTCGGCAAAGATCAAGTTGACCTGGGGAGCCGATCCCTCGGACCTGGACTCCCATCTGACGGGACCGGATTCGGCTAATCCCGGAACACGGTTCCACGTGTACTATTCCAATCTCGGCGACCTGGCGACCGATCCCTATGCGGCCCTCGATGTCGACGACACCACCAGTTTCGGCCCCGAGGTGATCACCATCAGCAAGTTCATCCCGGGCACGTACCGCTATTCGGTGCATCACTATGCGGGGTCGGGCGACATCTATTCCTCCCCGGCGCGCGTCGAGCTTACCCTGAACGGATCGACGACGATCTTCACCCCGCCGAATCCCGGCAGCACGGTCATCGGCGTGGATACGGTCTGGCAGGTGTTCGAGCTCGTCGTCGATGCCAACGGCAATGTGACGGTCAATCCGCTGGGCACCTATGTGACCAATGTATCGTCCGACGCCGTTACCGCACCGGCATTCGGCCGCACGACAGCGACAAAGCCTGTTTGGGGAAGCTGGGACTGGTAGACGCTTTCTGCGGAAGAAGGACAGCGGAGTTGCATCACAGAAGGGGCCTCGACGGCCCCTTCTTTTTTTGACGGCATCTCCGAGGAGAAGACATCGGCTTTCTACGAGGAACACGCTAGGAAGAGCGCTGGAAGAGTGAAGTTTGAAGAGTGAAGAGAGGCTGGGAAGTGTGAAGTTTGAAGGGAGACGGGTGAAAATTTAAGGAAGAATTGTAAGTTCAAGGCAGAAACCTTACGCCGCCTTCTTCAATACTCGGTCTCCGGCGGGAGCGGAGGAAGCAACGGCGATAGATCGGCAATCAATTGCGGGATATGAAATGTCGCAACGGTCCACATATCATCAACACTGATCCTATCGTATTCATGCACCAGAACATTTCTTTGGGCAATGATCTTGCGCCACGGGATTTCAGGATGAAGGGCTTTGAATTCCTCGGATACTTTTCTCGCAGCTTCGCCGATGATCTCGGCATTTCGCTCAATAGCATCACGCAATACCTCATCAGCGGCAAAATCACTCTGCGCTTTGCCTTGCACGAAACGCTCACCTTCTCTGCCGCACGCAACATATCGAGGAGATAAGCCGCGTCGCGCGCATCAGGCCGCATACAGAATCTCTTTGTTTGTCAGAATGGCATGCCTGCGAAATGGGTTGGTGATGGCTTGCTTCTCGACAAGGTCGACCTCTCTGCCGAATATAATTCGCAGTTCATCAAGCATGTCTACGCGATTGTCGAATGTAATACCGCCTCCCCGGTCAAACGTAACCAGCACATCGACGTCGCTGTCCGGCCGAAAATCATCGCGCAGAACCGACCCAAAAACCGCAAACTCCACGATCTTCCATTTTCGGCAGAAAGCGGTGATTTTATCTTTATCGATCTTTACCTGCGGACCCATGGCTTGTTTCTCCGCGTAATTCAATTCGATCAACCGGCACCAGGATTATTATATTTATATAACGAGGGATGTCAAGAAAATGCGGACCTCGTCGACTACACCTCTGACCCGGTTCCGGTGATGCGGGATTTCGGCGCGGGAACAACGACGGGCGGCTTCTGCCGGTGTTTCGGCTTCGGCTTTACTTCTTTCGGCGCCTCGACCTTCGGATTTTCCGCGGGCGCCGGTGCGGGGGCTGGTGCGGCTACCTGCTGGTCCCCTCTCGTGACCTGGACGATCCGCGGATCTTCGATAAAGGGCTGGTACTTGGGCAGGGTGAACACGATGGTGTCCTTGACGTCGATCAGGAGGTTGATCTCGTCGATCTTGTCCGTGAAGGTTGCCAGGAGCACGCCGTCGGGGGTCTCGACGGTAAGCAGCAGGGAGTTCTCCTTTTTCTGCTTGGCCACGACGGTCCCTTTGACCGTGACGGTATTGCCCCCCATCCATGCGGGAAGGTAGGGCTGCACGTACCCGGGAAGATAGAGGGTGCCGAAGACGCCCGCGACGATCCCGATGAGAAGCGTTACGATGAGTGTGATGAGTGATTTCTTCAATTTTTCGCCCTCCGTAAACCCCATGCGATACCGGCATTTTTTACCACAATCGCCTGGCGAAAGAAAGGGGGAAATGCGGGGGGCTGCTCACGCGGAGACGCGGAGGACGCGGAGAAGTCAAAAGCCTTCTTGAGGTAATAATTCAAAGCAACAGGGTCACGATCTTTTACTTGCTGTGTTTTCTCCGCGGCTCAGCGGGAGACAGGCATTTGCCGTTGCCTCCCCTATTCATGCAGCCGGATCTCCCGTTCGGCCAGGCGGTAGGCGCCTTCGATGCCCGCTGCCAGGGCGATCATGGCTGCGAGGACCCAGAGCTTTTCCGGCCCCGTGGTCCAGGCCTGCCAGATGAGGGCGGCCAATGCGGCCAGGCAGGCGACGGTCCCTGCCCCGGAGATCCAGGCGCGGCTCTGGGTCTCTTTTGCGCGGCGGGTGTTGGCGGTATTTACGGCGGCGAAGATCAGGAGAAATCCCGCGCTTCCCAGGGTGGAGATGCTGGTGAGGTCGAAGAAGTTGGCCGTAAAGAGCGTAAGCGCGGCGGTGATCAAGAGCCCTTCCATGGGCTCTCCCCAGACCTTCTTCTCGAGCACGGCCGGCAGTTCGCCGTCCCGGGCAATGGTGTAGCTCAGGCGCGCTGCGCCGTAGAGCGTGGCATTGATGGCCGAGGCCGTGGACAAAAGCGCGGCCACGGCGATGAGCGTGAAACCGGCCTGGCCCAGAAAGGGCCGGGCGGCCTCTGCCAGGGCGTAATCCCGGGCAGCCACGATGGCGTCGATCGGGAGGTTCCCGACCGTGACGATCGAGACCAGGATGTAGAGCGCGATCACGAACCCCACGGCCGTATAGTAGGCGCGCGGCAGGGTCTGTACGCCGTTCCGCACGTCGCGGGCGGTGTTGGCGATCAGCTCGAACCCTTCATAGGCGAGGAAGATGATCATGCCCCCGGCCGCGAGCTCCAGGGGCGGCGACCAGGCAGGCAGCGCGATCCGTGCGGTCTTGACGCCGGCGAACCCCACTCCCACGAAGAGCAGCAGGATCAGGACCTTGAACCCCACGATCCAGTCCTCTGCCTTGCCGATCGCTTCGGCGCTTAATAAGTTAAGACCCGTAATCACGAGCACCACGAGGCTCACGAGCACGTGTTTGCCGATCCCCTGCCAGGCCGCGGGCAGGAACACGGCGCCGTAGCTCCCGAAGGCGAGCGCGTAGAGCGACAGCATCACGATGTAGCTGAGCCAGAGCAGCACGTTCATGCTGCCCGTGAACATGCCGGAGCCGAAGGCCTTGTCCAGGAAGGTGACCGTTCCCCCGCGGCTCGGATAGGCCACGGAGAGCTGGGCGTAGGAATAGGCGGTCAGGAGCGCCACCACGCCGGCCAGGGCGAAGGCAGCGGGCGTGCCGCCGTGGGCAAGCTGCACGGCCAGGCCCAGGACCGCGAAGATCCCTCCCCCGACCATGCCGCCCACGCCGAGGGAGACCACTGCCCAGAACCCGATCTTGCCGTCATGGTGGTTCGTCATAGGACACCTTCTGCACGCAAGGAAAAAGGATGCGTTAAGAGCTAAGAAATATTTTACACCGGAAAGCCCGCATCAGGTACCAGGGGACGGGTACAGGCGCGGCACAAGTTACCGCGCTCGCGTCTTTTGCCGTCGCTTCGTGCGATACGCGGCAGGTGATTCAGCGACCATCCCCGCCTGTTTCCTCTCCGGCTCGAACGTGACACGGATCCGGGCATGGAGGACCTTCGCCACCTTGCGAAGGGTGCTCAGTGAATGTCCCTCATATCCGGGAGACTCCAGCCGGCTTATCTGCTGCTGGGACACCTTGAGAAGCCGGGCCAAATCCCGCTGCGACAGCCCCGCCTGCGTACGGAGCGCGGCGATCTGGAGCGCGACATCCCAGGTTTCACCGGCGCGTTCAAAGCGGGCGGCAAATTTCGGATCCAGCAATTGTTCATCGAGGTATCTGTCGAAATTTGTCTTTTTCATCCGTTGACTCGTCTCAACCAATCAGCCATCCGGTCTTGCGCCGCAGTCATATCCCGTTCCGGCACGGCCCTGCTCTTATTCCGGATACCGTGCACCGCGACGATACGGCGATTTTTTACGAAGAACCAGAGAACGCGCGTGTTGAGTTTCCCTACGTGACGAAGTTCGTACAGGCCGCCCCCAAGCGCCTTGGACAGCGGCTCCCGATGATACTTTCGATTTCGCAGTTTCGCCAGGCCCGCGACTACTGCGGCAAAGTCGTCAGGATCGGAGCGCTTCAGCCCGTCCAGAAAATCCCGCACCGGACAAGCGCCTGTTTCGGTCTCATAAAATTCTACGCTCAAATCCATGACCCGTCAACAACAATATTGTTGTTATTTTACTTCCTGCTTCTCCCGCTCCTTCATCCGCTTGATGTACTTCTCCGGGTCTTTCTTGAACTCCGAGATACAGGCAGGGCAACAGAAGTAATAGGTCTTGCCCTTGTAGGTGTAGGTGGCGGCCGTGGCCTTGTTCACCGGCTCGCCCGAAACGGGGCAGACGACCTGGCCGGGTGCGGTCTTCCCGTGCATCTCGTGCATCATCATATTGCATTTCGCGGGCGTTGCGTTTGCCGCAACGGCAGGTGCGGCGCAGAGGACGAGGCCGATCAGTGCGATGACGATATTCCGAATCATAATCTCTTCTCCTTTATTTTGACGAAGATAAGGATCGTTCGATGCTTTTTATCCGCAGAGAATAAAAGTCTCAGGTTTTCGTTCCGACTTCATCCGCGGATAGAGATCCCCGGGGTTCTCATTCCTGATCTATGCACACCGTGTCGTCATGCAGCGTCACGGTCGCGCAGTACTGGGCGATCCGGTCCTCGGGAACGCCCATCTGCCTGAGCAGGGACACGAACCTGCCCTGCTGGAAGAGCGGCACGAGGGCGGTGCTGCCCTGGAGCGCGGTCACGACCGCGTAGCGATAGGTCCCCTCCCCCAGGCAGCGCGCCGTGAACTTGCCGCCCGCGGTTCGACGAACAGCGATGGCCTGGCGCCCCGGATCCTTTGTCCGCGCCTTCCGCTCCGACTCCGCCTGCATCGATTCCTGCAGGATGAGGAGCTTCAGGATCTGCTCGTTCAGCTCGTCGGGCCGGTCAAGATAACGCTCCAGGCCGTGTTTCTTTGCAAAGACGGACGCGGATTCCATTGACACTCCAGGTAGGAATTGGGAATTAAGAAGGAATTTGTTTCGCTTCCCATTTTTTGTTCCTGATCATGAACAGAAAGAGCCCTTGCATGGTGAAGGTCCTGACGAGTTCGCAGTGCACCACCCTGCAGAGGGCCGGGATATCGTTCAGCATGGATTCCTTATCGGAGACGACCAGGAGGATATCGTTCTCCTGCATGGTCTTGAGCTTCCCGACGACCGCCAGGACCGGGGGACCTCAACAGAGGCCGCGGATGTCGATCAGGGAGCTCTCCGCAAGCAGCTCGTTCATCTGTTGCTCCTCCGTGTCCTGATGTACGTTATGACCTCGTTGAGATCCTTGCACAAGGCGAATCCGTTTCCCGCGTAGGCCCTGTTCCACGGGAAGAGCAGGCCTGCCCCGATCGCCTTGCATGCGACGGCCTTTTCGAGGGTGTGCGGCGCGTCGTCCACCACCACTGCCGCGCTGGGGAACAGGACGCTCTTGTCGAAGGAAAGATGCAGATCGTCGTAGACGAGCCCGTGCTTCTTGAGCCATCGCTCCGTGGGCCCCTGCATCTCGGTTTTCCGATGGCTCGCGATGATCACGTGATACCCCTCTTCCCGGAGCGTTTGGAGGAAGCCCTTGGCCTCGGGATAGGGTCGATAGGCGTCGGAGTCCTGGCGCTCATGGACCGCGTCCACGGCCTTCAGGAACCGCTCTTCCGTGCAATAGCCCTCGAAGAAGTTCCAGGTCGTCCACTGCGCGACAGGAGGAAAGGAAGGATTGATCTTCCGCAGCTCGATAAGGAAGGCGTCGCTGAACTGCCAGAGGGTGTTGTCGATGTCGATGACGGCCGTTTTCTTCATCTCTCTTCGGGAACCCCGCAGGCTGTTATTGTATCCGCAGATGACAGAGATAGCCACAGAAAAATCAAACGTATCGTTAAATGCCTCTATCCGCAGATGACCGCAGATGGCCACCCCTGGCATGCGCGCTTCGCACTTCGGTCTCCAGGGGTAAACAGATAAAGACGTAGGTCTCGGGGTTATGGACAGATTCCATCTGCGTCAATCTGCGTAATCTGCGAATGACAAAAGTCTTTCATGCTTTTGATCTGTAGATGGCCGGCGATTCCGGGGGGGCATCATCAAAACCGCAGGGTAGCCTTGAGCCGTTTCTCGTGCAGGAGCAGGTCCAGACCTTCGATCGCGGCGCGCACATGGACATCGGCAGAAAGGATGGCGTCCACGGCGCACCCCTCCCCTTCGGTCACGGCGATCCCGACCTTGGCGGTCTTGAGCATCTTCCGGTCGTTCTTGCCGTTCCCCAGGGCCACGACCGTGTCCGCGCCGAGCTCTTTGACGAACTCCTCTTTCTGCGCGTCAAGGTCATCGCCGGTCAGGACCCGGACGTTGCATCGGACGTTCTGCAGGGCCTCCCTGGCCTTGCCGAAGGTGTCGGCGGTCAGAACGTGGATGGTGAGGACCTCGGCCAAGCGGTTCAGCCGCTTGCCTGCCCCGGGCAGGAGGCTGCCGTCCACGGACAGGGTGCCGGTGAAGTCCGATACCAGGTGCTCCAGTCTGACCATGCCGAATCCGGGGATGTCGATCTCGATCACGAAAAACCTCCTCAAGAGCAGATTCAGTGCTGAAAAGCAAGGACCGGGATGCTCCTCGCGCCAAGCCGCAAAGACGCAAAGAAAGGAAATTCCGGATTGAGAACCGAAGACCTCTTCCTCCCGCGGAGACGCGGAGGCGCGGGGAAGGCGTACAAGTAGTGTCCTTACGATGAAAAGCTTTTGCCTGGCGTCCCCGCGGCTCTGCGGGAAACACTAGATTCGCTCTTGGCTCCTTCGCTGGCCTCGCTTTTGTCTGTGGTTAAAAAGCCTTTTGCTTTGCCTTTCCCTGCGTTCGCTGTGGTGAGCAGGCCTTTTATGTCATGCGCATCGCGGTCTCCGTGATCCGGCCGAGCCTCCGGGCGACGTCGTCCAGGGCGCCGGACAGGGCGCCGAGCTCCTTCTTCCGTTCCCCTGCCTCCGTTTCTCCCCGGGATCGTTCCCGCATCCCCTTCTCGATCGCCGCGCTGATGCCCTCGATGGTGCTGTCGATCTTTTCGAGCATCTCCCCGCGGAAGGACAGCTTGCTCCGGTCCAGCCGTTCTTCGAAGTCGGCCCCGAGCCTGCCGGCCTGCATGTCCGTCACCTTGACGAGGTACTCCTGCATCCTGCCCAGGATGAGCCGGTCGCCGATGAACTTGGGCAAGGCAAGGGTGAGCGACGAGGTCACGATCTGGAGCCCCACAGGCTCGTCCCGGAACTTATAGGAGAACCGCGATCGGTCCGACCAGAGCATCTCGGTCTTGATCGCCGCGAAGGGGATGGCGAAAAGCTCGGACGAGAACCGCATCAGGTCGTCCACGGTATCGTTGATCTTCGTGGCGAACCGGGCACAGACCTTCTCGAAGGCCCGGGCGAGCCGCTCGTCCTCCTGGGCACGCCAGGCGCTGAAGGCCCGGCGCACGCGCTCGATCACCGTCCCTTCGAGGACCTCCCGGAGCTCCCGCGAGGGGAGCGCCTGCTTGGCCCGGAATTCTTCCTCCAGGAAGGTCCGCTCCCGCGCGAGCAGGTCCTTGCGGAACCGGGTGATGTCGCTGTCGAGCAGGTCGCGGCCGAGCTTCCGGGTCTCCGCGTCGAGCAGGATCGCGAAATCCTCCTTCTCGCGCCGGACCTCCTCTTTCTTCTCCTCGAAGACCGCGATCTTCCTGCGGAGCGATTCGAGCGGCGTCTCCAGGGAGCGCAGCTCGAGCTCCTGCTCGAAGCGCGTCTGGCCAACGGCCCGCTGCAGCGCCTTTGTCGCGGACCGGACCAGGACCGCGCCCTTCTCCTGCATGAGGAATTCGCTCAAGGCCGCGGAAAAAAGAGGGAGCCCGCTCCGCGCAAGTCTTTCCGCCGACCCCTCCTGCACGGCCTCGCGGGCGAGGCGCGCGGACAGGGGGAAGAGCGTCACGTCCGCGCCCAGGCTCTCCCGGAGCGCGGATCGGGTGAAGGCGACGGACTCCGCGAGGTCCGTGTCCGAGAGGTAGTCCGCCTTGTTCAGGAGGAAGAAGATCTTGTGGGAATACTCCTTCACGTCCTGCAGGAAGTCGAGCTCCGCCCTGCCCATGGGCTGGTCCACGGACAGGAGGAAGAGCGCGGCGTCCGCCTTCGGCAGGTAACGATAGGCCACGTCGGTGTTGTGCTGGTAGAGCGATCCCACGCCCGGCGTGTCGATGAGGCGCACGTGGTCCCGGAGGTAGGGCGACGGGTAGGTTACGACGACCTCGCTCACGGCCTTGACGTTCCGGGGGTTCCCCTTTTCCGTGACGTATTCCGCAAGCCGGTCCGGCGCGATCTCCACGCGGGTGCCGTCCAGGAAGGAGACCGTGATCCCGAGCGCATCGCCCCAGGTCATGATCGTGACGATGGAGGTGAGCGGGACGACCGCCATCGGCAGGATGTCCGCGCCCAGGAGCGCGTTGATCAGACTGGTCTTGCCGCGCTTGAACTGGCCCACGACCACCAGGTTGAAGACGTTCTCCCGGATCTTTGCGCGCAGCTCCGCACAGGTCCGCTCGTGCGCGCCCGCCACGTTCGTGAGCGCGTCGATAGAGGACAGGAGGTCGTTCGTCAGCTCCCGATAGGTCGCGAGGGATGCAGGTTCCGCGTGCACGTGCAGCTCCCCGGCCGCAGCGGCCGGACATAAAAAAATCCTACCCTCGTGGAGCGAGAGTAGGAGTCATTAGCCCCCGGCTGGGGGCGGTTCACGGCGAACTCCATCGCCGAATGTATGCTACACAATAGCAGATAGACGATCCTGTGTCAACACCCCGCGTATGTCTCACGCGGAGCCGCGGAGAGGGCGGAGAAGTTGCTACTTCCCTGCCTTATGGCACTCCCCGCACTTCGCCGGATCGGCGGTCCCGAAGGCGTCCTTGCCGTTGTGGCAGGCGCCGCAGAACTGGCCCTTGTCCATCTCCGCCATGGTCATCTTGGCCCCCTTTTTCATCTTGAAGAGCGCGGGATGGCAGGCCTTGCATGCGAGTCCCTTCGTTGCGTGCGCCTTCCCGTCGAACATCACCTTGCCCTTGCCGCCCCCGGCCCAGGTCACGCTCTTGCCCGATCCCACGGCTCCCGCGCTCCCGGGAAAGATAGAAACCATGAACAATGCTGCAACAACCAGTATGGCGTATCGCATATACCTGTCCTCCTCTCTCGATGTTGCTCCCTGATAAGAAGCCCCTGTTGCGGATACGACCGGGTGGGTTCCGTGCAACATTATGTTTTGTAAGGATTATTCCGGATTGCCAGCTCTATGAAAGCATAGGCAGGAGCGGGTGTCAAGGGAAGGAAGGATCAAGAAATGAAGATAATAATGATATTCAGTCCAGAAAGGGTTCCCTCGCTGTTGTTCCCCTGGGGCCTCTGCGGTGAAAATGGTCCTTGGAATCGTCCTTGTCTTCCTCGAAGTGCTTCCTCAGTGCTCTCTGTGGTTAATCGCTTTTTGGTCTTTTTTCCCGAAGGTCTTTTCGAGGCCCGCGGCGAATTCCGCCCGCTCGGCCTTGGTGAGCCACGCCTCGGGATGGAGCGGCAGGTAGTAGAACGGCGGCATGTCCCCTTCGCGCACTTCCTGTGCGGCCTTGTCGCCATGGAACTCGCGCGTTCCCCACTCCGACACGTTCAGGTTCTTGCGGCCGTGGGTCACGTCGAACCGGACCAGCCACGACAAAGGCGCGACGTTCGCGTACCAGGGCCAGACGGTCTCGTTGCTGTGGCAGTTCTTGCAGACCTGGAAGAAGACCTGCCGCGTCTGCGGACTGTCCCAGGACGGCTCGTGCAGGACCGGCGGGTTGGTGTGGTCCCTGCCGTAGGGGATGAGCTGGATCAGGGCCAAAAAGAGGAGCACGCCGACGATGAACCGTATGACGGACTGGACGGGGGGATTCTGGGTATCCATGAGACATTCTCCTGAGAAAAAAGAAAACAGAATGACTTCCGGGCGATTGCTCTATTCTACCACAGAGATCACAAAATAATAAATGCGAGGAGACGAAAATATCGATTAAGACCGGGTCCCGCATAACCACAGAGGTCACCGAGGTACGAGTGAAAGGAAGGCAAAGACTATTCCAGAAATCTTTTTCACCGCAGAGGGCGCAGAGGTATACCGGCGAGGGAAAAACAGATCGATACCGGGGGCTTTTTTAGTCGCGAAGAACGCAGAAGAAATGTTGATGAAGAAAGGTCTGTGGTTGGCTGTCCTAGGATGGTTCTCCGGACTTCTTCTTCCGGAACTCGCCGAGCGAGACGACCTGGCTCGAATCCCCGGCTGCCTTTTCCGGCTCGGGCTTCTGCTCCGGTTCCTTGGTTCCGTCGCTCCGGAAGAACTGCACCCCTGCCTCGGGAGAGACGACGCCCAGGAGATCGTCGTGGTGGATGAAGATGTCTTCCTTGCGCGTGCCGAAGGCGAGGACGCAGGAGACGTTCCCCTCGTCGTCCCAGTCCAGCTTGGTGTTCGTCTTATCGTTGAAGACCAGGACGAGGCCGGACTTCTTCTCCTCGTCCGTGAAGCCCCGCTTCCCGATGCTGGTGCGCTCCGAGAACTTCACCAGGAGGTAGACGCTCCCGAAATCGTTCCAGAGGTCGTAGAAGAGCTTCTGCAGATAGGCAACTTGTTTTTTCATCTCGTGTCTGCGTGATACTTCTCGCGCCTGAGGAAACTGTACAACGCGGCGCCGCGAATGTCCAGAGAAATGAGCGGCTAGCATCTATGGGAGTAACAGGGATAGGCTATGTACCGGACTTTTCGTTTGTGGGAGGAGAAGGCGGATAGGGAGGGATAACCGCGTTCAGCAGCACCATCAACTCGGGAATACGTTGTGTCGCAACTGCCCAAATACGCTCGTGTCTGATCTCGCCGTATTCGTGAATTAAAACATTACGCAATCCGATGATCCCCTTCCATGCAATCTCCGGGTGAGACTTCTGAAAATCTTTCGATACCTTCGACCCTGCTTCCCCGATGATTTCCAGCGCTCGTTCCACGGCAAATTTCAGCTTCGTATCCTGTTCGTACTGCTGGAACGTCACGCCGTGAACGAAATCGACGGTATTCCGTGCCGCTTCCAGCATATCCCAGAGGTTCAGGCCGCATAGAGCACCTCTTTGTGTGAATGGATCGTATGCTGCCGGAAAGGATTGCGGATCGCGCCCTTTTCGACAAGATCCACGGTGCGACCGAATATGTCCTCCAGCTCTTCCGTCATGTCGACCCAATCGAAGAGATCCCATGTTGCGGAGCTCTCAAAGTTCACCAGCACGTCGACATCGCTATCCGGCCGGAAATCATCACGCAAGACCGAACCGAAAAGGGAAAATTCCGTTATTTTCCACTTCCGGCAAAAGGCGATGATTCGGTCTCGGGGAATGTTCGTATTCGCTGTCGGCATCGTGATTTCCTGCAACTGTGCACGCTTCTTCTGACCACGGATACCAGTATAACCGATATGCTTTCGGAAAAATACTCTCCTTTGGGCAAAAAGGCAAGCGGGAAAAACCGTTCAACGAACGGAAAAGAAATGCGCGACATGATCATCGTGTCCGTGATATACTCATTTTAGTTTTTCGGTCCCCTTCTTTCTCTTCCCAGGAGCCTGCATGCAGAAGCGTACGAAGATCATTGCCACCATCGGGCCCGCGTCGAGCACGGCCACGATCATCGGCGGCCTGATCCGCGCCGGCATGGACGCGGCGCGGCTCAATTTCTCCCATGGCGAACGGCAGGACCACCTCCGGCGCATCCGGCTCATCCGGCGCGAGGCCGCGCGGGCGGGCAGGCAGATCGCGATCATCCAGGACCTCCAGGGCCCGAAGCTGCGCGTGGGCGTCATGCGGGACGACGCGGCGCCCCTGCACAGGAACGACACGGTTACGGTCGTGACGAAGAAGGTGCCCGGCACGAGCAACCTCCTGTCCGTGACCTACCCGCGCCTGACCAGAGACCTCAAGCGGGGAGACCGCATCCTCCTGGACGACGGCAGGATGGAGCTCCGGGTCGTAGCGAAGGGCGGGAACGCGCTCCGGGCCCGGGTGGTGCGCGGCGGCCTCCTCCGGAGCCACAAGGGCGTGAACCTGCCGGGAGCGGCCCTCTCGCTCCCCTCGCTCTCGGAAAAGGACAAGCAGGACCTCCTCTTCGGCGCCGAGCTGAACGTGGACTACGTGGCCCTCTCCTTCGTGCGGAGCGCCGACGATGTCCTGCGTACGCGTCGTTTCATCCGTTCGCTCGGCAAGGACACGCCGATCATCGCCAAGATCGAGAAGCCCGAGGCCATCGTCCATCTGCAGGAGATCGTGGATGCCGCGGACGGCGTGATGGTCGCCCGGGGGGACCTGGGCGTGGAGATGTCGCCCGAAGAGGTGCCCCTCCTCCAGAAACGGATCATCGACGCCTGCAATCGCGCAGAGAAGCCGGTGATCACGGCCACGCAGATGCTCGAAAGCATGATAGAGAACCCGCAGCCCACGCGCGCCGAGGCCTCGGACGTGGCCAACGCCATCCTGGACGGCACGGACTGCGTGATGCTCTCGGGCGAGACCGCCATGGGCAAATACCCGGTCGCCTCGGTGGCGGTCATGGCGCGCATCGCCGTGCAGGCCGAGACGTCGCTCAAGCCACTGCCCGCCCACCGGGCCATTTCCTGCGCCGGCGAGAGCGTGGCCCACGCGGCATTCCGCGCGGCAGAGGAACAGGGCGCCCGGGCGATCGTGACCTTTACCCAGTCGGGCTCCACGGCCCTCCTGGTCTCGAAGCACCGTCCGCGCACCCGCGTGATCGCGCCCACGCCCTTTGCCCATGTGGCGCGCAGGATCACGCTCTATTGGGGCGTGACGCCCGTGATCCTCAAGACCCGGAAGACCACCGACGACATGATCGCGAGCGTGGAGCGGGTCATGCTGGCCGAACGGCTGGCCCGGACGCACGACCTGATCGTGATCACCGCGGGCGTGCCGATCGGCATGGCGGGCAGCACGAACATGATGAAGATCCACCGCGTGGGCGAGCTCGCGGGCCTGGAACCCCAAAAATGGAAAAGATAGCGACCACCTGCCCCTGGTGCGGCTGCGGCTGCGGCCTGTACCTGCATGTCGAGGACGGCCGGATCACGGGCGTCTCGCCCAACCGCCTGCACCCCGTGAACCACGGGACCCTCTGCGTCAAGGGCTGGAACTGCCACGAGTTCGTGCAGCACCCGGACCGCCTGACGACCCCGCTGGTGCGGAACAAGGCCGGGTTCCGTCCCGCAACCTGGGACGAGGCCCTGGACGCGACGGCCGCGCGGCTCAGGGAGATCCGGGACGCCTACGGCCCGGACGCCATCGGCGTCCTGGGCTCCGCCAAGTGCACGAACGAGGACAACTTCGTGCTCATGAAGTTCGCCCGGGCCGTGATCGGCACGAACAACGTGGACCACTGCGCCCGGCTGTGTCATTCGTCCACCGTGGGCGGCCTGGCCGCGGCCTTCGGCTCGGGCGCCATGACCAACTCCATCGACGAGATCAAGAACGCCCGGGTCATCTTCGTGATCGGCTCGAACACCACCGAGCAGCACCCCATGATCGCCATGCACATGCTCGAGGCGCGGGACCGCGGCGCGATCCTGATCACGGCGGACCCGCGCAGGACCCCGATCGCGAAGTTCAGCCGCCTCCACCTGCGCCAGCGGAGCGGCACGGACGTGGCGCTCCTGAACGCCATGATGCACGTGATCGTGACCGAGGGGCTCGTGGATGTGGCCTTCATCCGGCAGCGCACCGAGAACGCCGAAGAGTTCGAGCGCCATTTGGCCGCCTACACGCCCGAGGTGGCCGAGCGGATCACCGCGGTGCCGGCCCGGGACATCCGCACCGCGGCGCGGCTCTACGCCTCGGAGCGGCGCTCCATGCTCTTCTACGCCATGGGCATCACGCAGCACATCACGGGCGTGGACAACGTGCGGTCCTGCGCCAACCTCGTGATGCTGACCGCCCATATCGGCCAGCCCATGACCGGCCTGAACCCGCTGCGCGGCCAGAACAACGTGCAGGGGGCCTGCGACGTGGGCGCCCTGCCCGACGTCTACTCCGGGTACCAGAAGGTGGCGGACCCCGCGGCGCGCAGGAAGTTCGGGCTCGCCTGGTCGCGCACCCTGCCCGAGCGGCCCGGGCTCACGCTTACCGAGATGCTGGACGCAGTCCATGACAACAAGATCAAGGCGCTCTACATCATGGGCGAGAACCCGGTGATCTCGGACCCCGACTCTGCCCACGTGCGCGAGGCCCTGGCCAAGCTCGACTTCCTCGCGGTCCAAGACATCTTCCCCTCCGACACCTCCGCCTATGCCCACGTGGTCCTGCCCGGCGCTTCCTTCGCCGAGAAGGACGGGACCTTCACGAACACCGAGCGCAGGGTCCAGAAGATCCGGCGCGCCGTTTCGCCGCCCGGCGAGGCCAAGCCCGACTCCGACATCCTCTGCGAGCTTGCGGCCCGCATGGGCTATCCCTTCTCCTACCGCGCGGCCCACGAGATCATGGAGGAGATCGCGCTGCTCACGCCGTCCTACGGCGGCATCCTGCACCACCGGCTGGACGCGCACTTCGGGCTCCAGTGGCCCTGCCGGAGCATGGACCACCCGGGCACGCCCTTCCTGCACCGGAAGAAGTTCGCCCGCGGCATGGGGGCCTTCATCCCCGTGGAGTTCGTGCCTCCGGCCGAGCCCACGGACGACCAGTTCCCCCTGATCCTGACCACGGGCAGGAGCTACTTCCACTACCACACGGGCACCCTCTGCAGAAGGACCCTGACGCTCGAGCGCGAAGAGCCCGAATGCGTCGTGGAGATCAACCCCGCGGACGCGGAGAAGCTCAAGGTCCGTCCGAACGCAGCGGTCCGCGTGCGCTCCCGCCGCGGCGCCATCACGGTCAAGGCGCGCGTGACCAAGACCGTGCCCGAAGGCATCGTGTTCCTGCCGTTCCACTTCCGCGAGGCGGCGGCGAACCTGCTCACCATCAACGCCGTGGACCCGAACGCCAAGATCCCGGAGTACAAGGTCTGCGCCGTGGCCCTGGAGCCGGTACCGCATGCGGCAACGGGAGGCCCTGCATGAGCGCCCCGCAGACCGGCATCCTGAACAAGAACCACCTCTCCTACTGGCTTCGGAGGCTCAAGGCCGGTCACGAGCTGGTAGCGCCGGTTCGCGATCTGTCGGGCGATATCGTCCTGACCGATCTGGAACGCATGCATGAGACGGCCCTCGACGGCCCGGCCCTCATGCCCTCGCCCAAGGAGTTCCTGCTGCCCCAGATGGAGCGGCTCTTCCAGTGGTCCGCGGCGGGGATCGCCGAGGTCCTGGACCAACGGCCGCGCGTGCTCTTCGGCATCCGGCCCTGCGACGTCTCGGCGATCCGGATCCTGGACCTCTTTTACCAAGGCAGGACCCCGGACCCCTGCTACGCGGCGCGCCGCTCACGGACCATCCTGGTCTCCATCGCCTGCAATCACCCGGACCCGACCTGTTTCTGCCTGGGGCTCGGCACCGGACCGTTCCTGAAAAGCGGCTTCGATCTCCAGTTCACGGACCTGGGAGACCGGTTCCTGGTCGAGACGGGCTCAAAGATCGGCGAGGACCTGGTCGCCATGAGCCCGCACATCTTCACCCCGCCCGTTCCCGCTGACGAGGAGGACCTCTACGAGGCCCGGCTTGCCTCCCGGAGCAGCTTCGAGAAGCGCGTGAACCTCGAGCAGGTGCGCAGAAAGATCACGGCGCAGGCCGTGAGCGACGAGTTCTGGGAATCCGTGGCCCTGCGCTGCTTTGAATGCGGCGGCTGCGTGTACAACTGTCCGGTCTGCACCTGCTTCACCGTGCTCGACCGGCCTGCGGGACCGGACAGCGGCACGCGCGTCAGGCTCTGGGACGCCTGCATGTTCAAGGGATTCACCCGCATGGCGGGCGGCGCCGTGCCGGCCGAGGAGAAGATCTTCCGCACCAAGCGGTGGTTCCATCACAAGCTGGTACACTGGCCCGAGCAGTTCGGGACCTTCGGGTGCGTGGGCTGCGGCCGCTGCGCGGTCTCCTGCCCCGGAAAGATCGATATGGCGACCGTGGCGCTTCGGATCAAGGGTACTGACGAGGCCGAGGGACAGGAAAAAGAGAATCTCTTTTAATTACTGAGGTTATGAAGGAAAGTAAAAGAATAACCTTAGGATAAAAGCAGATCTTTTTAACGCAGAGGAGTTCGGTTCTCCCCTGAGACGTATTTTGGTTTTATCTGCGGCCATCTGTGGACAAAAAGATTTTAAAGATTTTATTATCCGCAGATTACGCAGATGAACGCAGATGGGTCAGGAATTAGGTTATGACGACCGACAACCCCTATCTCCCCTTTTCCGCGACCGTCCGGTCGGTCAAAGAGCTGACGCGGGACGTGAAGCTCCTGGCGATCGAGGTGCCTCCCGACCTTGCCTGGGAGGCGGGCCAGTTCATGATGGTCTCAATGCTCGGCGCGGGCGAGATCCCGCTCTCGATCAGCTCGGTCTGCGGCGCGGACCCGGACCTGGAGGTCTGCGTGCGCTCCGTGGGCCGCGTCTCCGCAGCCGTGAACGGCCTCGCTGCCGGCGACCGCGTCCTGCTGCGCGGACCTTACGGCAGGCCCTTCCCGCCGAACGAAGGCCGCGACACGATCTTCCTCTGCGGCGGCATCGGCATCGTGCCCCTGCGGCCGCTCATCAACAAGACCGTCGCCGCCCGGAGCGGGGCCGTGACCGTGATCTACGGCTCGCGGGACACCACGGACGTGCTGTTCATGGACGAGGCCGCAGCATGGGAAAGACAGGGCGCCGCCGTGGTCCTGACCGTGGATGTCTGCCGGATCGACACCTGGAAGGGCTGTACCGGACTGGTTACGGAGCACTTCAACAAGGCGAACGTGGACTTCCCGAACGGCATGGCCTACCTCTGCGGCCCCCCTGCCATGATCCGGGCTGCCATGACCGACCTGGCGAACCTGGGCATGCCGGACGGGCGCATCGTCACGACCCTCGAGGCCCATATGAAGTGCGGCGTCGGGAAATGCGGCCACTGTTTCTGCGGAGGCAAGCTGATCTGCGAGGAGGGGCCGGTCTTTACCTTTGCGGAGATCAAGAAAGACAATATTCGGCCGGGGCAAGACCTTCTGGGGGAGCAGTAGCAGTAAGAGATGCCGCAGGGTCTCGTCAGAAAAAAACCGGGGACAGAATCTCTGTCCCCGGTTCGCACGACTCATTGTTCCCGGGTGCCGGTCAGTCTTCCGGCTCCGCGTAGGGGTCGCCCGGCTTGCCGTACTTGGACAGGTAGTCGTGGCTGAAGGCCGGGATCACACCGGTCGATCCGTCCTGGGGATGGATCATGAAGCGGTAGGATACGAGCTGGCCCACGGTCTCCATCATGTGGTCCCAGCCCTTCTTGAACAGCTTGCACTCGTTGTTGTAGCACACCCAGAGGTAGGGCGAATCCCAGTCGAGGTGGCGCGCATCCATCTGTTCCATCACGCTGTTGCAGTGCGGACAGGTAGGCGCCGTGGTTACCTTCCAATCCTTTGTTTCCATCATAACCGCCTCCCGTGCATAAGGTACGGTTCATAGTACCGCTCCCCCGCGCCCTTTGCAACAGGGAATCCTGCCTCAGTAGTTCTCTGCCAGGAGCTCGAAGTGGGCCTTCGGGTGGAGGCAGGTGGGGCAGACGTCGGGCGCCTCGGGTCCTTCGTGGTGGTATCCGCAATTGCGGCACTTCCAGACCGCGGGCTTGTCCTTCTTGAAGACCTTTCCGGTGCGCAGGTTCTCGAGCAATTTCAAATATCGCTTCTCGTGTTCCACCTCCACCTTCGCAATGTACCGGAAGGCGGCGGCCACGTCGCGGAACCCTTCCTGCTCGGCCACGTCTCCGAACCCCGGGTAGAGCTTGGTCCACTCCTCGTGCTCGCCCGCGGCGGCGGCCACGAGGTTCTCTTCGGTCGTCCCGATCATGCCGGCCGGGTAGGACGCGGTTATCTCCGCCATCCCGCCTTCCAGGAACTTGAAGAAGCGCTTGGCGTGTTCCTTTTCGTTGTCCGCGGTCTCGAGAAAGATCGCGGCGATCTGCTCGAAGCCGGCCTTCTTCGCGACGCTCGCGAAGAAGGTGTACCGGTTCCGCGCCTGGGACTCTCCGGCGAAGGCCGCCAGGAGGTTCTTCTCCGTTTTCGTGCCTTTGATGCTCATCGTGTCCTCCTCACTTTTTACAGCATTCCCGAATCCATGCCGTCGCTGTCCTGCCGGGGCCGCGCGACGCGCCGTTCTTTCAGTGCGGCACGCGAGACATAGAGGTCCGCCCGCGCCAGGAGCCAAAAGCTGATACGCTCCTTGATCTTCTGGATCAGGGGGCGGTTCTTCCATTCCGCGTAGGAGATCCGGACGGACCGGCTCAGGTCCTCCCGGAAGTCGGCGCGCGCCCGGGCGGCGAGCGCCGCATCGGCCACGACCGCCACGATCTCGTAGTTGATCCTGCCGCTCCGGATGTCCAGGTTCGCGGAACCCGTGATCATGACGTCGTCGGCGACCACGAGCTTGGCGTGCATCATGGCGGGCTCGTACTCCCAGACCTCGATCCCTGCGCGCAGCAGCCTGCCGTACAGGCCGTGGGCCGCCCACCGCGCGATCGGCACGTCCGTATGGAGCGGGACCATGAGCCGCACCCGCACGCCCCGCCCGACCGCGCGCTTCAGCGTCCGGATCATCCTGCCGTGGGGATAGAAATAGCCCATGGCGAGGTCGATGCCGGTCACGGCGTTCTCGATCACCTCGTGGTAGGCCCGCCGGACGGGATGCAGCGGATTGTCCGGCCCGCTCTCGAGGAACAGGACGCTGTTGCCGTCCCCGCGCCTTCTCCTCCCGATGCGCCGGAGCCGGTGCACGAGGCTGATGAACGGCGAGTCCGCGATCTGCCACATATGGGCGAATGAGCCGGCCAGGCGGACGACCTCGGGACCGGCGATCTCGATGAGGTTGTCCCGCCAGGGGGGATCGTCCGAACCGCCCTGGTAGTAATGATTCGCCACGTTCATGCCGCCGAGGAAGGCCACGGCATCGTCGATCAGGAGGACCTTGCGGTGATTGCGGAACGGCAGGAGGCCCCGCCGGAAAGGATGGAACCAGCGAACCCTGCCGCCCGCCGCGCGGAGCGGGTCCCAGAAGGAATCGGACAGGGACCAGGACCCCCAGGAATCCACGAGCACCAGGACCCGGACCCCCCGTCCCGCCGCCTGCACCAGACGGTCCCGGAACTCGCGCCCCGTATCGTCGTCGGCGAAGAAATACATCTCCAGCGAGATCGAAAGGACGGCGCGGTCCATGGCCGTGAACATCGCGGGAAAGGCTTCAACACCGTTCTTGAGGAGACGGACGGTGGCCATAGTCGGGAATGGAGCCCCCTCCGGCAGGAGCCGGGGGATGCCAAGGCGCGGGATACCGGAACGGACCGGACGGACGCGCGAACAGGTCAAGGAACCTGTAGGGAAAACATACCGAATAGGCGCGCCAAAAGCAACCGCTTTTCACGTTTCCCCCGCGTCCGGCAGATCAGGGCCGATACCAGCGCGCCAGCCGCTCCGGCGGCATGCCCAGGCAGTAGAGCGTCTGGAGCGTCCAGTTCCGCAGGGTGCATCGGACGATCCCTTCCTGCTCGTATCGCCGCGCCGAGGTGAGCACCTGCTGGGGCAACAGGGCGATGCGGCCTCCCCTTCTCCTGATGCGTTGCGCCAGGTCCACGTCCTCCATGAGCGGGATCTCCCGGAACCCGCCGAGCGATGCAAAACATTCTCTCGTGATGCACAACGCCTGGTCTCCGAAGGGGATCCCGGTGATCCGCGTGCGCAGCCGGACATAGTGTTCGGTTATCCGGAATACCTTCCGGGGGGTCGCGAACCCGAGCGCGAAGGCGCCCGCGACAAACCGGGGATCGGCCAGGGCCTCACGGATCAGCCCGAGCGTATTGTCGGGCAGCCGCGTGTCCGCGTGCAGGAAGAGCAGGATGTCTCCCCGGGCAACGGCCGCGCCTGCGTTCATCTGGCGCGCGCGGCCCGGCGCCGATCGGACGGTCTTGACCGGCAAGGAGTGCCCGAGCGCCCGGAGGGTCCCCGCTTCCGGGTCGCCGTCCACGATGATGATCTCGGTGCGATCGTCCGCGTTCCGGGCCAGCAGGTCCGCGACCGTATCCCGGATCCGTCCGCCCTCGTGCAGGACCGGCAGGATGATCGAGATGCTCCGTGCTTTCTGCGTCATGGACCGCCTTTCGCCCTCCGGAACCCATCTTGCAGAATCCTACCCCCTCGACAGTCCTTTGTCCAGCGAGCGCGGGGGAATAAAAAAGGCGCTTCGGATTGCCGAAGCGCCCTGTACTTCCGGAAACGCTCAGGACCAGCGATCAACGGGCTTGCCAGAGCCGGAGAACCGGCCTCCCTGCTGTTTCATGCCCCGTTTTTCCTCGTGCGAAAAACGAACATCGCCGTAGGGCGCCCTGCCTGATCGGGTGCGGAAGCCATGGCCTGTTGCCCCGGTCCTGCGGGCACGGGATACCCCGGCGGGCTTGTATTGCCGGGAGCCCCCCTGCGGCCGGTTCCCTCCCCCTGTGCTGCGCAAGGGCCGGGACGGTTCCAGCCCTGCGATGACCTTTTGGGGGATCGCCTGACCGATGTAGCGTTCGATCTGGCGCAGAAATTCGACTTCCCGCGACGACGCAAAGGAGATGGCGATGCCCGACGCCCCTGCCCGGCCGGTGCGGCCGATGCGGTGGACATAGTCCTCGGCGTTCTTGGGCAGATCGTAGTTGATCACATGGGTGATGCCGGCCACGTCGAGGCCGCGCGCCGCCACGTCGGTGGCCACGAGCAGGCGCACCTTTCCGCGCCGCATGTTCTGGATCGTGCGATTGCGCGCGAACTGGTTCATATCGCCGTGCAGGGCCGCCGCGTAATGGCCCTGCTCCTTCAGCTCGCGCGCGAGCTGGTCCGCGTTCTTCTTGGTCCCGGAGAAGATGATGGCCCGGGTCATGGCGCTGTCCCCGATGAGGTGATTCAGCATCCTGTTCTTGTGCTGCATGTCGTCGGCCGCATGGAGCCGCTGTTCGATCGCGTCGAGGGTGACCTTCCTGCCCGTGATTGCCACGCGCACGGGCTCGCGCAGCAGGCGCTGGGCGAGCTTGGCCATGGCGCTGTCCAGGGTGGCCGTGAACAGGAGCGTTTGGCGCGTCGTGGGCGTGGCCGCGGCGATGGTGTCAACGGCCTCGCTGAAGCCCATATCGAGCATGCGGTCCGCCTCGTCGAGGATCAGGACCTCGAGCCGGGAAAGGTCGAGCCGTCCGCGCTCCAGATGATCGATCAGCCGTCCGGGCGTGGCCACGATGAGGTCCACGGGCTGTGCGAGCAGCCGCTGCTGCTCGAAGTACGGCATGCCGCCCAGGATCGCGCCGCTCCGGATGCGCAGGAACCTGCCGTAGGTCCTGACCGCGTCGATCACTTGGTTCGCCAGCTCCCGCGTGGGCGTGAGCACGAGCACCCGGGGGCCCTTGGACCGCTTTGTCTGCACGGGGGGCGCGCTCAGGCGCTGGAGCGCCGGGATCATGAATGCCGCGGTCTTGCCCGTGCCGGTCTGGGCCGTGGCGATGAGGTCCTTGCCGGCCAAGACGTGGGGAATGGCCTGTTCCTGGACGGGCGTGGGCGTCTGATAGCCGCAGAGGGATACTGCCTTGAGGATAGGTTCGCTGAGCTGCAACTGCGTAAACTGCATGATACTCCTTTTGTGAAGCCTGACTGGCGGACCCTTATCCCGTGCAAGAAACGGGAGCAGGACGCGCACCGATGGCGCGACCGGCATCCCTTCGTCTCTGCGAAGAAATAACGGTCCCGGTTGTCACCGGGTCAGAGGTGAACGTGCCGGCCGCAGCGACACCCTGTGGCGCTGTCAACGAGGACGGCTCAGGCACAACGATGACAAGATAACTGCATCGTTCGCCAACCGAGGGGTGCGTGGTTTCAGGGGATGAGGCTGAAAACAAGGGGGGTTGAAGATCGATGATCCGTGGGACGGAGGGTTTCCGTTTCCCTGTCGAACTGTTATACTGTCAGGCATATAATACCGTTTTTTCGGCAAATAGCAAGGGCTATTTCCGCTTCCCGGGGGGAAATCCATTGACATCACCGCGCTGAAATGGTATAAAGCCCGGCTTCACGCGAATAATACCGCCCGGACCGGGCAGAAGGAACCTCCATGCTGAAACGAACCGACCTCAGAAACATCGCCATCATCGCCCACGTGGACCACGGCAAGACCACCCTGGTGGACACGCTGCTCCGCCAGAGCGGCACCTTCCGCGACAACGAGCGCGTCGCCGAGCGCGTGATGGACAACATCGACCTCGAACGGGAGCGCGGCATCACGATCATGGCCAAGAACACGGCGGTTCAGTACAACGACGTGAAGATCAATATCGTGGACACGCCGGGTCACGCGGACTTCGGCGGCGAGGTGGAACGCATTCTCAAGATGGTGGACGGCGTCCTGCTCCTGGTGGACGCGTCGGAAGGGCCGCTTCCCCAGACCCGCTTCGTGCTCAAGAAGGCGCTCGAACTCGGGCTCCCGCCGATCCTCGTGATCAACAAGATCGACCGGCCCGACGCGCGCATCCAGGAGGTCGTGAACGAGGTCTACGACCTCTTCATCGACCTGGACGCCACCGACGAGCAGCTCGAGTTCCCCGTCGTGTACACCAACGCCCGGGCGGGCATCGCCTCCCTCACCCCCGACGGCGCGGGCACGGACCTCAAGCCGCTCTTCGAGCTGATCGTGAACACGGTCCCGCAGGCCGCGGGCGACGAGACCGGGCCGCTCCAGCTTCTGGTCATGAACATCGACTACAACGATTACGTGGGCAGGCTCGCCATCGGCAGGGTCTTCAGCGGGACCGTGCGGATCGCCGACCCGATCGGCGTGGTGCAGCAGAACGACCGGATCGTGAAGACCAAGGTGACCTCGCTCTACGAGTACCAGGGGCTCAAACGGGTGGACAGGGCACAGGCCACCGTGGGCGATATCGTGGCCCTGGCGGGCATCGAGGGCGTGAACATCGGCGACACGATCACGGACCCCGAGGACCCCCGGCCCCTGCCGCGCATCGCCGTGGACGAGCCCACGATCTCCATGGTCTTTTCGATCAACAACTCTCCCTTCGCGGGCAAGGAAGGCAAGTTCGTCACGTCCCGCCACTTGAAGGAACGGCTCGAAAAGGAGCTGCTCTACAACGTGGCGATCCGGGTGGAGCCCCAGGAGGCCACGGACAGCTTCAAGGTCCAGGGCCGGGGCGAGCTCCAGCTCGCGATCCTGATCGAGATGATGCGGCGCGAGGGCTACGAGCTCTCCGTTGCCCAGCCCGAGACCATCACGAAAGAGCGCGACGGCAGGACCTACGAGCCCATGGAACACCTCGTGATCGACTGCCCCGAGGATTTCATCGGCGTGGTCACCCAGAAGCTCGGGACCCGCAAGGGCCGCATGATGAAGATGGCGAACAACGGCCACGGCAGGGTGCGGCTCGAGTTCCGCATCCCGGCGCGGGGGCTCATCGGCTTCCGGTCGGAGTTCCTGACCGACACGCGCGGCACCGGTCTTTTGAACCACCTCTTCGACGGGTACGAGCCCTGGCAGGGGCCGATCGCCAAGCGCGCCACGGGCGCCCTGGTGGCAGACCGGCCGGGCAAGTCCACGACCTACGCCCTTTTCCACCTTCAGCCGCGGGGCGAGCTCTTTATCCCGGAGAACATCGCGGTCTATGAGGGCATGATCGTGGGCGAGAACTCGCGCGAGAACGACATCGACGTGAACGTGGTGAAGGAGAAGAAGCTGACGAACATGCGCGCCTCCGGGGCCGACGAGGCCCTGCGGCTGGTGCCGCCGCGGATCCTGTCTTTGGAGCAGGCGCTCGAGTTCATCAAGGAGGACGAGCTGGTGGAGATCACTCCCCGCTCGATCCGTCTGCGGAAGAAGGTGCTGGAGGCGAATAAGCGTCCGAAGAACCGGGACCGGGCGGAGTAAGCGGCGGGGCGGGAACCGCCCGGAACGGTTCGCGAGGGTCGGTGAACTGCAAGCCGGCGCTGTAGAACCCGTCCCGCTCCTTCCGGATCCAGCGGACCTCGGCGGAGCGGCAGTCCACGGGGAGCACGGTCTTGATCGCCACGTCCTGCCCTTCGGCGATGTGCGTGAAGAGGTAGGCGCAGAGTCCCGAGGGGCTGATGTTCACGGCCACGCCCTGATGCACGGTCTCGTCCGTCAGGCAGAACTCGATCGGCATGGGGCAATCGAAACGGTGAAATCCTCTCTGTTCCGGACGACGATGCGGCAAGTGCTTTATCCTTCCCCGAAGTCCCCGAAGCGCCGGGCTCACTCAATGGGTTTAAGTGTAATACAGCATTCCGGTCCTGTCAATTATAGTTATAAGAATTCCTGCGTGATTTGGCCTTGAATCGTCCTGCACAATAATGCTATAACGAGGTCTACCGTGCGCAGCGCGCCCGGTTTATCCGCCTATGCCGAAACCCGTCGTCGCCATCGTGGGCCGCCCGAACGTGGGCAAGTCAACCCTCTTCAACCGGATCATCGGGAGGAACCTCGCCATCGTCGAGGACCTTTCCGGGGTGACCCGGGACCGCAACTACGCCGACGCGGAGTGGGACGGTATGCCCTTCCTCCTCGTGGACACCGGCGGGTTCGAGCCGGACACCGCGGACGCCATGTACTTGAGGATGCGCGAGCAGACCACGCTCGCCATCGAAGAGGCGGACGTGGTCCTGTTCCTTGTGGATGCCCGGCAGGGGCTCCTGCCGGCGGACATCGAGGTTTCCCACCGGCTCCGGGCGTCGGGCAAACCCATTCTCTATGCGGTGAACAAGGTGGACGGCGAGCGGCACGAGGCGCTCGTCCCGGAGTTCTACCGCCTCGGCGCCGAGGCCCTCTTCCCCTTTTCCGCCAAGCACGGCCCGGGATTCTCGGACCTCATGGACGAGCTCATCCGCATCCTGCCCGGCAGGGCGGAGACCGCGGCCGCATCGGAGGCCGCGGACCGGCCGCGCATCGCCATCGTCGGCAGGCCGAACGTGGGAAAGTCGTCTTTCGTCAACGCGCTCGTAGGTGAACACCGCATGATCGTGAGCCCGCAGGCCGGGACCACGCGGGACGCGGTCGACAGCCTCTACCGGCACTACGGGAAGGAATACGTGTTCGTGGATACGGCCGGGATCCGCAGCCGGGGCAGGATCAGCCAGGGCGTCGAAAAGTACAGCGTCATGCGGGCGATCAAGAGCCTGTCGCGCGCGGACGCGGCCCTGGTCCTGATCGACGCGGACGAGGGCGTCACGGAACAGGATGAGCGGATCGCGGGTCTGGTGCATGAGGAGGGCCGGGGGCTCATCCTCGTCCTGAACAAGTGGGACCTGGTGGAGGACCGGGAGAACGCCTACAAGCGCCTGTCCGCCCAGGTGCGGGAACGGCTCAAGTTCGCCGATTACGCCCCGATCCTCACGATCTCGACCAAGACAAAGCAGCGACTCACCCGGGTCTTCGGCGAGATCGATCGCGTCATGGAAGAAACCACCCGCCGGGTGCCGACCGGGGAACTGAACCGGGTCTTCGAGCGGCTGCTCGCGGCCCACGAGCCGCCCCTCTTCCGCGGAAAGCGGGTGAAATACTACTATATCACCCAGGTCGGCGTCCGTCCGCCGACCTTCATCGCCTTCGTCAATTATCCCGGCGGGGTCCACTTCTCCTATCTGCGCTATATCGAGAACAATCTGCGCGATGCCTTCGGGTTCCAGGGAACGCCGGTGCGGATCTACACCAAGCGGCGGCGGGAGGAACGGGGGGCGGGGAAAAAAACGTGATACCCGGTTGTCAGGCGGGAATACCCCAGAGCGCGTCGAGGGTGCAGAGGAGCAGAGCGGGATCGGTGATCGGTTCGGAGCAGGTCCCGTGCATACAGGGGACCACCTGTCCGCGGTCCTCGCCGTAGCGGATCGCGATCGGTCCGAAGGCCGTTGCGCGCCGGGCGGCCCGGGCCAGTTCGCTGTCGGGCAAGGCCTCGACCGTAAGCAGGACCATGCGCGACCAGTCATCGAGGGCGCAGAGATAGCCGCCTGCGTGCACGCCGATCTCCCGGGCGCGCCCGGCGAAGGCGCCGAGCGAACGCTCCGCAACAAGCCGGTACCGTTCGCTGCCCGTCAGGTACGAAAGCTTCAGAAGCAGCGAGAGGGCCAGGGAGTTCGCGGACCGGTGCGGCACGTCCTCGATATGCTTCAGCCGCATGCCGAGGACCGCTTCCCGCGTGTCGAAGAACCCGCCTTCCTGCTCGTCGTAAAATCCCGTAAGACAGGCGTCCATCATCTCGACGGCGATCCGGAAGTAGCGGTGATCCGCCGTCGCCTCCCCTGCCCCCACCAGCGCGTCAACAAGGTTTACATAGTCGTCGAGCAAGGCAGGGATGCCCGCGGTGTGCAGTACGCCCGCGTCCCCCCGCCGCTCACGCAGGATGCGTTCGAGGCTCATGACGCCGAATTCCCGGATGGACTCGTCGCCGAACAGGCAGTAGGCGTGGAAGAAGGAGCTGACGGCCATGCCGTTCAGGTCCGTATAGAGCGCGCGGTCGATGAAGGGCGTTTTCCGTTGCTGCCGTACGGCGAGGAGCGCCCCTTTCCCCTCCCTGATGCGATCGCGGACACGGGCCGGATCTTGTCCGAGCCTTTGTGCCAGGCCCGGGATCGATCCATTCACGAACAGGACCTTCTTCGATCGGTCGTGCGGCATGCCGCCTTCGTCATGCAGGAGGTAGGGCGCGAGGACGTCGTATGCATCGGGCGAAAGCGCCTTGCGGAATTCCTCGCCCGTCCAGAGAAAGTAACCGCCCTCATCCTCGGGGGTAACGTCGGCGTCCTGGCTGGCGTAAAATCCGCCCGCGGGATCGGTGAGGGTCCCTTGCAAGAACGCAACGATACCCTGCGCCGCTTCGCGGAAAAGGTCGTCTCCGAAAGACGCAAATCCGTCCGTGAAGACCTTCAGCAGTCCCGCGTTGTCGTCGGCCATCTTCTCGAAATGCGGAATGGTCCAGGCTTCGTCCGTTGCGTAGCGGTGGAACCCGCCTGCCAGGTGGTCGTGCACGCCGCCCTGCGCCATGGCCGTGAGCGCGTGGATTGCCGCGGCACGCACAGCGGGATTCGGGCTGAGCCGGGCCCTGCGTATCAAGAAGGCGAGCGCGCCGGGCATCGGGAACTTGGGCGCATTGCCGAAGCCGCCGTTCTTCTCGTCCACGGCGCGGAGAAAGATCTGCTCCGCTTCCTCGAGGAGCGCGCCCTCCGGCCCGCGCGGGACGAGCCTGTCCGGCTGGAGCGCCTCCCGGAGCCGCTGCGCGTACTCCCGCAGGTTTTCCCGCTGTTCCCGGTACGTGCGGTGTACGCCAGGGAGCAGGCTTTTCAATCCCTGCATGCCCTGCCGGTCCTCGGGCGGGAAATAGGTGCCGCCGAAGAAGGGCTCGCCGTCGGGGGTCAAAAAGACCGTGAGTGGCCAGCCGCTCCCGCCTCCCATGACCGCTACGGCCTGTTGATAGCGACGGTCGATGTCGGGCCGTTCGTCGCGGTCCAGCTTGATGGAAACGAACTGCTCGTTCAGGATGCGTGCGATCTCTTCGTTCGCGAAGGATTCGCGCGCCATGACGTGACACCAGTGGCACCAGACCGCGCCGCTGCTCAGGAAGATCGGTTTGTCCTCTTCGCGCGCGATCCGGAATGCCTCGTCGGACCAGGGGTACCAATCCACCTTCTGGTCTGCGGCGTGTCTGAGGTAGGCGGAATGCTCATGCGCCAATCGGTTCATCGCAGGGCGGTCTCCGGCATGTGGGATGATCAGAAGGTCCGGGGATCTTCCGGGGGCAGCGCGGATTCGTCGAAAGGCATGACGCCCAGCCTGGTCATGACCGCGTCCAGACCGGACAGGAGGGGACGATAATCATACTCCGGCAGCTCTTCGGCAAGGGCGCGTTCGGTCAACCGGTCGAAGGCGGCGAAGTCGAAGGAGCCGTCCAGAACACCGGCGCGGATGAGCGCGGCATAGACGGTCGCATCGTCGTACCGGTTCTCGCCCGCACGGAAGAGCGGTCCCGCCATCCAGGTTGCCGTACGATACTGCATGGCCGCTTCGAGCGCGTCGTAGAGGGTCACGATTCCCGCCGAGATCTTTCCCTGGCGCAGCCGGCGTTTCCCCCCGCGGATGTGGAGCCGCGCACGCTGCAGCGGCCCGTCCACTTCGCCCAGTTCCCGTTCATTCATGAGACCGGCATGCGGCATGGTATCCGGTCCTCCTTTCCCGAATAGGCATTGCCCCCGAGAAAAGTATACCATGGGGAAGGACGAACGTGAAAAGGGCAACGGCGCCGCAATCAGATACCGGAGGAATAGGCGAAGCCGCCCCGCCCTCCCTGTTTGATGCGCTTCATGGCGGCCTCGGCGCTCCTGAGGAGCAGCTCAATGTCGTCGCCGTCCTGGGGAAAGAGGCTGATCCCGATGCTCGCGCCGATCCTGCAGGATTGGCCGAAGAGCAGGAAGGGTTCGGAGAGCGCAGCGGTGATCTTTTCGGCCACGATGGACGCGTCGTTCGGAGATGCGATGCGCGCGCAGATGCCGATGAACTCGTCGCCGCTCAGACGTGCGACGGTATCGGACTGCCGGGTACAGGCCAGCATGCGCTGGCCGGCCTCGGCGAGCAGACGGTCCCCGGCCTCGTGCCCGAGCGTTTCGTTGACGGTCCGGAAACGGTCCAGGTCCACGTAGAGCAGCCCGAAGGTGTCCTTGTTCCGCTTGGCCAGGGCGAGGAGATTGCGGATGCGGTCGAAAAAGAGCGTCCGGTTCGGCAGTCCCGTGAGGGCGTCGTAGAGCGCGAGCTGTTCGAGCTGCGCCTCCATCTGCTTCCGGGCGCTCACGTCCCGGAAGAGGAGCTGGACGGCGGGCTTCCCGTTCTGCGAAAACGAAACGCTCGAGATCTCCACGTCGACCTCCGTGTCGTCGAGCCGGACGAACTTCTCCACGGTCCAGGGCGTACTGCCGCCCCGTTCTTCCAATGCCCGTGCCCGCTCCTGCGCGCGCTCCCGGTAGGCGGGATGGAACAGCGCGACGATCGGTCTCCCGATGAGTTCGGCCGGATCACCTGCTCCCAGGATCCGCGTGCCGGCCGGGTTGAGGAAGACGATCCGTCCTCCGGCATGGACGGCGATACCGTCCGGCGCGTGTTCGACCAGCAGGCGAAAGCGCTCCTCGCTCTCCCGGACCGCCTCGGCCATTCGGCGGCTTTCCCGCAGGAGATGCTGCTGATAGACGGCCCGGTCGATCACGACCGGCAGCAGCTCCAGGTACTTCATCTCCACGTCCTTGACGATATAATCCGTTGCGCCCAGCTTCAGGGCCTCGACGGCGACCTCCTCGTTTCCCTGGCCGGTGACCATGATGGTCGGGGGCTGCCCGCCCCGGGTGAGGAGTTTTCGCAGGACGTCCAGGCCGCCGCAGAAGGGCATGTCGTAGTCCACGAGCAGCAGATCATACTGCCCTGCCTCGACGCGCGCCAGCCCTTCCTCGCCGTCCGCAGCGGTATCGACGACATATCCTCTGCGCTGCAGGCTCTTTTGGAGCAGGCGGGAAAGGCCGGGATCGTCTTCCATGGAAAGAATGCGGGTTACGGCGATATCGACCATCTCATGCGTCCTTCGCTGCGGCCGCACCGCCTTCTGCGGAGCGGGGAAGCGTAAAGCTGAATACCGACCCGGCCCCTTCCCGCGATTCGGCCCAGATCCTCCCTCCCTGGGCACGGACCAGGGTCTTTGCGCAGACGAGGCCCATGCCTTCTCCCGGCACGTCCTGCCTGCCCAGACGGCGAAAGAGTTCGAAGGCCCGGGGGACGTCTCGGGGGGCCATGCCCCGGCCGTTGTCTCGGACGTGGAACACGGTCTCGTGGGGAGAAGACTCCGCGGACACTTCGATCGTCCCCGGGCGGGAGGGATCCAGATACTTGACCGCGTTGTCGAGGAGGTTCCCGAATATCTGTTCCAGCGCCGTCTGGTCCGCCGTTACATCGGGAAGCGGCCCGACGGTTACGACGGCGCCGCGGGACTCGATCTGATGCGCCAGCGAGTCCAGGACCGTCCGCACCACGTCCCGGACGGAGAGTCGTTCGGGATTCAGCCGTCGCCGTTCTGTGCGGGAGACGCGCAGCACGGCCGTGATGAGTCCGTCCATCCTGCTGACGGACGAGCCGATGAAGCCGAGCGCCTCCGGAATGTCGTCGGACAGGACGGCGGCGATCGTTTTCCGTTCCTCTGCGGAAAATGCGTCGAGGTGTTTCTGGAACAGGATGCGGAGGGCCTTGATGCCGAGCTGCAGTTCTTCCGAGAATCCCTTGATGTTGACGAGCGGTGCGCGCAGGTCGTGGGAAACAATGAAGGCGAAGTTCCGGAGTTCTGCATTGGTTTCCTGCAGTTCCTCCGAGAACGCCCGGAGGCGGTCCTCCGCCTCTTTTTGCGCGCTGATGTCGTGCGCGACGCACACCACGCCTTCGATCGCGTCCCGGCCGTCGTGGATGACGGACGCCGAAAAGCGGACCGGTACCCGTCTGCCGCTCCGGGTGCGAAGCCAGCGCTCCACGATGTGCACCGATCCCTTGGCGAGCACGTCGTCCAGCGCCGAGGTCCCCGCAAGGGGCCCGTCCGGCAGCACGGTCCCGAGCGGCATGCCGATCAGTTCCTGTTCCGGATACCCCAGGAGGGAGCAGGCGGAGGCATTCAGCCGCATGATCATCCCGTCGGGGGAGACGACCAAAAGCGCGTCCATCATGCTCTCGATGATGTTATCGACGAATCCCGGCGACATGGCTGGCAGCTCCCGGCGTCCCGCCTTACGGAGACCAGGCGGGCGAGGTGTAATTCGCATCGTTCGGGGTGATCCGTTCCAGTTCCCCGCCGTTCGCGTCCATCAGATACAGATTGTACCTTCCCTCGCGGTCCGAGCTGAAGAGGATCGACCGGCCCGAGGGGGACCAGCAAGGGTTCTCATCGTTGCCCGGCCCGCTCGTCAGGACCCGCATATCGGACCCGTCGGGATTGATCGTGGCGATCTTGAACAGGCCGTTTATCTGCGTTGCGAAAACGATGCGGTCCCCGCGCGGCGACCAGTCGGGCGAGGCGTTATAGCCCCCCTCGAAGGTGATCCGGCGGATATCGGTCCCGTCCGTTCCCATGATGAACAGCTGGGGGGTGCCGGACCGCCCCGAGGTGAAGACGATCGCGCGGCCGTTCGGCGCCCAGGAGGGCGCTACGTTGTCGGAGAGTCCGTAGGTGATCCGCTCGAGGTCGCCGCCGTTGCGGTTCGCGATGTAAATCTCGGCGCCGCTATCTTTGCTCAGGGCAAAGGCGATGTGCTTGCCGTCCGGCGACCATGCCGGCGAAATGTTGAGGCCGATGCGGCCGGACAGCTTGCGCTTCCTGCCCGTGTTGACGTCGAATACGTAGAGATCGGGGTTCCCGTCCCGGTAGGACACGTAGGCGATCTGGGAACCGTCGGGGCTCCAGGCCGGAGAGAGACAGATAGAACGGTCGGCCGTGACCCGCAGCGGGTTCTTGCCGTCGTAGTCCATGATGTACAGTTCCTTGTACCCCGTCTTGTCGGATACGTAGGCGATGCGGGACTGCGCGATCCCCTTCTCGCCCGTGAACCGGGAGACGATCTCGTCTGCAAAGGCATGCACCATGCCGCGAAAGGTGCCCCGGTTCCCGAAGTATTGGCGCTTCACGAGCCGCATGCCGCTCGCGGCGTCGTACACGATGCCGGTCAGGACGAGGTCTCCCCCGGATGTGTCGAGCTTTGCCCAGGCCACGCCGGTAAGCCCGAAGGTCCCTCCCCGCTTGATCTCGTCCTGCGAAGGCTCTGTTGCGCCGGGGGATGCGAGATCGAGCTTGGCCGGATCGAGCACCTCGAATATCCGGGAACGGCGGAGATCGTCCTGCAGGATCCCGAGTGCCGCGGTACGGAGTTCCGGTGTCCCGGTGGTGTCCGCGATGTCGAGCACCGTGATCGGGATCTTCCGGGCCTCGCCGCTGACGATGCCGAGATAGTACTGCGCCGGCGCCGCGGTCGCCGTGAAAAGAAGAAGCAGAAGGGTCAGCGCGATTCGTTTCATGCAGCTCCGGGACCGGCTGCCGCCGGTCTCACTCCTTTTCCTTGAGGTCCACGCTGAAGACCGCCGAGTCCCGGAAGAACTCGTCCGGCATGGGCGGAAAGGGGCTGGAGGCCAGGATGACGCGGACCGCAGCCTGATCGAAGTAGAAATTGCCGCTCGACTGGGCGAGCGTCACGTCCACCACCCTGCCCGACCGATGGACGCGGAAGAGGACCTTGGCCATGACCCCGCGAACGCCCGTCGGGGGATGCCAGATGCGTTCGATCTTGTCCCGGACGATGGCGAGGTAGGGGGGGAATGGAAAGTTTTCCTTTGGCGAGGGGGATACCGCAACGTCGGACGGGACCCCTTCCTGTTTTTTCCCAGCGCCGGACGCCGCAGCTCCCGTTGCGGCTTCCCTGGTCGTTTTCTCGGGCGTTGACCTCGCTTTTGCCTTGGCCTCCGGCATGGCCGCAGCGTGCCGTTTCCCGTGCTCCGTCTTCTTCGCCCTGTGCTTTCCGGATCGGGCGATCCGCTCCCGTTCTATCCGCTTCTCGTGCTTCCGCTTTCCGGCATGCTGCGCAGCCGGCGCGCCGGCCTTGGTCCGGTCGGCGGCCATCGTCGCGGGGTGTCCCACGAGCCGTACCTGATAGGCGGGAGGAATGGATATCCGCGGCGTGACCAGGGAGTACAGGATGAGGGCGGTCACGACGATGCCGGCATGCAGAAAGAACGAGAGGAAGACGGCAAGCACCAGCTCATAGCCTGACTGTCCGATCCTCTTCCCGGACATCAGTTTCATTTGCCGGTCCCGGCCTCCGTTGCCGCTTCGGTCACCATGCCCAGCCGTTCGATGCCCGCCTGTTTCACCTGGTCCATCACCTGCACCACGGCGCCGTAAGGCGCGTCGCGGTCCGCCCGCAGATAGACGTTCACCCGCGGCTTGGTCTTCCGGACGCTTTCGAGCACGTCCTTGAGCTTCGCCACGTCTACCCGTTCGGTGTCCAGGTAGAGCTTCCGGTCCCGGGTGACGGTGAGCACGATGCGCTCCTCCGGTTTGATCGTGTTGGCGTGCGACTGGGGGAGGTTCACATCCATCCCCCTGCTCATCATGGGCGAGACGATCATGTAGAAGAACAGCACGGTCAGGAGCACGTCGATCAGCGGAACGAGGTTCAGCTCGCGGATGAGCTGCCGTTCCCTGCGCTCGAAGCTCATGCCTTCCTCCGCAGCAGCCGCCGTTCGGCGAAGCTCAGAAACTCCATCGAGAAGGAGTCGCAGCGGATCGCGATGTCCCGGATCTTGTCGGAGAAATAGTTATAGGCGATGACCGCCGGGATGGCGACGAAGAGGCCGGAGATGGTGTTGATCAGGGCGGCGGCCAGCCCCGGCGCGAGGGCCCCGATGTCGCCCGCGCCCTTGATCCCGATGCCGTAAAAGGCGTCCATGATTCCCCAGACCGTCCCGAAGAGCCCGACCAGGGGGCCCACCGTCCCGGTCGTGGCGAGAAAGGCGAGATAGCGCTCCAGGTAGACGATCTCGTCCTGCGTCGTGATCTTGAGCGACCGTTCGAGCTCCAGGGAGATCTGGGGACGCTCCTCCTCAATCGCCTGCTCGTTCGGGACGGTCTTCAGGATCGACTCGACGAGATGGGTCCCTTCCAAGAACAGCGTTGCGAGCGGGGTGTCTTTCTTGCGGTCCGCCTCGTGCTGCAGTTCGTCCATGTCCTTCGTCTTCCGGAAGGCGCGCAGGAAGGCGTGGGACTGTTTCTCGGCCCTGCGCAGGTACTGGAACTTGAGCAGGATGACGGCCCAGGACACGATCGAAAATCCCATAAGGATGATCACGATCCCGCGGGCGACCCATCCCGTTTCCTGAAACAACCCGAGGACCCCCACGCCCATGCCGGGCACCACGCTGACAGCGAACATATCTCCTCCATCCGAATCGATAGATAATGACTAACGCGAACCACGGGCGGGCGATGCCGCCCTGTTTCAAAAGACGCCGATCATCTTGCCCATCGCGGAGACGTCGTATCCTCCCATTGCCAGGACCCGTTCGCGGAAGGCGCCGTCCCCGCGCACGATGCCGAGCAGGGCCGCGACCATCGGCAGTTCGAGAAACTCCTCGGGTACTGCAAGATCGTAGCGCTCCCGCGCCAGGGGAACGAAATCGAGGCCGAGGGCGCGTGCCGCGGAAAGTACCGCGAGACCCGTATCCGCGGCACCCGACAGGACCGCGGCCGCAACGGCCATGTGCGTGAATTCCTCGTGATCATACCCTTTTACGGTGCGAGGGTCAATCTGCAATTTCTTGAGGTTCTGATCGGTCAAAAGCCGCGTACCAGCGCCTGCCTGGCGGTTCACGAACGTCACGTCCTGCCGCGTCAGGTCGCCGAAGCCCGTGATCCTCTTCGGGTTGCCCGGCAACACGACAAGGCCCTGCACGCGGTACACGAGGTTCACAAGCGCGGTCTTTTGTCCCGGGAGCAGCTTCCGTACCCAGGACACGTTGTACTCCCCGGTCTCCTCATCCAGGAGGTGCGTGCCCGCCAGATGCGCCTCTCCCCGCTGCAATGCCAGGAGACCGCCCACGCTCCCCACGTGGGCCGACGAGAGCGCAAGGTCCGGATGGGTCTTCTTGAGCTCGTCGGCGAGCACGTCGAGCGCGTTGTCGTGGGAACCGATGCAGACGACGGTGTTTTCGATCGTCCGGCGCGGGCGGAGCAGTTCCACCGCCACGTCCTGGCCAGCCGCGACGCCTTCGCTCGCAGCCGGGATGCGGAGCATCCCGTCGGCCCGTACCAGCGACATGAGCGCGCCAGCGCCCCGCGTCACCGGCGTGGCGATGAGCCTCCCGGAAACGCTGCCGAGCTTCACGCGCAGGAACTCCTCGCTGCCCAGGCTCGACGCGACCGGGCGGGACAGGCGCGCCGTCACCGTCTCGGTCCCCGGCGCGGGCCGTCCCTGCAGACGGGCGAGAAGCGGTCCCACGAAGAGGCCGAAGGTGAGCGCTGCGGACACGGGATAACCGGGGATCCCGATCACCGGCTTCCCCTGCACGATCGCGAGGATCACCGGCTTGCCGGGTTTGATGTTCACGCCGTGGACCAATACGTCACCGAGCTTCGCGATGACCGAGGCCGTGAAGTCTTCCCTCCCCGCGGAGGAACCCGCGTTGACGATCACCAGGTCGTGCTCGGCCAGCGCGTCACGGATCGCCTGTTCCAGGAGCGCGTCGTCGTCCTTCACGATCGGTTTCCGCAGGCCTTCGCAGCCGCTCTCCGCAACCAGGGCGCAGAGCATGGCGGAGTTGAAGTCGATGATCTCGCCCACCCTGAGGGCGCTCCCGGGTTCCACCAGCTCGGTGCCGGTGGGGATGACCGCGACCCGCGGTCTCCGCCGCACCGACACCTCCCGATGGCCGCTCGCCAGCATGGCGGCCATGTCGACGGGCCGGATGATGTTGTTCTCCGGGATGATCAGCTCCGTAGCGACGATGTCCTCGCCCACGAGGCGCACGTGCTGCCACGGTGTCGCGGCCTGGAGGATCTCGATGCCTTCCGGGACCTTCTCCACGTCCTCGATCATGATCACCGCATCGAAACCCGCGGGCAGGGGGTCGCCGGTATCCACGGCAACTGCCTGGGACGGCACGCGCAGCCGCTTCGGCCGCGTCTCGCCCGCCCCGAAGGTGTCGCTGAAGCGTACGGCAAAGCCGTCCATTGCCGCGGAATGATAGAAGGGCGAGGAGATCTTCGCGATCACCGCCGCCGCGGTCACCCGCCCGAGGGCGTCGGCGACCGCGATCCGCTCCCCGGGCAAAGGGGCGCCGATCCCCGCCGCAGCGAGCGCCGCGTCGTACCGCGTGATCGCCTCGGCCAGCGGGGTGTTGGAGAGATATTTCTTTTGTTTGAATTCCATGTCCTGGTTCGTCCGCGCCGGGGCCCGCTCCGGCGTCCTCAGAAAAGCCGCACGGTCACTTCCTCACCCGCCTCGATCCCGATCTCGTTCTCCGGGATCACCACCGTGCCGAGCGCATGCACCAGGGTGCGGATGAGACCCGAGGCGCCGAACACCGGAACTGCCCAGAGCCCTTCGTCCCGCTGTTCGAGCGTTACCCGCACGTGGTCCTCGCGTCCGGGTGCGGATGCAATGCTCCGGGAAAGCTTCGCCAGCACGACCCTGCCGGGATGAACGCCGGCGAGCACGGGGTGTTCCCGGACCCCGGTGAAGCGCGCAAGGACCGGTTTTACGAAAAGATCGAAACAGATCGCCACGGCGGCAGGGTGGCCGGGGAGACCGAACACGGGGACCTGTTCAGCGGTCCCCTTCTTTTGGATGATGCCGGCGATCAGCGGCTTGCCGGGCTTGATCGAGACGCCGTGCACCAGGACCCCAGGGGGGCCGAGCGCATCGATCACCCGGGCGGTATAGTCTGCGGTCCCGACCGAGCTCCCGCCGGAGAGGAGCACGATCCCGCAGTTTGACGCTGCATCTTCCAGGACGTGGCGCAGGAGTGCCGGATCGTCGGGGATGATGCCCATCCTCCGGCAGGTCCCGCCGGCGAGCGTGATGAGGCCTTCCAGGCTGGCGGAATTGCTGTCCCGGATCCGTCCGGGCGGCGGCAGTGTATCCGGCGGGACGACCTCGTTGCCCGTGGCGATAACGGCAATGCGCGGCCGTTCGTAGACCGGCACGCGCACCATGCCGATGCCGGCGAGGATGGCCATATCCTGGGGCCGTACGGCGTGTCCCTGCGCGAGCACCGGGTCGCCCGTGCACAGGTCTTCTCCCGCGCCGACGACATGGTCGCGCGGCGCAGAGGGTTTCACGACCTCTATGGCGGCATCGCCAGCCGGATGTGCGTGTTCGAACATCACGACGGCATCCGCGCCCGGCGGAAGCGCGCCGCCCGTGGCGATCTTCATGCATTCGCCTTTGGCGAGCGGACGGTCCGGCATGGTTCCCATGGGGATGTCGCCTGTGATCGTAAGCAGCGCGGGATGGGACTCCGCGGCGCCGAAGGTGTCGGCACTTCGCACGGCGTACCCGTCCATGGCGGACCGGTCGAAGGGGGGCAGGTCGCAGGGTGAGACGATATCCAGGCCGACGATGCGGCCGAGGGTTTCCTCGAGGGGGATTTCTTCGATGCGGAGATCCGGTACGACGAGCTGCCCGTTCAGGACCTTGAGCGCGTCCTCGCGGGATGTAACGCCGCTCCTGCCGAGCATGTCTTTAAGAGCCATCGTGCGCTCCGGGGAAGTACAAAATACGGCTGGCCGATGCAGACAGTCTGCGGCCCGCCCCTGCCTCGCAG
>JBJKRX010000124.1:0-9840 GCA_046704425.1 Nitrospirota bacterium
TCACATCGACCAAGAGAGATTCTGCGGAACTACCCATATGCCCCCCCCATGAAAGTTAATGCAAATTGCCAGTTTAGATCGCAAGTTGATGCCGGTCCGACTCGACGGGATTGTCAGGAGCACCTACTACCTCGCAGCCGCGACAGCAAAGAGAAATATCAACTTCCGATTGAAACTTTCACTAATATCATTGCGCTAAAAACAACAACATACCAATGCCTGCTCTTATTGTTTATTTAATTCCGCACACTTCTTTACAAGAACAACACTGTAGTCGCGAACATCTCGCACCATGTACCAAAAGCCGCTGAAGGCCATTAAGCCTAATAACCAGCTTACATTAATCAATCTCACAGCCATCGTTTGACCATCCTCGCCAATCGATTGAGAGTTCCTAAATAAAGAGTATATTCTCGCTATCTCATCGCAAACAAAAATAACGACTAAGATTAGCATTAAATAAGCAACAATCTTATAAAATATGCTCATGACATGAACATTATTAGCCGCCGCTTCACACCGCGATGTTCCTATATCTGCCATTTCGCTCGCCGTGCTTATCTGCGTTCGTAATTGATGGATCACTATCTTTACGTATATTGCACTAAGCCATACCAGTATCAAAAATACAATCAGGACAAGATGCAAATTGACCTTTATTCCCATTTCTTATCCTTTCACCAGAGAAGATATGGCGTGTTTTCTGAACCAAGGCTGCTATCACTGATAGCAATTTAGCATAGGCTGAAAATGATTTTATTAATTTAAGGACCCCACTCATTAGTATTTATTACGCACCAACAAAACCTCTTCAAATCTATGGCCAGATACGATTTTAAATCCTTGATAAAAATATTTATAAAAAGCAAATAACGAACTACTAAATAAATAAAGAATGTTAAAATCAATAAAATAATAAAAATATTGAATCATTGGGATTCCGCAACACACTGCCAAAACAGCAACAAACAACACACCAAATGTCAAACTAACCGCAACACTTTTCCGAAAATTATTCTTCGCTCTCACCTCATTGGCAGCTTGATATTTCATAAATTCTCTTTTCATAAATTGCTGCATTTTATTTCCTACCGACAAACAATAAATAATCACAAAACACATAATCAATAAGTTTGCAACTTCTACGTAATGTTTGCTTATGTAATGTTTGCTTAGGACACCATAGAAAGCTTGAGCAATGCTAATTAGAAGTAACGCAATCGCGGCCGGTAATGACCGCAGAGAGGCCTCCTTTGTATACATTTTCAAGTGGCTTACTTTATATTTAAATGACAATTCAATTATTCTGGAATCCATTCTTGTTATTATTTCATTATTTGCATCTACCGTAGCCATATACTGTAATAGTCTCGCGCCTTTTAGTAGGATAAAACCCAGCCACATGGCCAAAAAAAACCTGATTACAAATATCACGTTCATTTCAGCTGCTGACTTCCAGGAGATTAGTAAATATAGAGCGACAACGATCAGACAAACAATCAAATCACCTATTGCAAGTCGCTTACTATTAATATTCATCTACTACTCCTCAACGGTAAAATGAACCTCCCCGCAGCAAGCTGCGGGGAGGTTCATTGGATCATTCAAGACAAATTCGGGGATTTTCCAAGTGAGATTATACTGTCTGAATCAAAATGTCAACTCGTAGAACTACGAGGTTTTTTACTCGTAATTTTACTAGTTGCCCGTAATTACAATGAGTTACTGCTACGCATGAACGCCCAGTATTTCAACTTTTTTGTCGTTATTCGCCAACTCGCCTCCAATCAGGGCATTTGACGAGGGTGATATTGGTCTGCTGGATGGGCTATTTGGTTTATTGCCATAGATGGCTCGGGGAAGGATTCTTAATAATCGAGCATCTCGGGTGGATCAACAGCTGTCGTGCTCCAGGCCGGTCTGATGCTCGGACCCTTACGAAGTCGGCGTTGAGCCGATAGTGAGGACGCCGGATTTCAGTATTGGAAAGCCGCTCCGGACTCGCTACTAGTTTGTTTAATTCCGGATGTACTATTGAGAATTGCTAAGATAAGCAACTCGTGATGTTCAGGATGTACTCTTGGGGTTGCAGGGGCTGCTCCCTGCTACTTCCCCACCCTCTTCTTTACCACTGCGTCGATCGCCTTTTGCACATCCGGATCGATGCTCGTAAACTTGATCCCGTCCAGATAGACATCCGGTTCGGTTTTGGGTTGATTGATGCGGGTGATCTCCCCGTAGCCGCTCACGTGCGTGCCGTCGGGCAGAAAGAAGGAGAAGAATATCCCGTCGCCTTCCGCCAGCGGCTCCTGGGCCTTGATGAGCATGCCGCTGGCGCTGATGTTCTCGGTTCGGAACGGCAGGGGCCGGTCCCGGAATTTCCCCTGGATGGCCACGGCAAGAGATGCCCGGTAGTCGATCCGCGGAGCGACGTTCAGAAGTTGCTGCATCTTGGCGAGCAGGAGGACGATATCGACCGGCTTGGTGAAGACGGCGTTGGTGCGGCATTTCTTGCACCGCGCCCGGTGGGCGAGCGTGTCATTGCAGAGGATGATGGTGGAGACCTTGCGCAATTCTTCGCTCTCGCGGATGAGGGCGAAGACCTTTTCGCTCTCGATGCCGGGGGCCTCCAGCTCCGTGACGATGAGGTCGACCTTTTCCCGCCGGTGGACCTTGAGCACCTCGGCGTTCGTGGATGCCGTGAAGACCCGAATGTCCGAACGGTCGAGAAAGTTTTCGTGTCCGGCAAGCAGGCCTTGTACGTCCTTCGTGAGGAGGACCTTCTTCATGGGGGGAAATCCGTTTTGGGGAAGATTGCCCTGATCGCGGCCGCGACCGTGTCCTGTCCCCTACGAAAAAGTGTACCTCCGAACACGCACGGGTGTCAATGTTTGTCACGTCGTCGGTGAATGGTATACTTTTACTACAGGGAGATGCTCCCTAACCATATACCCGAAAGAGCCCTGCGGAGCGCGGCCTTCTGAGCATTGGTCACGCACCGGGGGAGGAGAAATGAACAGGATAGAGAAGAAAGAGACGGCCCCGGACGCTGCACGGCTGTTCCAGGAGGAAATTCTCGAGGTGAAGCCGGACATCCCCCGTCAGGAGCTGTGTGCGATGGTGGACGACTATATCTATTACCAGACGGACGATATGAGCAAGGGGGAAGCCCACGCGATCGTCGATCTGACCTGCAGGCTGGGGGCGGCAAGAAGCTGAGAATGCGACGTTTGCCGCCTCAGCGCGTTCTCCTCGCTTATTTTTTCCATCCGTACCGAGATAAGAGTTCCCGCAGATCCTCGTCGTGCCGTACGCCGTCCAGCTTTGCCCGGGTGAGGTCCGTGCGTTTGAGGCGCGCCCCGCGCAGATCGGCGTCGGCGAGGTCGGCCGCAGTGAGCGTGGCGTCGAGGATGTCCGCCTGGCGCAGATCCGCCGCAGAGAGGTCGGCGTTGGAAAGATCGGTCCCGTGGAGGTTCGCATCGCGCAGGACGCAGTGCGCAAGTACGGCGCCGATCATGCTGGCGCTCCGGAGGTTGCTGTTGGTCATCACCGCGTTGCTGCACCGGATCAGGGCCGCGTCGGTCATCTGGAGCGTGGCGCCGGTGAGGTCGGCCTTTTCAAAGGAGGCGCAGGAAAGCTTTGCGTTCGTGAAATTTGCGGCACGGAGGTTCGCCTCGGAGAAATCCGCCCCGACGAAGGTGGAAAAGGTGAGGTCCGCGCGCCCGAGATTCGCCTTATTGAACACGCAGCCCGTAAAGTTCGAACTGCCCAGGTTGCAGTCCGTGAGATCGGCATCGCGAAAGCTCGACCCGCTCAGGTTCGCGCTGCTCAGGTCCGCCCCTTTGAGGTTCGCCCCGTCGAAGCGCATGCCGATCAGCTCCAGGCCGCGCAGGTTCACGCCGGAAAGGTCCTTGTGCGAGGCGTCGCCGCTTGCGGACGCCAGGAAAAGCAGGTCGCTCTTGGAAAGTCTCTCCATGGCCTTTCCTCCGTTCCCTTCCGCCCCCGGGCGCAGCCGTGGCTCAGCGGCCGGCGACCTTCGGGGCCCGGGATTCCACGTACTCTTTCACGCCCTTGAAGATGGCCTCGGCAATCTCGTCGCGGTAGGCGCTCGTCCGGAGCAGCTTCTCTTCCCGGGAGTTGCTGATGAATCCGATCTCGGTCAGGATGCTCGGCATGCCGGTGTTGATCAACACGTAGAAGAAGGCGCGCTTGACGCCCAGGTTGACCACGCGCCCCTTGATGGGCCGCACCGTATCCACGAGCGAGGTCTGGACGTCGTTCGCCAGGTTGATGGAATCCTCGTCGTTACACTCCAACCGTAGCCCCTTGAGGATATTGGTAAGCTCGTTGGCCAGCAGGCTCAGGGTCTTGTTGGTCGTGGCGTTTTCCCGGGCAGCCGTGGCGATGGCGTCGCGGTCCGAGGCGCGCAGCCCCTGGATGTAGGTCGTGATCCCCCGGGTGGATCGCCGTGGGTTTGCGTTCACATGGATCGAAATGAAGAGGTCGGCCCCTTTCGTTCTGGCGATCGCGGGCCGCTCTTCCAGGGGGATGAAGACGTCCGTGGTCCTCGTCATTACGACCTTGCAGTGGAGCCGGTCCCGTACCAGGACGGCGAGCCGCTTGGCCACAGCCAGCGTCACGTCCTTCTCCCGCAAGCCGTGCGCGCCGGTCGCCCCCGGGTCTTTTCCTCCGTGTCCGGCGTCGATCGCGATGGTCCTGATCTTGAGCCCGAGCTGGCGGGAGAGGGACAGCCGTTCACCGGATCCGCCCTGTGCCGAGACCGCGGGCGGGGTCGGCGGCGTTGCCGATTGTGATGCGGCGGTCGCCGGCTCCGGCGGCGTGGCGGCTCCCTCGGAACCCGTGACGTCGATCACGAGCCGTTCGGGCTCGTGCAGCGGAAAGGCCACGTAACTCTCGATATTGGCAAGATCGAGCACCACCCGTACGGTGTCATGGTTGAATTGGCTCGCGCGGACCTCTTTGAGGATGCCGTCATGCACGGGCAAGGGAGACCGGTTCACCGCGGCGCCCAGGCGGGAATTGACGATATCGAAGACGAGGCGGTCGGGGCGCTTCAGCTCCTGGGTCTGGAATTTGACCGGCGCGCTCCCGTCCACGACGATCCGCGTGTAGGAGCCGCCGGACCAGTACCGGATGCCGGACACGACGTTGGACCGCGTCTGCGCAGTTGCATGGTGCGTCGGCGGGTCGTGCGCCGGTCTCTTTTGCCGCGGCTGTGCCGGCGCGTGCAGGAGTTTCCCTGCCTTCCTCGTCCAGGGACTGCGGGCATAGGCAGTCTTCATCCGGTGGTAGGTCTTGGCGGCGTACGCCGGGTCGTGTCTGCCGTCGAGCGAGAGCTCGACCACATGGTACAGGGCCTCCGGGGCGCGGGCGTTCCGGGGATAGCGATCCCGGCAATGGCCGTAGGCGTTCACGGCGGCGGTCCGGTCCTTGTTGCGTTGATTGAACCGGTAGAGGTCCGCATAGACGCCGGCGCCGTCGAAACAGGCCGCCGCGCCGCTTGGTGACTTGGGATACCGATGTTCCACGAGCCTGAATGTCCGGATGCAGTCGATCCAGTACGAGCGGTAGCGCATGCGCGCCGGAGACTTCTTGAGCCGGGCAAGGCGCTGACAGGCGACGTGATACTCGTGGGCCGCCTCGGTGGAATAGGACGGATAGGCAGGAGACAACAAGGACAGCAGGATGAGGGCGGCCGCGAAGGCCGTAAGACAGGAAGGGCGACGAACGATCATTATCGTTTTTCCTGTTGTTTTTTAACCGAATTGCCTGTTTCTGTCAATAAAAAAAGGCCCTGCGCAGCAGGGCCTTCTGAGCGGTTCCTTCGCGGCAGGTCCTTTAGGACGCCGCGGTCTTGGCATGTTCGACCAGTTTGGTGAATCCGGCGGGGTCGGACACGGCCAGGTCGGCCAGGATCTTCCGGTCGATGGCCGTACCGGTGCGGGCGAGCCCGGCCATCAGCCTGCTGTAGGTGATCCCGTTCTGGCGCGCCGCCGCGTTGATGCGCGCGATCCAGAGTTTGCGGAAGTCCCGCTTGCGGACCTTCCGGTCCCGATAGGCGTACGTCAGCGCGCGGTCGACCGCCTCGGTGGCGGAGCGGTAGAGCCGCGATTTCGCCCCCCAGTATCCTTCGGCGAGATTGAGAACGCGCTTTCTTCTGGCCCGCGTCTTCGGGCCTCCTTTTGCTCTCGGCATGGCTGGAAAACCTCCTTAGTGCATGGTGCAGGGACCGCAACGCAACAACGAGCGGCGGCCCGTGATGTGTCGCGTTAATTGAGCCCGTAGGGGAGCATCCGTTTGACGTTCTCCCGGTTGGACTTGTCGATCTCGACGGCGCCGGACAGACGGCGCTTGCGCGTCGCGTCCTTGTGGGTCAGCAGGTGGCTTTTCCAGCCCTTGCGCCGCATAAGCTTGCCGCTGCCCGTCTGTTTCAAGCGTTTGACGGCGCTCCGCTTGCTCTTCAGTTTGATCTTCACTTTTGCCTTGGCCATATTCGTTCCCCTTCCCTGCGTGTTGTGTCGATGCGATCCTGGCCCGTCAGCGCTGCGGCACCTTCGGCTTGGCGCTCAGGAGCATCGTCATGTTCCTGCCTTCCATTCGCGGCGGCGACTCGACCACGGCGTCGTTCTGGAGTCCCGTCATGATGCGATCAAGGACCGCTCTGCCCCGGTCGATGTGGGCCATCTCCCGGCCCCGAAACATGATCGTCACCTTGACCTTGTTCCCTTCGTCCAGGAACCGTTTGGCATTGTTCAGCTTGAAGTTGACGTCATGGTCGTCGGTGCGGGGCCGCAGTTTGACCTCCTTGACGACGATGACGGTCTGGTGCTTGCGGGACTCGGCGGCCTTCTTGGACATTTCGTACTTGTATTTACCGAAGTCCATGATCCGGCATACCGGCGGCTTCGCCGTGGGCGCCACCTCCACCAGATCGAGCCCGGCTTCCTCGGCCTTCTGGATCGCCTCGCGGGTTTCCAGGATCCCCAGCTGTTCGCCGTCGGCGTTGATGACGCGGACCTCCCGCACCTTGATCATATAATTGATCCGTGTGGTTACTTTAGCGATAAACGATCACCTCCCTATCGGGAAATCCTACAGGGCATATGCCCTTGAGTATAGCGGAATCCGTAACCCTTCGCTACGTCCTGGCAGCGGCCTTTTCCGCGATCAGGGCCAGGACCTCTGCGACCGGCAGGGTCCCCAGGTCCTTCCCGCCCCGCTCGCGGACCGCCACGGTCTCCTGCTGCACTTCCTTGTCGCCGACCACGAGGACGTAGGGGACTTTTTCGAGTGAGGCCTCGCGGATCTTGAACCCGATCTTCTCGGAACGGGCGTCGAGCTCGGCCCGGACGCCGGCCGTCCGAAGCCGTTCGAGAACCGACTTGGCGTAATCGAGCTGCTTGTCCGTGATCGACAGGACCTTGGCCTGCACCGGCGCGAGCCAGACCGGAAAGGCGCCGGCGTAGTGCTCGATCAGCATGCCGAAGAACCGCTCGATGGACCCCAAAAGCGCCCGGTGGATCATGTAGGGCCGGTGCTCCCGGTTGTCCACGCCGATGTAGGTCATGTCGAACCGCTCGGGCTCGTTGAAATCGAACTGCACCGTGGAGCACTGCCAGAGCCTGCCCAGGGCGTCCTTGATCTTGATGTCGATCTTGGGGCCGTAGAAGGCGCCCCCGCCCTCGTCGAGCTCGTAGGCCAGGCCGACCTTGTCGGCCGCGACCTTGAGCGCCTGCGTGGCCTGCTCCCAGAGCGCCGTGTCGCCCACGGACTTCTCGGGCCGCGTGGCGATGTAGGCCGTGAAGTCCTCGAACCCGAAGGTCCGGAGCATCCGCACCGTGAAGTCGATCACCCGGATGATCTCGGCCTCCATCTCCTCGGGGGCCACGAAGATGTGCGCATCGTCCTGGGTGAACCCGCGGACGCGCAGCAGGCCGTGCAACACGCCGGAACGCTCGAACCGGTAGACCGTGCCGAGCTCGGCGTAGCGCATCGGCAGCTCCCGGTACGAACGGAGCTTGTTCTTGTAGATCATGATGTGGAAAGGGCAGTTCATGGGCTTCACGAAGAACTCCTGCCCTTCCACTTCCATGGACGAATACATGTTCTCGCGGTAGAACCCGAGGTGGCCCGAGGTCTCCCACAAGGTCCCGCGGCCCACGTGGGGCGAATACACGAAATCGTAGCCGCTCTTCTGGTGCTCGTCGCGCCAGAAGTCCTCGATGGTCTTCCGGATGAGCGCGCCCTTGGGGTGCCAGAGCACCAGGCCGCCGCCCACCTCGTCGGACACCGAGAAAAGGTCCAGGTCCTTGCCGAGCTTGCGGTGGTCCCGCCGTTTGATCTCTTCGAGCCGCGCGAGATAGGCGTCCAGGGCGTCCTTGGCCGGGAACGAGATGCCGTAGATGCGCTGGAGCATCTTGTTCTTCTCGCTGCCGCGCCAGTAGGCGCCGGCGACCGAAAGCAGCTTGACTGCCTTGATCTTCGCCGTCGTGGGCACGTGCGGCCCGCGGCAGAGGTCCGCGAAATCCGCCTGCTCGTACAGGGAGATCGCCTCGTTGTCCGGCAGCTCGTTGATGAGCTCGACCTTGTAGGGCTCTCCCCGCTCCTGAAAGAACGCCAGGGCCTCGGCCCGGGAAAGCGTCTTGCGGGTAATGGGCGACGCCGCCTTGGAGAGCTGTGCCATGCGCTTCTCGATCTGCGCAAGGTCCTCGGGCGTCAGCGGCCGTTCGAGGTCGAAGTCGTAGTAGAACCCCTCCTCGATCGCCGGGCCGATGGCGAGCTTGGCGTGCGGGAACAGCTGCTTCACCGCATGGGCCATGAGGTGCGAAGTGCTGTGCCAGTACACTTCGCGGCCCGCCGGGGCGTCAAAGGTCAGGACCGCGATCGCGGCATTTCCGTTGACCGGAGCCGTGAGGTCCTGCAGATGACCGTCAATTGTGATGGCAAGCGCGTCTTTCGCGAGGCGAGAGCCGATCTTCTCGGCAACTTCCTGACCGGTGATGCCCGCAGGCATACTTTTCTCCTGACCGTCAGGCAGCCTGAGCAGTATTTCACTCATAGATTGATGTCATGGACGGATCGCGTTCCTCTCCATTCCGGTGCGGGGGGCATGGTAGGCCCGGGCGGTTTCGAACCGCCGACCTCTACCGTGTCAAGGTAGCGCTCTCCCCCTGAGCTACGAGCCTGTTGTTCCCCGTTGGTGCAACGACTGCAAATATTATGTTATTTCAGTGGGATTGTCAAGGAGAAAAAGTCGTTCTCGGTTCCCCTGCCCCGCGTAACAACGATAGCGCCACTGCACGCACTGATGATCCGATCACAATACTGGTGCCCCTGGGGTGATTCGAACACCCGGCACGCGGTTTAGGAAACCGCTGCTCTATCCACCTGAGCTACAGGGGCGGACGACGATAAAGCCGATTGGTGAAATCTGAAATTCGCAATTAGGGATTCGTGCTTCGGATCTGCCTTACAGCATCTCTTCCAGCTCGATGTTCTTCTTCCGCGTGATGGCCCGCAGTTTGCCGAGCGCCTGGGTCTCGATCTGCCGCACGCGCTCCCGGGTGATCCCGAACTCCTTGCCGATCGTGTCCAGGGTCCTGGATTCGCCGTCGCGCAGGCCGAAGCGGAGCTCGATCACCTTCCGCTCGCTGACCGTGAGCTGTCCCAGCCATTCGTCGATGTGCTCCCGACGCCTTTTCTCGTCGGATACCACTGCCGGGGACAGGGCGTTCACGTCCTGCAGCACGTCCTTGAGGGTGTCCTCCTCCTGCTCCCCGATCAACATGTCCAGCGAGTAGGTCTCCCGCACCACCTGCG
>JBJKRX010000125.1:0-6549 GCA_046704425.1 Nitrospirota bacterium
GCATTCGCTGCCGCGGACAACGGCACGACAATGCGGCTTCATGGCGAAGACATTCGTCAGGCAGACATACGGCAATCGTCTTCGCCGGCATGGGGGGAAAGACCTGGAGACGACCTACCGCTGTCACTATAATAAGAAAATGGACCGATGTTTTCTGCTTCTTACAACAACCGTCATTTCCGACAACAGCCGCCGGGTGGGAACACAAAAAGACCTTTATGAAATTACTCAACATATGACCTACGGCAGCTTTTACGAGGAAGGGGACGACGATCCGACGACCTGCGAGGTCGATGGCGAGTCCTGCGCATCCTTGTCGCAATGGGAGGATCTGACAAAACCTTTTCTGACGGAATAGATTTCCGCGGCAATGAGAGGCATGCGCAATGCTGAAAGAGCTCAAGCCGAAAGACCCGGGCCGGAGATGGTTCGCGGACGATTACTTCGACCTGATCGTCTGGATCAGCCATAACGGGGCGATCACGGGATTCCAGCTCTGCTACGATGTGCGGCATGCGGAGCGGGCCCTTACCTGGACGCGGGAGAAGGGATTCCTGCACGAACGGGTGGACGCTGGCGAGGAGAACCCGGCCAAGAACCGGACGCCGATCCTCGTGCCCGACGGACTTTTCCGACACCAGGAGGTCCGGGAGCGCTTTCTTGCCGAGAGCGCGGAGATCGATCCCGCGGTAAGGAACTTCGTATCTGAGAAGCTGGAACAATATCCCGGGGGCGATGCTGTCTGATAGGCCCGTGGGAGGAGAAACCATGGCAGATGAACCGAACCGTTCCGACCTGGAAACACGCGTGCGCAGGATCGAGGAGCGCCTGGGGCTCGAGGCGGGTAATCCGTTTTCGGCACCGCACCCGATCCATCCTCTCTGGCCGTTCCTCCTCGGCCTCGTTGCCGCAATCATGGGATACCTCGGCATGGGGCTGCCTGAGCATTACTATCAGTTCCTGTTCAGCGCCCTCCTGATCCTTCTGCTCTATCATCGCGGCATTCTCCTGCCCGCGCGCGGACCCTGGCAATGGCCGCAGGCGGCGCTGAACTTCCTGCTCCTCTGCCTCCTCTTCAAGCTCCTGATCGGCGGGGGCATTGCCCATCCCCTCGCCTGGTTCAAGGTGCCGGTTCTTACGAAGGCAACGCACGAGGCCGGACACTCGTGGTACTCCCGGGTCGTTCCGGACTATACGGTCCAATGGCAGGCGATCCCGGCGCTTGCAGCGTGGAGCGTGGACGTGACGCGCATCCAGACGCTTCTCTTCGTCGTCCTGTTCGCCGGCGCGCTCTTCCGCTTCGAGCCTTTCACCTCGATCATGGCCCTCGGCCTCCTGCTCGTGTCCCTGCCGGACTATCTGCGTTACGACTGGGATTGGGTCATCCTGTTCCTCGTCCTGGGAAGCGTGTCGTTCTATCTCCAGGCGCCGGCCCCCCGGGGATCGGACCGAGGGCATTAGAGACTTCCAGCGATTGACGCAATTTGTCACTCTGCGGGAGGGTCCTGGTGTTTTTTGTCAAGATCACTCGTAAAACTACTAGGAAAATCCCCTAGTGGAACCCGCAAAATCATCGAAATATCAACATTTTCTTGACAACTCGGTGCACGTCCGTATAATCGATTTGAATACCAATAGTACGTACGACGGCTCAGATGACGTTTATTCTGCAGCGAACACCTTTCGGCTTCGTAAACACAGGAAAAGGATGAAACAGGAATCCATCGAACAGCGGGTGCAGGCGTTGGAGGCCTTCATCTCCCGCAAGGAGGAACTCCGGCGGACCACGCCGCTCCGCTACCTCTTTTGGGAGTCCACGCTCCGGTGCAACCTCTCCTGCCAACACTGTGGGAGCGACTGCCTGCGGGACGACGCGAGCCAGGATGCGGAGCTGGACAGCGAGACGATCAAGCGCGAGCTTCGGTGCATTGCGCAGCACTACGACCCCACGCAGTGCACCTTCGCGATCATTGGCGGCGAGCCCCTGCTCCGGCAGGACTGCATCGCGGTGGGCGCCTACGCGGCAAGCCTGGGGTTTCGCTGGGGCATCACGACGAACGGCATGCTGCTGTCCCGCGAGGTGATCAAGGGCCTGAAAGAGGCCGGGCTCGTCACCATCTCCGTGAGCCTCGACGGCGTGCCCGCGGACCACGATCGCCTGCGCAGGCACGACGGTTCCGCCGCGATCGTGTCGCGCGCCATCCAGGACCTTCTTGCCGACCGGTTCTACTCCGTCTTCGACGTCATCTGCTGCGTCAGCAAGATCAATATCGGCCGCCTCGAACCTTTTCTGGCGCACCTGGTGCGGCTCGGCGTTCCTGCGGTGCGCTTTACGCCCGTGTTCGCACGCGGCAGGGCAGGAAGGAACAGCGGCCTCATGCTGAACCGGCAGGAATACCGGCGCCTGCTGCGGTTCGTCTCCGACCAGCGCGTAAGTCAGTCCGCGATCAAGGTTTCGTTATCCGAGGAAGGGTACTGGGGGCCTGCCTGGGAGTGCGTGGTGCGCGACGAATTCCATTACTGCGGATCGGGCGTCCTGATCGGCAGCATCCTGCACGACGGCCGGGTCACCGGCTGCCCCAGCGTTTCGCGGAAGTTCATCGAAGGCAATGTCCGGGAGACGCCTTTTGTGGAGATCTGGCAGAAGCGGTTCGCACGCTACCGCCAGGACCGGCGGCAGACCTTCCCGCAGGAGTGCAGCGACTGCAGCCACTGGGACCTCTGCGAAGGGGGCGGGTTCCACCTGCTCGACCCGAGCGGGCAGATCGGCAAGTTCTGCAGCCTCGACAAGATCGGCGAGGGGAAATAGCGGATGGAGAAGAAGGGATATTCCCGGCGCGATTTTCTTGCCACCTTTGCCGCGCTCTCCGCGGCGCCGTTTTTTGCCTGCGCCTTCAGCGGTTGCGCCTACGGTCCTGCCCCCCTTCCTCCCATTGGCAGAACCATCATTTCCGGTTTGTACTATCTCGATGCACAATCCGATCGGATATCTCTGTTCAACGCAGAGGCCGTTCCCGTGCTCCCGACGATTATCATAGACTTCAATGCCCAAATGAATGTTGCGTCCGTGATTGCGGCTTTGTCGCTGACGGATCTCAGCGGCAATGGCGTGGCATGTGCGGTGAGTGCAGACCAAAACGCGCAGTACAGCAATGAGGTTACGGTCATTCCGTCGCCTGGTCTTGCGTCGGGCACCACTTATACGCTCAGTGTGAGCGATGCTGCCGTCGATGCCGACGGGAACCACCTCGATACCCAGTGGGTGGCGGGGACAAGTTTTAAAACGGTGGTGTAAGCGCAGGGAAAAGCAGGGGGCGAACAATGGACAATGGCGGATATTCCCGGCGCGATTTTCTTGCCACCTTTGCCGCGCTCTCCGCAACGCCGTTTCTGGCCGGTATGCTGACCGGCTGTGGACCCGACGGCTTGGATGCCAAGTCATCCTACGGCCCTCCTCCCGTTATTCCCGCGAACAGCGCGCTCATTACCGGCATCTACTACCTCGACGCGCAATCCTCTCGGACAGCTCTGGACACGGGAGCGATCGTGCCCCTTCAGCCGACGATCATCATCGACTTCAACGCGCAAATGGACGTTGCGTCCGTGATCGCGGCCCTGTCGCTGTCGGACCTCAACGGCAATAACGTGGCCTGTACCGTGAGTGCAAACCTAAACGCGCAGTACAGCAATGAGGTCACGGTCGTCCCGTCTACGGCTCTTGCACCGAGCACCTATTACGCGCTCCGCGTGACGAATGCCGCCGTGGATATCGACGGCAATCACCTGTATACGCCCGGCGGCAGCACAGCGGGGACCGCATTCAAGACAACGGCATAGGCGAAAGGAAGAACAGGGGGGGATATGATAATAAAGGATGAATACTCGCGGCGGGATTTTCTGGCGACCTTTGCTGCGCTCTCTGCTGCGCCGTTTTTTTCCAGCACACCAACTGGTTGCACCTAACAATTCGCGACTGCAACATAGCCTGTGGTATTTACGCTGGACGTCAGGGGAGGTGGAGCGTGGTCCGAAGAATGTTCCTTGTCGCAGTCGTTGCCTCGTTAATGCTTTGCGTATTGCTTTCTCCAGCCGAGGCAAGAATTTACAAATGGGTCGACGCCCAGGGAGAGGAGCATATAGCCGATTATCCCAATCCCGATCAGGTGGTGGATGAAACGACGTCTGCGCCTGATGCACAACCGGCTGACGATGCGGCCGCGGAAAGGTCCGTGGCAGGGTCAAAGAGCGAATCACCGCAGCCGGTGTCCGATACAATAAAATCTGCTCCTCCAGCACCTGCAGCAGTTGTCCCTGCGCCAACAGCGAAACCCGTGGTACAGGGCGATAGCACGGCATCAAGCCTATCGAAAAAACCGGCATCCAATGCGGCGCAGCCGGTCAAGACCGGCACATCGCCTGTCTCTGCTTCCGCTATCAGTCCAGCTGCACAGAAGAACGAACCCAGCGCTACTCCCGTGGCGAATGCCCCTGCGTCAGTGAACGTCATCCCTCCTGTTGCTGCAGCGACGGCATCATCAATAACGCCTCCTCCCCGGACCGACTCGCCCGAAAGCGATAACGCCTTACCGGACAACGTTGCCCCCGCAGAAGGCCGGGCCATGCCGCCTCCTTTCCCCCCGCCAGGCAACGGGCGAGCCGCAAATGTCTTGTTCCGGTTCCTCCTGGCGGGCTATCTATGGTTCTCGCTCTGCGTATATCTGATCAGTCGCAAAAGAAACGTGTCCGGCGCATGGATGGCGTGGGTGCCGATCCTGCAGATCGCCCCGTTCCTCGAATCCGCGGACAAACCGTTGTGGTGGGCGCTGTTCCTGTTCATTCCTCTCGTGAATGGAGTCGTCTGGATCTATCTCTGGATGTGCATTGCGGAAAATCTCGGCTATTCCAAGTGGCGCGGACTGCTGATGCTGGTCCCCGTGGTGAATGTCGTATTTCCCATCGTGCTGGCGGTATCCGGGGTAACTGGTTCTCGCGGCATGGAAGAAGCGACGGAGGAAATTCCGGCAGCATGATCAGTCAGGGGAAAGGGTTTGGAAGGGGATTCCGCGCAGCATGCTTCCTCGGAATGAGCGAGTGGTTGCAGGGAATATCGCCAGTCGAAGATCGGGTACAAGGGGCATGAATGACGAGTTTGGAAGACTCCCTGAAGGGGCAGTGGGACACCAAAGAGAATAAGGTCATTCTCGTCTTTTTTCTTTCGCTGGTCCTTTTGTTCGTCGCGGTGCGGCTCTGGTCCGACGCCCGCTATCGCTCCGTCCCTTATCCCAACCAGCTTGCCGTTTCCGCCGACGGAGTGGCCGTGGCCTGCGGGCACAGCGTGTATCTCTATTCAACGGACGGGGTCGCGATCCGAACCTATCACGTGCCGGATTCCGTGAAGACCACGCAGCTGTTCTGGGACCAGGGTTTCCTCTGCCTTGCGGACATGGACGCCAAGGATATTCTCGTTCTGAATGCCAAGGCAAAGGAGATCCGTACCTTTCACGGCCCTGCCATCAACGCCCAGTTCAAGGTCCTGCGACAACCCGGAACCGGGGACATTTTCGTCAGCGACAGCGCCGATCACCGCATCCTTGTCTACGACCAGTCGTACCAGTACCTGCGCAGCTTCGGTCATGAGGGAACCGGTCCAGGCGGATTTCGGTTTCCGAACAACATGGCCTTTGATGAGTCCGGCAATCTTCTGATCGCCAATACCAAGGACTCGACCATCGATCTATACAGCCCGGAAGGGAACTACTTGCGTACGGTCGTGCGCGAGGGGGAGGACTGGATCTATCAGTATCCCACGGCGTTCGCCGTGACCCCTGATCGGCTGTTGGTGCTCGAAAACGACGGGTTTCTCGACCGCGGCAAGGTCCGGGTCTATGACCGGACGGGGAAGCGGCTCGACACGCTTGATCTGGGAGGCGACCGGGAAATCGGCTCTCTCGCCGCCTTCGGGGACACCTTGTATCTCACGGACTGCGAGAACCGCAGGCTCCTCACCTATTCCCTGACGGACCTCGGCCCGCTCTCGACGTTCAGCTACGAGTTCGACGAAAAATGCGCCGCGTGGCAACGGGAGGCGAACTTCTTCCGATCCATCTCCTTGGGGTCGCTGGTTGCCCTGGTGCTGTTCTGCGTGCCGGTCTTTGTCTTTTATCTGAAAGTGAAACGAGAAGAAACGAAAGAATTAGAACGGTCTGATCTTTCGTCGTTGACCGAAAAGAAAGAGAAAAAATCCAATTCGCCTTCGACAGACCTCTTCTTGAGAGTGCCCACGGACCCTAAAAAGCAAAGAACGGCCATTCTGCTTTTTGCCGTTGCCGCGGTGAGCCTCGTGCTTGCGCTGGCAACGATAGGAACGCTTCCCCGGCTACTCGTAATTTTGATGATGCTGTCCGGCCTTCTCGTGTTTGTTGCCGCCCTGCAGCTTTTCGTGAGATCAGGAGTCTTTTCTGATAAGATCCGGGAGCAAACTGAGCTGCTCGTAAAACGCATCACCCGTGAGGGCAAGCTGGTGCTGCCGGCCGGCGAAGAAGCTGACCG
>JBJKRX010000126.1:0-4587 GCA_046704425.1 Nitrospirota bacterium
GAGGAGAAGCCATGCTTACCCTGGTGAAAAATGCATTCCTTTCCGTGCTGCTGTTCACAGTTCTTACCGGGATCGTCTATCCCCTCGCCGTGACCGGGATCGCGCAGGCGTTCTTTCCTTGCCGGGCGAACGGCAGCATCATCATCCAAGACGGCAAGGCCGTAGGGTCCGCGCTGATCGGCCAGGAGTTCAAGGCCCCTGAATACTTCTGGGGCAGGCCTTCGGCTACGACGCCCTATCCCTATAACGGCGGCTCGTCAAAGGGGTCGAACCTCGGCCCGAACAATCCCGATCTCCGGGAGGCGGTGCAAGCCCGCATCGACACTCTTCACGCGGCCGACCCGGGAAATACAAGAGAAATCCCTGTTGACTTGGTGACCGCCTCGGGCAGCGGTCTCGATCCCCACATCAGCCCGGCCGCAGCCGAGTTTCAGCTTCACCGGGTGGCAAAGGCCAGGGGACTGGACGAATCAGCGGTACAGGCATTGATCGCGGGGCACACGGAGGGCCGCTGGCTCGGGATAGTCGGAGAGCCCGTCGTGAACGTGCTCGAGCTGAACCTGGCCCTCGATCGAGATCACTCCCGGGGACAAAAGAAGCCATGAAGACGGTCCGGAATGTCTTGTTGATCGTTCTGTTCCTCTGCGACATCGGCGCCCCCCTGCGTGCGAAGGCGGTATCCTGGTCCCCCCTCACGATGGAGCGCGAACAGCAGGCCGCCCAGGGGATCGTCGGAAAAGGCGAAGGCTTGTGTCTGTTCCAGAGCGGGACTGCGGACGTCAAGAAGGAGATTCGCGCCGGGGACCTGCTTCGCGTCTACCGCGAGGGCCAAAACCGTCGCAGGCAAGAGACCGGCACGATCAGGATCCGCGCCTATGTCGGGGAGGATTACCTGAACGCAGTTGTCGTCGAAGGGGCGATCGCGGCCGACGATATCGCGGTCAAGGACGGGGTAGCGAGTATCGTGCTGTCCACACGCGATCCATGCAGATGACGGCCCCTCCTCCGCCATCGCCCTTTATGAAATCTTAATGCCTTCCGGCCCATTCTTTACGGCAATTTAACGCCGGACCATCTATAGTATTTATCCCGCAGGGAACCGGAAAATATGCGAAAATATACGGCATAAGGTTCTTCGGCTGGCGACAAGAGGCCCTTACTCTCTTATGGATGAACGAAGACCCAGTCCCGACGAGCTTCTGGATCGGGCGCGCAGGGAGGCAGAACGGAGCCGGGAAGGCCGGCTCAAGATCTTCTTCGGCGCCGCGCCCGGCGTGGGGAAGACCTATGCCATGCTCGAGGCGGCGCGCCGGAAGCAGGAGGAGGGCGTGCCGATCCTGGTCGGGATCGCGGAGACCCACGGCCGGAAGGAGACCGAGGCGCTGCTCGACGGCCTGGAGATCCTGCCCCGCAGGAACGTCGAATACCGCGGCACCCTGCTCGCGGAGTTCGATCTCGACGCCGCCCTCCGGCGCAAGCATCCCGTCGTCCTGGTCGACGAACTGGCGCACACGAACGCGCCCGGCTCGCGTCACAAGAAGCGCTGGCAGGACATCTACGAGCTGCTCGGCGCCGGCGTCTCGGTCTATACGACCATGAATGTGCAGCACCTCGAAAGCCTGAACGACGTGGTCGCGCAGATCACGGGCGTGAACGTGCGCGAGACCGTTCCCGATTTTCTTCTCGACCGGGCCGACGAGATCGAGCTCATCGACCTCCCGCCCGACGACCTGCTCCAGCGGCTCAAGGAAGGAAAGGTGTACGTGCCGGAACTGGCGGCCGCGGCCGTGGCGCACTTCTTCCGCAAGGGGAACCTGATCGCGCTGCGCGAGTTGGCCCTGCGCCGTACTGCCGACCGCGTGGACCTGCAGATGCAGGACTACCGCCAGGACCAGGGGATCCGGAACGTCTGGCCCGCGGGGGACCGGATCCTCGTCTGCGTGGGCTACAATCCGCTCTCGATCCGGCTCATCCGCGCGGCGCAGCGGCTCGCGGCGGGGTTGCGCGTGGAATGGATCGCCGTGCACGTGGAGACCGAGTCCCGGGTGGCGCCGTCGGAACAGGACCGCAAGCAGCTCGCCGACCACCTGCGGCTCGCCGAAAGCCTGGGCGCCGAGGTCGTGACCCTGACCGGACCGCGGCTGAGCGAGGAGGTCCTGACCTACGCCCGCAGCAGGAACGTCAGCAAGATCATCGTCGGGAAGCCGACCCATCCGCGCTGGAAGGACAAGCTCTTCGGCTCGCCCCTGGACGAGATCGTGCGCGGCAGCGGCGAGATCGATGTCTACGTCATTACCGGCGATTCTTCGGAACGGCCGCACACGCACGCCGCCCGGGGAGGCAGCCGCGCACCCGCAACGCGGGAGTGGCTGTGGAGCGTTCTCGTCGTCGCGGCCTGCACCGGGGTCGCGTCGTTCATGTTCCCCTCCTTCGACCGCGTCGACCTCGCCATGGTCTACCTCCTCGGCGTCGTAATCACGGCCAGCCGCACGAGCACCTGGCCGTCGTTCTTCGCGGCGCTCCTGTCCGTCGCGGCCTTCGATTTCTTCTTCATCACGCCCTACTACACCTTCGCCGTGAGCGACGTCCGGTACTTCGTCACCTTTCTCGTGATGTTCGTCGTTGCCTTCGTGATCAGCAGGCTGACGCTCCGGGTCCGGCAGCAGGCTGCCGCGGCGCGGCTCCGGGAGCGGCGGACCGCTGCCCTGTACAACCTGAGCCGCGACCTGGCGCGCGAACGGGGAGCGAAACGCCTCGCCGAGATCGCGTTGAAGCACGTGGGCGAGGTGTTCGACAGCAAGGCCCTCGTCCTCATCCCCGGCGACATGAACCGGCTCGCACCGGCCGCGGGCGGCCCCTTCGCGTTCATCCCCGATGAGCAGGAAGTGAGCGTCGCGCAATGGGTGTACGAGCACCGCCAGTCAGCCGGCAGGGGTGCGGATACCCTGCCCGGGGCCAAGGCGCTCTACCTGCCGCTCGTCGCATCGGCGGGCGTGGTCGGCGTCCTGGGCATCCTCCCCAAGGAGCAGCAGTCCCTGGAGCCGGAGCAGTTCCACTACCTCGAGGCATTCGCGAACCAGACGGCGCTCGCCATCGAGCGCTCCTTCCTGGGCGAGGCGGCCCAGAAGGCCCTTCTGCAGGCGGAGACGGAGAGCCTCCGCAACACGCTCCTGAGCTCCATCTCCCACGATCTCCGCACGCCGCTCTCGGCCATCACCGGAGCGGCAAGCACGCTCCTGCAGCGCGACGTGATGCTCGACACCGATAGCCGGATCGACCTGGTCTCGACCATCCACGAGGAGGCCGAGCACCTGAACCGGATCATCCGGAACGTCCTGGACATGACGCGGCTCGAATCCGGGGCCATCCAGGTGAACAAAGAATGGCAGTCACTGGAGGAGATCGTGGGAGTCGCGCTCGACCGCCTGGGAGACCGCCTGAACGATCATCCGGTGACCGTGCACCTGCCCGGGAATCTGCCGCTCATCCCCTTCGACGGGCTCCTGATCGAGCAGGTCCTGCTGAACCTCTTCGACAACGCGATCAAGTACACGCCCACGGGCACGCCCCTGGAGCTCTCGGCGTCGGAATCGTTCTATACGGTCACGATCGAGCTGGCAGACCGCGGGCCCGGCATCCCGTTGGGAGACGAGGAGCGCATCTTCGAGAAGTTCGTGCGCGGCAAGGGCGCCACCGGCGGGGTGGGCCTGGGGCTCGCCATCTGCCGTACGATCATCGCCGCCCACGGCGGCAGGATCTGGGCCGAGAACCGCGAGGGCGGCGGGGCGGTCTTCCGCTTCACCCTGTCTTCGGCCGGACTCCCGCCGGCGCCGAAGAAGGAAGAAGAATAAGAATGACTGACGACAAAGAGCTCATCCTCCTGATCGAAGACGAGCCCCAGATGCGCCGTTTCCTGCGCATCACGATCCAGGGCCACGGATATCGTCTCGTGGAGTCGGAGACCGGCAAGGACGGCCTGCTGCAGGCCGCCTCGCGCAACCCCGACATCGTGCTCCTCGACCTGGGCCTGCCCGACCTCGACGGTCTGGAAGTCACCCGGCGCCTGCGCGAGTGGACCCAGACGCCCATCATCGTCATCTCGGCGCGGGAGCAGGAACAGGACAAGGTGAAGGCCCTCGACGCGGGGGCCGACGACTACCTCACGAAGCCCTTCAGCGCCGGTGAGCTCATGGCGCGGATCCGCGTGGCGCTCAGGCACGCAACGCTCCGGAGCGGCAAGCAGGAACCGGTCTTCGTATTCCAGGATCTGCGCGTGGACCTGGCGCAGCGGCAGGTGTTCCGCAACAACCAGGAAGTGCATCTCACGCCCATCGAATACAAACTGCTGACCGTCCTGGTCCGCCACGCGGGCAAGGTCATCACCCACCGCCAGCTCCTCCGGGAGGTCTGGGGTCCCGCGCATGCGAACGAGGTCCAGTACCTGCGCGTGTACATGACACAGCTCAGGCACAAGCTGGAAAACGACCCTGCACGGCCGCGGTTCCTGATGAACGAACCGGGCATCGGCTACCGGCTGAAGTACGACCCGGCAGGATGAGGAGCAGGCGTTCCATGGAACAGCAACAG
>JBJKRX010000127.1:0-4022 GCA_046704425.1 Nitrospirota bacterium
GCCGACGCCTTTTTCGCTGTCGATCTCGATGGCCCCGCGCAGGGCGTCCATGGCCCGCTTGACCACGTCCATGCCGACGCCGCGGCCCGATACGCCCGTGACCGCGGCCGCGGTGGAGAAGCCGGGAGAAAAAATGACCTCCCACAGCGCGCGGTCGCTCAGTTCCTCGGTCGGCTGGATCAGCCCCTTTTCGAGCGCCTTTGCCCGGATGGCCTCTGCGTCCATGCCTGCGCCGTCGTCCTGGATCCGGATCAGGACGTTGGCGCCTGAATGGATCGCCGACAGGTGAATGGTGCCCGTGCGCGGCTTGCCTGCTGCCGCGCGCACGTCCGGCGCTTCGATCCCGTGGTCGATGCTGTTCCGGATGATGTGGACGAGGGGGTCGTACAGCCGCTCGATCACGGTCTTGTCCAGTTCCGTCTCCGCGCCGTCGGCCGTCATCTCCACCTCTTTACCGAGCTCCGCGGACAGCTCCCGCACCACGCGCCGGAACCTGCTGAAGGTGGTGCCGATAGGCAGCATGCGGATGTCCATGGCGTTGTCCCGGAGCGATCCGGTCAGCCGTTCCACTTCCTCCGCGATCGAGAGCAGGGCGGCGTCGCCGATCGTCTGGGCGGTCTGGCTGAGCCGGGCCTGCACGGTCACGAGCTCGCCCACGAGGTTCACCAGGCTGTCCAGCTTTTCGGTGGCCACGCGGATGCTCGCCGCGGACTCCGTGCTGCGCCGCTGTTCGCGAACCTCGCGCACATGCTGCTGCTCCAGGAGGGCCGATGTCACCTTGTCGTAGGACAGGACGCCCCGTTCGACCAGCACTTCGCCCACGCGTTTCTTCGCTTTGAGCGCCTCTGCGAGGTCTTCGCGCGTCAGGTCTCCGCGGTCGAGCAGGATCTCGCCGAGGGTCTTATAGCTCACGGCGTCGTCCAGCAGCCCCGCTTCGTCGATGATGTCGATCTTGAGCTCGACGAAATCCTTGACGAAGATGAAGACGTCGTGAATGGCGTCGATGCCCCGGTCGGTCGTCAGGATCACGTCCCAGGCCGTGTAGCACTGTTCGGGATCGAAGTCCTCGAGGAACGGGACGGCGTCGGTCTGGGCAAGGACCATGCAGGAGCCAAGACCGCGCAGCTCGTTCAGGAGCGAGACGGGATTGGTCCCCCGCTGGAGGATGTCCGGCGGCGGGGTGAAACGGATGCGGTACGTGACGGACGTATTGGCGGTGGCACGCGCCGCCGGCCGGGCAATTGCCGCGGGTTGCGGCTGCTTCTCGCCGGCGGGAACGAGCTGCTTGAAGGCGGTGAGGATCTCCTCGCCCCGGGAAGCATCGACAACACCGTCCCGGTAGTAGCGGTCGAAGAGGCCCTGGAGGTGGTCGCGGGCCGCCAGGGTGAGGTCGATCAGCTCTTTCGTGGCCGTGAGCTTGCCGCTGCGCACCTTGTCGAGGACCGATTCGATGTCGTGGGCGAACTGGGAGATATCGTGGAATTCGCAGGCCCCCCCCGACCCCTTGATCGTGTGCATGGCGCGAAAGACCCGCCCGATCAGCTCCTTGTCCGCGGGGCTCTTTTCCAGTTCAAGCAGGGCGTTCTCCAACTCGGCCAGGAGTTCATACGCCTCGTCCTTGAAGGTCGTCCGCAGTTCCTGGACGATGTTCTCGGTCCCGTCGTCCTGTTTGTCGTCCGCCGGTCTATCCATGGGGCACCCCCGCCACCGTCATCCAGAGACAGCTCTGCTCGCAATCGAGTTTGCAGCCCTTCAGCCGGGAAAACCCGGCCGCCTCCGCCGCCTCGATGAAGAGCCGGGGAAGCTCGCCCGAAAAGTGCAGCCGCTTGTTGAAGCGTACCGCGCTGCGGTGTGCGGAGCAGAGCATCTGAAAACAGGAAAGGTCGGCCTCCTGGACCTGGTCGAACCGCACCGAGACATCGTCGGCGTCCAGGATGGACTGGAGGAGGGCTTTTTTCATTTCTCCGGCGCGATGGACGGTCAGGGCACCGGCCAGAGTAATGTCGATCGATTGCTTGTCCGTTGATTGTTGCACGAGAAACGACATGTTTCCCACCTCCTTGCAGCGCCCCCCTACGCCGGCGCGTTCCTTACTGGACGAACTTCCGCACCACGCCGAGCAGTTGTTCGGGAGAAAAGGGCTTGATGATCCATCCGCTTGCCCCGGCCTCTTTTCCCGCCTGCTTCTTCCGTTCCTCGGCCTCGGTGGTCAACATGACGATCGGGATGAACTTGTAGTCCGGCATGCTGCGCAGCGTCTTGATCAGCGCGATGCCGTCCATGCCGGGCATGTTGAGGTCCGTGATGACCATTGCCACCTCGGTGCCGCGGAGCTTTTCGAGGGCGTCCGTGCCGTCCTGGGCGACCAGTACGTCATATCCCGCATTGGTAATGGTGAACGATACCAGCTGCCGCATGGATGCCGAATCGTCTACCACGAGAAACGTCTTGCTCACCTCACTCCCCCTCGGTGTTCTGTCCGTTCTTCGCGCCCGACCGGGGGAATGTCTCTTGCGTGCATTAGGACTGCCCCGGCCATACCCGATATTATAGCGGAATTTCCTGAACGGACCTGTACGCCACGCTGCCGAATCTCAATACGGCGCATCTCCCTTTTCCGCATGGAGAGGGACAAGAAGAGCGGTCGGTTTTTTGACAATAGGGAGAGAAAAAATATTTAATAAATTAAATGGTTGTCTAATTCAATCCATTCAATCAAACTTTTTCAATGAAACATTGCAATATAGATGCCCTCTTCTATTATTAGGAAAAACAAAAGATTAAATGGGACGGAATTACTATGCCGGCAAGGAACGCGAAAGCGACCAGGGTTAATATTTCTATTGGTCTGAAAATAATAAGGAAAACATCATTGATCCCGGAGGAAGGAATCAGGGCCTGTCAGTATTCCAACGCTAAGCCAATCAATCCGCAAATTTAAGAAGCACCTCAGGTATGCATGATAAGCGAAGGGCGATGCAGGACCGGACCGTTCACGGATCAGTGATGCCCATTTTCCGGATCTTTTCGAGCAGGGTCGTGCGGTTCAGGCCGAGCAGTTGGGCGGCCTTGCTCTTATTGCCGCCCGTGTGGCTGAGCGCTTTCCGGATCAGACTGCGTTCGAGCGAAGCGACGACCTCGGTCAGCTTGATCCCCGAATCCCCGAACTCCGTGTCCAGGGCCGATTGCAAAGGGGCCGGATGCTGCGGCGCCGACGCCGGCATCGCCCCTGCGCCCGGAGGGGCAGACTCCCGGATCGGCTCCGGAAGGTCCTCGGGCCGGATGACCTGTCCGCTCACCAAGATCGTGAGCCGCTCGATCAGGTTCTCGAGTTCCCGGACGTTCCCCGGCCAAGAATAGCTCCGGAGGCAGCGGACCGCTTCTTCCGATACAGCGTGAGCGGGCCGCTTTTTCTTCTGCGCGTTCTCCCGCAGAAAATAGTCCATCAGGAGCGGTATGTCCTCGGGCCGCTCGCGCAGGGGGGGGACGCGCAGGGGGATCACGTTCAGCCGGTAAAACAGGTCCTCGCGGAACAGCCCTTCCTTCGTCGCCTTTTCCAGATCCCGGTTCGTGGCGGCGAGGATCCGTACGTCCACCTTGATCGATTTCGTGCCGCCCACGCGTTCGAACACCCGCTCCTGGAGCACCCGCAAGAGCTTCACCTGGAGCGCGGGATCGAGCTCTCCCACCTCGTCCAGGAAGAGCGTGCCCCCCTGCGCCAGCTCGAACCGGCCGATGCGCGTGCTGACCGCTCCGGTGAAGGCGCCGCGTTCGTGGCCGAAGAGCTCGGATTCGAGCAGTTCCCGCGGAATGGCAGCGCAGCTCAGCGGGACGAAGGGGCCCGCGCTCCGCGCGGTGTTGTTGAAGTGGATGGTCTTGGCGATGAGTTCCTTGCCGGTGCCGCTCTCTCCGGTGATCAGGACGGTGCTGTCCGTGTCCGCCACCTTTTCGATCAGCTCGTACAGACGCTGCATGGGCGCCGAGTCGCCGATGAGCCCCGTAAATTCGTACTTGTTCCGGAG
>JBJKRX010000128.1:0-11986 GCA_046704425.1 Nitrospirota bacterium
CAATGGCTGTTGTCGGGATCGGGCAGTGCGCGTGGGACATCCTTGCGGTTCTGGACCGCTATCCGCAGGCTGATACGAAAAGGGAAGCACGGCTGTGGGAGGAGCAGGGCGGGGGGCCGGTTGCAACGGCGCTGGTTGCATTGTCCCGTCTCGGCATCCCTTGCAGGTTCCATGGCGTTGTCGGCGACGACCGGGAGGGTGCGGCAATCCGCCAATCCCTGATCGACGAAGGAATTGATGTCGCGGGGCTGATCGAACGATCGCACGCCGCCTCCCAGACAGCGTTCATTGCCATCGACAAATCCTCGGGCACGCGTACGATCTTCTGGAAACGGCCGGCCGGCTATCCGCTCCGGGGGGAAGAGCTCCCCCCTGATTTCCTGAAAGGCGCGGATTTCCTGCTCCTTGACGGTCTGATGCAGGAGGTATCGCTTTTTGCGGCGCGCGAGGCCAAAAAGGCGGGTGTCCCCCTAATGCTCGATGCGGGGAGGGTGCGGGACGGAATGCTCGAGCTCGCCCGCATGAGCGATTATGTCGTCGGCTCGGAGGAATTCGCCAGGGAACTGGGGTGGCGGGATGATCCCGAAGCGTTTCTCAAGGAGGTCAGGAAGCTCGGCTTCGGCATCGCGACTATTACCCTGGGTGACCGGGGAAGCGTTACCTTTGTCGGTGATGAGGTCATGTCCTGCCCTGCCTTTCCCGTCGAGACCGTTGATACGACCGGCGCGGGCGACGTTTTTCACGGCGGTTATCTCTACGGTCTCCTGCAGAAATGGCCGCTCAGGGACACGGTCCGGTTTGCGTCGGCTGTTGCCGCGATGAAGTGCAGGAAGGTGGGCGGACGGGCGGGCATCCCGGGGCCGGCGGAAGTACGCCGGTTTCTGCAAGGTTTTCCGACTGGGAACGAACCCCAGAAGCGGACGTAAAAGGGGGAGAGCGAACGACCGTTCAGCGGTTCGGTCCGGGGGGAGCTCTTTGCGGATGTCGATCGCTTTCAAGGCTGCTGCCGATCAGACGCCTCGTCTCCGACCCTCGTACCGCTCCATGAGGAAGAACATGACGCCGGCGAGCGCATACACGACGATAAGCACGATCCAATGGTTGATCCCGATGAGATCGGGCAGGGTCGTCTGGCCCAGATTGCCTGTTTGGTAAAAAGGCTCCAGCCAGGGATAGAGGACGGCGAAGAGGAGCGAACCGCAGCCGATCCCGAGCATGACGACGAAGGCGTCGATCCTGCCCCCCGCGAAACCCGCGACTGCGGTCCCCGGGCAATAGCCGCTCACCAGATAGCCGAGCCCGAAGAGCGCGCCGCCCGCAAGCTGGGGCCAGAGGAACGTGGGGATGATCCAGACCCGGCTCAGGTCGAGGACCTTCAGATCCGACAAAAGGTACAGGCCGGTGGCTGCCACGAGGATCGCGGTGAACATGGCCTTCGGCACGGCGAAGTCCGTCAGATAGAACACGCCGGTCAGCCGGCGCGGATCGCCCAGGCCGGCCCGTTCGAGAAAAAACCCGAAGAAGAAGCCCAGGATCAGGCCCGCGATGAGATACTGCGTGTCGTTGAGGACGAAAGGCGCGCTCATGACCAAAGCCTCCGCAAGAGGACGGCGAAGAGAAAGCCGCTCGCGAACATGGCGATCACGAAGATCCACCCCGCGGGGGCGAGTTGCGCGCCGCCCGTGAGCGCCACCCCGCTGGTGCATCCCCGCGCAAGCCTGCTCGCGAAGCCGAGCAGCACCCCTCCGCCGAAGGCAGTCAACACCCGCTGTCCCACGGCCATGCCCGCGCCGCGTTCGAACCGAACCCGGAAGCCGCGGCCCAGGAGCGTTCCGGCGATCGCGCCGATCAAGAGGCCCGTAACTTCCACGGTCGTCCAGTCCCGGAAGAGCGGAAGGGCGACGTATTTCTGGAGATAGGAGAGGCCCGCGGTGAAGGAGGGGAGCAGCGTCTGCATGCCCCTGCCTGCGGCCACGGTGAACGCCCGGGACGCGCCGAGCCCCTGTCCGACGATCACGAAGGCGGTGAGGAGCGTCAGGCCGAGTCCTGCACCCGCCAGATAGGGAGACCAGAAGTTCGCTTTGCGCATACGTTCCTCATCCCTCCGCAGATTCTTGTGGAACTTGTCTGTACACGTTGTTTCTGCGCCCTCTGACCGCGGCGTCTGCCGGAGCGCCTCTGCTGCGTTGTCCCTGAGGGAATCAGCCGCAGTCGCAGCGGGAGTCTATTCCATATCCCTCAACGCTTTTTTCAGCTCAGACAGCTCGTCTCCGGTGATCTTCTTGTCGGTCTTCGCCCTCTCGCAGAATGCCACTGCAGCCGGGTCCACGGGTCCCTCTGCAGTGATGCACTCGCAGAACGAACCGACCGTATTGATATCCGCACATTTCCGAGGCAGTATATCCATCGTCCACCTCCTGGAGGATCATTCGTTTCCTTGCGGCCTATGCCGCGTGCCGGAGCCGCAACCTCTCCCGGATCTCCCGCGCCGAGGCGCTCGTCGCATACACGGGGGTTCCCACGTCGAACAATCTGGACGAGCCCAGGTCCCCGACGTACACCGGCTCGAGGCCCGCGCGTTCCACGAGTTCGATCGCGGCCCGGACCGCTTCCTCGTCATCCCCGGCAAGCGGGATCCCGATCTTCTCTCCCCGTGCGTTCACCGTCTTCCTGAGGTCTTCGGAGTAGACCGTATTGAACGCCCGCACGATCCGCGCGCCCGGCAGCAGACGGGCCACGACCCTGCCCATGCCTCCCGGGTCTTTCCGCGCCTCTTCGGCGATCGCGCCGTCGCGGGAGGGATAGGGATTTGCGGTGTCGAGTACGATCTTGCCCTTCAGGGAATCCTTGACTCCGGCATCGAGGTCGGGGATCGCCTTGAAGGGGATTGACAGCACGACCACGTCCCCGAACGCGACGGCCTCTCTGACGGTCCCGACGCAGGCCTTCGGGCCCGCGGTCCGGACGAGGTCCGTAAGCGTCTCGGGATGCCGCGAGCTGAAGAGGACCTCGTATCCCGCCCGGGCGAGCAGCGTGCCCACAGTCCCCCCGATGCGGCCCGATCCGATGATGCCGATCTTTCGTATTTCCATGGTTTCCACTCCTTATTTTACCTTTCCCAATAGCTCTCTAATTAATGATAACACAGAACCTTGCGGGGGCTCTTTCCTCAGTGCGCGCTATGCCGCACAAAATCGCAGAAAAAACAAAAAGCCCATCCTGCTGGATGGGCTTGCAGCGTAACGAAATTGGTGGAGGCGGTGGGATTCGAACCCACGTCCGAAAACCTTCAGCCAGAAGCTCCTACATGCTTATCCCCGCATTTTCTGCTTTCGCTTCATCCGGCGCCTTGGGGAGAGCTTCGGAATCGGCCAGCCCGGTTCATCTCGTCTTTCCGCCCCGGACGGTGTCGGAAAGACCAGCCTGGGTTTTGACGTCCCGTCAGCCGTTCAGGCCCCAGCCGGGAGACGCGCTACTTGTTTTTAAGCAGCGAGTGCCAGTTCGTTATTGGCAGTTGTGTTTAGCCATGTGTTTTACGAGCCCCATGGCACCTCGGCATGCAACTCCTGACCTCGCGATCCCCGTCGAAGCCTGTCGCCCCCTTTCGTACAACAAATCCGAAAAGCGAAATCTTAAACCCTCAAGAGCATCTCCTTGCGGCGGTGAATTCTGATTTCTTACGATCCAATCACTATCGTATATTACCCTTTTCCGCTTTCCGCTGCAACAGACGCCTCATATCCACTTCCTCCATCCCTTTGACCCGGATGCGTTTGTCGCGGGCGGTGTGGCCGGCAATGATCTCGACCTGCGATTTGGCAACCCCCAGCCAATCGGCCAGGAAGCGAATAAGCGCCTCGTTCGCGGCATTATCCACGGGCGGGGCGGTGAGCCGGATCTTGATGCCGCCGTCCGGGGCCGGAACGATCTCGTTCTTCGCGGCCCGGGGCTGGATGCGGACCGTGAACACGCCGCCGGCAGCGTCTTTACCCGGCACCGGGCTTTTTGGCGGCATTGCCGCCCTCCTCGAACTGCACCATTTCCAGGTGCATCTGGATGACTTTCTTCACATCCTGCAGGAAATGGTGCTTCCGTCGCTTCAGTTCCTGCACGTCCGCCTCAAGCCGTACTTTCTCCTGCTGCGCTTTGGCGATGAGTTCGCCGCACCGCACCTCCCCCTCGCGCACGATCAGGGCCGCCTCTTTCCGCGCGCTCTCTTTCAGCTCTTCCACCAGCTTCTGGGTCATGAGCATGGTGTTCTTGACCGTCTCTTCCTTGTCCTGCAGATCGCGCACGCGCTGATCGTGGGTCTGCTGAAAATCGCGCAGATCCGTCACCTCGTGGAGCAAAGCCTCCAGTTCCTCGCGGACGGCATTCAGGAATGCGTCCACTGCCCCGCGGTCGTAGCCGCGAAAACCCAGGGGGAACTGCTTCTGCTGGATATCGAGCGGCGTTACGGTGATCTCGGTCGTCATGGCGCGCCTCCGGAACCGTTTCCTCTACTGGAATGCCCGGGCCAGGCGAAAGAGCGTCTGGATCAGGGCGGAACGCAGAAAGATTATGACCAGGATGACGATGAACGGGGAGAAGTCGAGCCCGAGCCGGTGGGGCGGCACGAGTTTGCGAACCGGCCGCAGGACCGGCTCGGTCATCCGGGTCAGGATCCGCACGATCGGGTTGTAGGGATCGGGATTCACCCAGGAAAGGAGCGCCCGGATGATGATGACCCACATGTACACGCTGAGCAGAATGTCGAGCACCTGCGCGATGCCGTTCAGAATATTCCCGAAGATGAACATCCTTCCTCCTTGCTGCAAGCCTGTTGCTATTTTCCGAGTTCCCTGCTCCTGGCCGTGGCCGCTTCCACGGCGTTCATCAGCACGGCGCGCAGTTTCCCCTTTTCGAGGGCGTGCAGACCCTCGATGGTCGTTCCGCCGGGCGAGGTGACCATGTCCCGGAGCCTGCCGGGATGCTCCCCGGTATCCAGGACCATCTTTGCGGCGCCGTACACGGTCTGTGCCGCAAGCTCAAGCGCGAGCGGGCGGGGCAGGCCCGCCTTGACGCCTGCATCGGACAGGGCATCGATGATCAGGAATACGTAGGCAGGTCCGCTGCCGGACAGGCCGGTCACAGCGTCGAGGAGCTTCTCTTCGACGATCACGGCGCGTCCCACGGCGCCGAGGATGCCCTGCGCAAGCCGCAAGTCGTCGGTGGTCGCATGGCTGCCTCCGGCAAGGGCCGCAGCGCCGGCAAGTACGAGCGCTGGCGTGTTCGGCATGACGCGGACCACGCGCGCCTTGCCCCGCAAGGCCGTTTCGATGCGCGCGATCGGAATTCCTGCGGCGATCGAGATCACGAGCTTCTTCTCGTCTATCGCAGGGGCGATCTCTTTGAGGACCGGATCCATCACCTGGGGTTTGACGCAGAGCAGGATGATCTGCGCCTCCGCGGCTGCATCGCGGTTGCCCCCGGCCTTGTGCACGCCGTAGGTCTTCTGCAGATGGTCCAGCCGGTCAGGGGAGATATCGGTGACCGCGATCCGCTCGGGATGTGCGACCTTTGCCGCGATCAGCCCCTTGATCAGGGCCTCGGCCATGTTCCCGCCGCCCAGGAACGCGATATTGTCGTCGATCGTCATAGTCTTCTCCAATCAAAGGAAACTACAGCGTACACCGGGAAATCCCGCACAGGAAAAGCCGTGTATCCACCGCGGAGACGCAGAGGCGCAGAGGGTAACCACAGGATTTACCTTTCGCTTTCCTTGCCGTTGTTATCCGCTGCTTCCTGGCGCTGATAAATATGTTCTACCGGTCGTTCCCCGAATATGGCCGACCCGACGCGAACCATCGTTGCACCTTCCTCCACCGCCACTTCGAAGTCTCCGCTCATGCCCATCGAAAGTTCAGCGAGCGAGATCCCTGGAATCTTCTGATCCGTAAGTTCTTGTGCAAGCTCGCGCAGTCTGCGGAAATGGGGCCGCGCCTCCTCGGGATCATCGGAAAAGGGCGGCATGGTCATAAGCCCCCGGATCGCAAGGTGCGGGAGCCTCGTGATCTCGCGGAGGAGCGTCTCGCCATCTTGCGGGGAGATGCCGGCCTTTGCCGTTTCCCCGGAGACGTTCACTTCGACGAGGATATCCTGTTTCTTCCCGATCTTTTCGGCCTGTCTGTCCAGCTCCTGTGCGAGCCCGAGGCTGTCCACTGAGTGGATCAGGTCGAAGAGCCTGACTGCGTACTTGGCCTTGTTCGCCTGGAGCCTGCCGATGAGGTGCCAGCTCGCAGGGCGCCCGAGGGTTTCGATCTTGTCCCTGGCCTCCTGCACCCGGTTCTCGCCCAAGATCGCTGCGCCTGCGGCTACTGCCGCTCGGATGCGCTCGATGTCAACGGTCTTGGTCACGACCACGAGCCGTACGGACCCTGCGTCCCTGCCCGCGCGCAGGGCAGCGTTCCGGATCCGCGTTCGCACTGCTTCGAGGTTCTCCGGGATCGACATGGTTGTCTCAGGGGACGAGCATGATCGCGGACAACATCCTGCCCGTCCTGCCTTCCCGACGATAGGAGTAGAACAGGTCCTGCCTGCAGGAGGTGCAGAGCCCGAGGGCATGGACGTTCTCAGGACGGAGCCCGGCATTGATCAGTTCGAGGCGATTCAGGGCCGCAAGGTCCAGGCTCCAACGGTCGTTCCCGCGTCCAGCGGTCACCTCCCGCCAGAAGGGAAAGGCCGTGCGCACCGGGCTCATCACGGGCTCGTCCACTTCGTAGCATTCGGGCCCGATAGCCGGGCCGACGGCTGCCGTCATGAGGGTGGGGTCTGTGCCGAACTCGTCGCGCATCCGCGCCACGGTCTTCTGCACGATGCGGGCCACGGTGCCGCGCCAGCCCGCGTGTACGGCACCCACGGCGCGCACCCGGGGCGCGAAGAGCAGGAGGGGTACGCAGTCAGCGGTCTCGACGCCGACGGCGATGCCGGGTTCGCGCGTTATGAGCGCGTCGGCCTGGACGCCCTGGGCTTCCTGCCGGTTCGATGAATCCACGGATACGATCCGGTCGCCGTGGACCTGGGAGAGCGTGACGAGCCGGTCGCACGGGATGTGGAATGAAGCGGCGACGGTCTGCCAGTCCGACGGTGATTTCAGCCCGTTGTCGCGGCTGCCCAGACCGTTCTTGCGCGTGGTGAATGCATGCAACAAACCGGGCGCGTCTGCAAGGGCCGGGATGGTCAGATACTCCGTTGCTTCCTGCGTTTTATTCCCGATCATCGTCATTGTCCCGGCAGACCCCGCAGGCCCTGCAGGAACCGACGTTGCAGGGCGGCGTGTACGCCCCTTCGCGTGCGCGGCGGTATTCGTTCCTAAGATAATCTTTCCTCACTCCGATGTCAATAAAATCCCAGGGGAATACCTCGTCTGCTCCGCGCTGTCGCGTGACGAAGAAATCAGTTGGGGGGACGCGGTTCCGCATCGCGGCCCTCCAATCACCATGGTTCTCGTGCACGGCCCGGATGACCGCCCCGACCCGGCGGTCCCCGCGGGAGAGCAGTGCCTGGACGTATTCCCACTTGGGCAGATCGTGGATCAGGTGCGTGTTGCCGATCCCGGCCACGGCCTTCCGGAGCGCCCGGTGCTTGCGGTTCAGGCTCGCCACCTCCTCCATGGGCTCCCACTGGAAAGGCGTGAAGGGCTTGGGCACGAAGGAGTTCACCGAGAGCGTGATCCTGCCGATCCTGCCCGCTGCACGGGCGTGCTCGAGCTGCACGCAATGCACGGCTTCCGCGAGCGCCGCGATGGCCTGCACGTCCTCATCGGTCTCGGTCGGCAGGCCCACGATGAAATAGAGCTTCAGGTTCGGGATGCCGCTCGCGAATATCATGCCTGCGGCGCGCAGGATGTCCGCCTCGGTCACGCCTTTGTTGATCACCCTGCGGAGCCGCTCGGAGCCTGTCTCGGGTGCGAGCGCCACGGTCTTGTGTCCGCTCGCTGCGAGCCGCCGGATAAGGACCTCGCTCGCCGAGTCGGCCCGGAGCGACGAGACCGAGATCGAACCGTCGATCGCGGCGCAGACCGCGTCGATCCCGGGATAGTCCGAGAGCGCGGAGCCCACCAAGCCGATCCTGCCGCAGTCCGCATCCGCCTGCCCGGCCTGCGCAAGGGCCGTCTCGCGGTCCAGCCGGCGCGGCGGCAGGTAGAGATACCCGGCCAGGCAGAACCGGCAGTGCCTGCCGCAGCCGCGCGTCAGCTCCGCGAGCCGCATCTCGCTGAATTCCGTATGCGGTGTCAAGATCGCGGTGGCCGCGGGTATCGCGTTGAGATCGGAGAGGGTGTGTTTCGTGATCCGCGCGGGTGCGGTCGGCTCAAGGATCTTCCGTTCCGCGATCGTGCCGTCCTCGTTGTACCGGACTTCATAGAAGGAAGGCACATACACGCCCGGCAGGGCGCAGAGCGTTCGCAGCAGTTCGCGGCGGCCCTCGTCCCGGGAATCCCGGAAACGGTCGATGAAGTCGTCGATTATTTCCTCTCCCTCGCCCACGATCACCACATCGAAGAAGTCCGCGAGCGGCTCGGGGTTGAAGGTGGCACAGACGCCGCCCAGGAGCAGGAGCGGGTCATCTTCCCGTCGCTCGCGTGCGAGCAGGGGGATGCCGGCCAGGTCCAGCAGGGTGAGGATGTTTTCGTAGTCCTGCTCGAAGGAGACGGAAAAGGCGATGATGGAGAAGTCTTGGAGCGACCGGTTGCGTTCGAGCGTGGTCAGGCGGTTGTTCGTTCGCAGGAGCTCGGCCCGGTCCTCGTCGTCGGGCAGGAAGATTCGCTCGCAGGCCGTATCGCTCCTGCGGTTCAGGAGCGCGTAGATTTGGTGCATGCCGAGGTTCGACATGCCCAGGTGGTAGGTGTTGGGATAGGCAAGGGCGACCTCGACCGCAGCCCCCGCTGCCTTGACGATCGTGCCGCGCTCCGCCGCGAGCAGGGCCTTCGCCTTTTCGCGCATTGTTCCGGCCATGGCGGATTATACTCTCCCCGCCCGGCGGGCGCAAAGCAAAACAGGGTGTCGGCGGCAGGATCAGCTTTTTCGGTCGAGGATCGTCCTGACGGCACGCAGCAGGTCGTTCATAGCAATGGGCTTGCCGATGATCTCCATGCCATCGTCCAGGAGTCCCTTCTGGTGCAGGAGGTCCGCGGTATAGCCGCTCAGGAACAGGGCCTTTGCCTCGGGGTCGAATATCCGGATCTTGTCGAGGGCCTCTTTGCCGTTCTTCTTCGGCATGATGACGTCCAGAATGAGCAGCCGGATCCGGTCACGGTTTGCCATGTATTGTTTGACGGCCTCCTCGCCGTTCCTGGCCTGGATCACGGTATAACCGAACTGTTGCAGCATCCCGGTTGTGAGGTCCCTGACCGTCTCGTCGTCTTCCGCCACGAGCAGAGTTTCACTGCCGCCCTCGATCGGCGGCAGCTCGGTCGGGAGCGCCCCTGCAGACGAAACCTCGACAAGGGGCAGGTAGATCTTGAACGTCGTCCCCTGGCCCTCTTCGCTGTACGCGTGCACCGAGCCGCCGTGCTGCTTCACGATACTGTAGACCATGGCAAGCCCGAGGCCGGTGCCCCGTCCCGCATCCTTCGTGGTGAAGAAGGGTTCGAAGATCCGTTCCCGCGTTGCGGCATCCATCCCGGTCCCGGAATCGGTGATTGTCACGAGGGCGAAGGGGCCGGACCGGTCGAGGTCCCGAGGGCCTGCCGCGTCCTCGTCCACGTTCACGACCTCGGTCTCGATAAAGAGATATCCGCCGTCCGGCATGGCGTCACGGGCGTTCGCGGCCAGGTTCATCAGGACCTGCTCGATCTGGCCGGCATCGGCAAGCACGGTGATCGCGCGGTCGGCCAGAATGGTCTTGAGTTCCACGTCCTCGCCGATAAGCCGGACGAGCAGCCGGTTCACCTTCCGAATGATCTCGTTCAGGTCCACAGCCTGGGGATTCAGGGTCTGTTTTCTGCTGTACGTCAAAAGGCTTCGGGTCAGGCCCGCGGCGCGGTTCGCCGCGGCAAGGATCTGCTCTACGTTGTGCCGGAGCGGGTCCTCGGAATCAAGCTTCATCTGGAGCAGGTTGCCGTATCCGATGATGGCGGTCAGGATGTTGTTGAAGTCATGGGCGATGCCGCCGGCCAGGGTGCCGATGCTCTCCATCTTCTGGGACTGGCGGAGCTGTGCTTCCAGCTTCCGGTGCTCCGTCACGTCCCGGGTGATGCCGAGCAGCGCGATGATCTCGTCCCGATCGTCGCGCAGGGGCACGGCATGGGTCTCGAGCCAGAGCCGTCTGCCCTTGACGCCCGCCATCTCAAAGGTGAGGGTGCCGGATTTCCCGTGGAAGACCTGTTCCGTCAGCTCCTTGAAGGCTCCGCGGAATTCCGGGGTGATGAGGGGATAGACCGACTTCCCTTTCACGGGGTCGAGAGAGGGCACCTGGATCATGTCCAACCCAGCGCGGTTCATGAATAGCAGGTCGCCCTCGACCGTGAGGAGCTTCACGCATTCCGGTTCGGTCTCGATAACGGCCTCGAGAAACTTCCTGCTTTCGTTCAGTTCCGCCTCGATCCGTTCGCGCTCCGATACGTCGCGCACCACGGACAGGACGCGCACCTCGCTCCCCGGCACGTCGGGGAGCGATAGGGCGTACCATTCGCACGTTGTCTGTTTCCCGTCAGGGCCGCAATATCGCCGGATCTGTTCCTGCACGGCAATACCGGACGCGATGCAGCGCTCCAAAAGGTCGGTACAGGCGTCCGCGTCGTCGGGCCGCAGGAACGCATGCGCCTGTTTTCCGCGGACCTCCTCCGCAGTCTTGCCGAAGATGCGTGCGACCGCGCCTGACCAGGAAAAGACGCGCAACTCGCGGTCCCAGAGGATGTGTCCCCATGCTGCTGGGCCGCCGACAGGGGGGGGAGGTGTATTGGTCGGCAGTACGCGCTCCAGCGCCGTTGGCGATATGCCTTCCGCCGGTTTTTCCGGTCCTGTCATTGCCCCCCCCTCTTGTTCCGGAAACTAGGCGCTGCGGAACCGCTCATTACCGGAGCAGCTCTGTTTTTAAGTATAGCAAAAGTAGGACTCCGCGCTGGATCGGTAAATATTGCCGACTGAGTGGAGTAATTACCGGAGCTGTTGCCGATTACGATAAGTATCATACTGGAATATATGAAACTATAAAGTGGCCCGAATTTTGCCATTACTTCATTAATAATATTGCCTGGCCGAGACAGGACGCAGCGCCGAAGACACTATGGCCAGAGGAGAGGGCCCATGAAAACCCTTATGATTGTTGACGACGATGAGCGGGTCATCGACTCCCTCAGACAGCTTTTTCGCTCTCCGGAGTACATGGTCATCGCGAGTCAAGACGGGAGATCGGCACTGGACGTTGTCTGCAGCGGAGTGAAGATCGATCTCGTCATCACGGACTACCAGATGCCCCAGATGAACGGCCTGGAGCTGCTCGCCGCACTGAAAGAGCGTGCTCCCGACATCCCGGTGGTCATGATCACGACCTTCGCGCGATCCGACCTCTACCTTCAGGCGCTTGCGCTGGGAGTAGCGGAGTTCCTTGAAAAAACCGCGATCCCGCGGGAACTCCGTCGGATCACGGAATCCCTTCTTCTGGATACTTCCTCCGTGTCCGTGTCGCACTGACCGAAAAGGGTGAGGAGTCCGTTCCGGTTCTCCGCGGTTTCCTCCTGCAGCGCCGACGTCCCTTACAAGAAAAAGAAGGGACCGCAAAATGTTTAATGATATGTTAGAATGATAAGGGAGCGCTTTGCACCCGCCCGTCCCGGCGCAGTATGTGCTGCACCTCATCCCTTCTCTCTCGATGGAGGAGCACTATGGCCAAGAACATTCAGATCGTCGTCTTCAGCATCGGCAAGGAGTTCTACGGCGTACCGATCGAGGCAGTCCATGAAATCGTGCGCGTCCCGGACCTGACGGCGGTGCCCGATGCCCCGGAT
>JBJKRX010000129.1:0-30102 GCA_046704425.1 Nitrospirota bacterium
GCCCAGGATCGCGTTCGGATGTCTCCGGAGCGCCGCGGCGAGCTTCGCGTCGTTGTCCACGTCCTTCTCGGCGGCCGAGAGGGCGCTTTTCAACCGTGTGTCCGTGAAGCGATCGTGCAGCTTCCGAACCACGGCGAGCCCCGAGCTCTCGTCCGGTTCGGCAAACACGATGTCGAAGGCCATGACCTTGGCGCCGTCCTGGCCCAGCCGGTCGATCAATTCGGCGATGCGGGTGCGGGGCCAGGGCCACCGGCCCAGCGCGTCGATGCTCTTTTCATCGATCCCCACGATCACCACCTCGTTCCCGGGCTTCTCCACGCCCCGGGAAAGAAAATGGAGATCGTAGGCCTTGAGCTCGATGACGTTCAAAAAGGGGAGACCGAGCACGTAGATGACCATGCCCAAGAACGTGATGGTCAACCCGAGCTTGATCGGGGACGGGGCAAAGAGTCGCTTGATCTTGTCCTTCACGAAAGAACGCCATTCCTGTGACAGAATGGGGAGCCTGCCGCTCCGAGGGTAGCGCCCCGGGCCGCAAGCTACCGGATGGCCCCGCTCGCGTCGAAGAGCATCAGAAAACCGTCATTGGTTCCCGTTGGGCCCGCATTGACGTTGCCGTCCAGGTTCCCGTAGGTCTCACCGACTGCGTACACGCCGCCGCCGGCTGCGGAAACCAGCGCAGCAGCGGAGTCATCGACAAGAGAGCCCGCCTCGGTTGTCCAGAGCTTCTGCCCCGTCGGGTCGTACTTGACCACGAAGAGGTCGCTCGTATTGCCGGTCGCGTCCGCGTTCACATTCCCGTCCAGGTTGCCTGCGGTCTCGCCTGCGACGTAGACGTTCCCGTTGGCGCCCACGGCGACCGCGGTCGCCACGTCGGTCGCAGCGGTCCCGAGCTGCTCTGTCCACTGCTTCGTACCCGCGGAGTCGTACTTGACCACGAAAAGGTCCGCAGTCGCCGTCCAGGCAGGGTCGGCAATCGCGGGATTTGCGTTCGTGTTCCCGTCGAGATCGCCGTAGGTGCCGCCCGCCACGTACAGGTTGCCCGATCCGTCCGCAGCGATCGCCCATGCGTCGTCGTCATAGGCTGTTCCGAGCTGCTTCGTCCAGACCGGCGCCCCGGCGCTCGTAAATTTCATGAGGAACAGATCCGAGGTCATGCCCGAGAGATCCTGGTTCTGGGCGGCCCCGAGGGAGCCGTAGGTGGAACCCGCCACGTACAGGTTGCCGCCGCTCCCCAGGGCGATTGCTGAGCCGAAATCGTCGGCGGACGATCCGGCAAGCGCAATCCAAAGCTGCGTACCGTTGGCGTCGTAGGCGGCAAGGAATGCGTCATACCCGCCTGCATTCGTTTTGCCCCCGAGGTTCCCGTCCGTAAACCCCGCCAGGTAGACGGTGCCGGCCGCGGTCGTGACGATACCTGTTGCCTCGCAGTCCCCGCCGGCGGTCCCGAACTGTGTTGTCCACTGCTTGTTCCCGTCCGTATCGTATCGGGCAACCACGCAGTCGATCGACGACGCGCCGCTCAGGGTATTGCCGTCGACCCCGCCGGTGGTCGTGCCGAACACGGTGACGTTGCCGCTGGCATCGGCCGTAACGCCGTAGCCGAACTCGTCAGCCGCCGAACCCAAGAGCCGCGTCCACTTCCTGATGCCGTACTGATCATACTTGATCAGAAAGATGTCGGACAGACCAGCATTCGTTTCGCCGTCCAGATCGCCGTCCGTGGACCCGACCACATAGAGGTTGCCGGTGCCGTCCTCGGCGACGGCCCAGGCGCTGTCATAGGTCGCGGTCCCGAACTGGCGGGTCCCGAGGAAGGTCACGGGCTGGAGGGTCACGGTCAGGGTCTTCGGTGTGCCGGTCAGGTCCGTGGTGGTGCTGCCGCTGTAGAGAGTTGTCCCGGCATCATCCAGTACGTTCACGAGGAATTTCCTGGCCGTGCCGTTCGGCACGTCCAGGGTCACGGAGGCGGCTTGGCCCGGGCTGACGGGCACCTGCGTGGTCATCGTCGCCATGTCCGCGCCGCTCACGATGATCGCTGCGGCAGCGGATACGCGCGGCGCGTGCAGCGCCGTTGCATGCAGCACCCTGCCCGAGGAAATGGTGATCGATACCGCCGACGTCCCGGGTCTGCCGCTCTGGCCGCAGGCCGAAAGCAGCAACGCCGCGAAGATTCCGTATCGTAGGGTCCGCCATCTCATTGCTCGTACCTCCCGACCCGGGCATGCCCCGCGTGCGGGACGTTGCCGGAGTCAAAAAATGCCTGCACCGCAGTCATGAAGAGACGCTCGCCGTCTCCCTCAGGGAATGGCCACATTGACCGTCACCGGCGTCGTCAGGAGCGCGGGATCCGTTTCGGTGATCGGCGGCGGTGGCGGTGGTTCCGTTGCCGGGGGCTGCAGGGCCTGCGTAATAGCCGTCGTCACCGATTGAATCGCGGCCGGCGGCGCGATGCCGAGCGAAGCGTTGACCGTGGTCAGGGTGTCGATCGTCAGATTGTCCGCCACCACATCGATCGGCGGTCCCGCAGGCGGTCCCGACGGCGGCTGGCCGGAGGGCGGCCCTTCCGGCGTTCCCCCCGCGCCCTCGGGCGCGTTGCCGGAGGTGTCCCGCAGGTGCCGCTTCAGGGCCGCCTGCTGTACGTTCTGGGCGGAGAGCGGGGCGCTGTCGCCCCGCAGCACGAAGGTGGCCTGCCCGCGATGCACCGGGACCACGCGGCCCGGCAACTGCGGATTGAACACGAAGCCGAACCCGTCCAGGAACATGACGCCCGTGATGCCCCGGTTGTAGTAGACGATGAGATCCGTGCCCTTGACGCCCGCGATCGCCGTGGGGGTCTTGATCGTGAAGTTCGTCGCGGTAGCGGAGACCGGCATGACGGCGGCCCGGATCTTCGAGACGATGGCGCGGACCTTTCCGCGCAACAGGCTCAGAAAACCGCTCTCGCGCCGGTTGCCGCTGAAGGTGTACTGATCGACGATGATGCGCGTCTCCGGGGCGAGCTGGAGCACCGTGTCGTCCTTGAACCGGATCTCCGCCTTGCTCCTGCGCTTGGTCCGCACCGCGTCGCCCAGGGAGACCGGATCGCCCGGCCTGACCACGACCGCCCGGGGCTCATTGGTCCGCAGGACGTCCACGTTCCCTTCGACGCGGCTGAAGACGCCGACGGGTCCGTCCGCGGCCCGGACAGAGGTCGCAGCGATTGAACCTGCCGCGACCAGCGCCGTACTGAGAATGACTACGAGGCACATGCGACGCACCATCATACCTGACCTCCCCGGGGATGCTGCAGCGCGGTTCCGGCCGCAGCACACGGCGTCCCTCCGGAGAGGCGCCGCTCCTTCCCCGTGATCGTTCTTGTTTTCCGCATCCCTTGGTCTCCCCCGCCCTCTCAGAAGCGGGCGTTCACGCCGAGCGTCAAGGTGTATTTCGTATAGGTGTAGACCGATATCGTCGACTTGGCCTTCACGGCCGCGGCCTGGAGCTGGAGCTCCGTGAAGCGGCCCAGGGCATACCCGGCCTGGCCGTTCAGCGACAGCGTCAGGTCCTGCCGTTTCTTGTTGAAGACGGTGTGGACGTTGTCGAAGGACTGCAGATAGCAGTCGATGCCGCCGCTGTACGTCCAGGGGGCGTATTTCCGGTATACGGCCCCGCCGGTCAGCCGGTTGCCGAGGTAGCTCCAGTTGCGGCCCTTTGCGTTCTCCTTGTTCAATTCATATTTGATATTCGTGAAACCGGCCTGGCCGTTCAGGAGCCGCAGCCATGCCACCGAGGCGCCGACGTTCGTGGAGTCCCGGTCCTCCGAAGGAAGGGAGGGCGCCTGGAGATAATCGTTGAGCTCATACTTCAGGGAGACCGTGGTCTGCCTGCCCTCGCGCGGGACGAAGAGGTAACGCGGCGACAGGGAGATCGTGCTGAGATAGCGCTCCTTGTTCACGAGGGTGTAATTGTAGCCGAGCTGCAGGTTCGCGGTATTTTCCCCCATCCGGTACGCCGGCGTCACGGTGAGCGAGTGCGACTGCACGTCGAAGTCATGCAGCTTCCGGTACTGGCTCTGGTAGAACCCGTATTGCAGGTTGAGCCCTCGGGACGGGGAAAGGTTCCCGGCATATCCCGCTTGTACGGACGCGATGGTAGCCATATCGCCCTTGTGCGCCACCGCTACCGGCGTGCTGTCGGGCTTCAGGACCACGTTGCTGTCGTACTGCTCCTGGAGCCCGACGCCCAGGTGCACCGTGGGCTTGGCCTTCATGGCCTCCGTGATCGATTCCGCTTGCTGGCGGGCCATGCCCCCGATGTCGGAGTCCGGCGGTTCCCGGTCGGCGATCGCGGTGAGCATGGCCTTGGCCTGAACCTGGTTGCCGCGACGCACCTCGATCAGCGCGATCTGGTAGTCCGCGGCTGCCGCAAGCTCCGGATCTGCGGCCTTGGCCTTTTCGAAGGATGCCCGGGCCTCGTCGTGTTCCCGCTCCTTCTCCAGCACGAGCCCTTTCAGGAATGCGGTCTGGGCGGGCCGGATGTTCTCGTTCTCCGCCACCTCCAGGGCGTGGAGGGCCTCGTCGTCGCGGTCCATCGCATAGAGGGTGTCGGCCAGGTCCACAAAGGCATCCTTCTCCGGCGGCTGCAGGCGCACTGCGTCTTGCAGCTGCGGCAACGCTTCGTCGTAGCGCTGCATCTTCCGGAACGTGGCGCCGAGATAGTAGGCCGCGCTCGCGGAGCCCGGGTTGCCGGCGCGTGCCTGTGTCAGCTCGTCCCGGGCCTCCTCATAATTGCCGAGATTGAAGTCCGCAATGCCCTGATCCAGCAGCCGCTGGGCCTGTCTGCGGGAGACCGCGGGCTTGGCCGGGGGCTTCGGTTTTGCCGGTTGCGCCGTCGTAGTCTGAGCCGATGCAGGCTTCACCGTAGTCGTCGGCGCGGTTGCTGGCTGCTTCGTTGCAGTCTGCGCCGACGCAGGCTGCGGCGTCGCGGTCGGCGCGGTTGCAGGCTTTCCCGTGGCAATCGGCGCCGTCGCAGGTTGCGCCTTGGCAGTTGGTTCGATTGCCGGTTTCCCTGCGGCGGCCTTCGCGGTGGCCGTCGGTGCGGAAGCAGGCGTTGCCGGCGCTGTGGCAGGAGGGGCCTCCTGCCCAATGGCCGGGTGCGCCGCCGGGATCATCAGAACGGCAAGTAGGACATACCGGGCAATGGCTGTTCGCTTCTGCATTGCTTCTCCTCTCATCGCAGCATGCCGGGATGCACGCGGCAGGCTTACCTGCGTGCCCATCAGGGCGCCGTTTCTCCGTAGTGGGCCCGCAGGATCGCGAGGTCCCGCGTGTCGATCACGTTGTCATGGTTCAGGTCGCAGACCGGGTTCCAGTTCGGGTCGCCCAATCGCGCTCCCATGACGCTCCGGAGCTTTGCCACGTCCGCGTCGTCCACCACGTTGGCCGATGCGCCGGCATTGTCCACGTTCCCGACGGGGCCGCCCACGGTGCTGTCGAAGTAGACCATGGCGTTCGAAACCGTGGTCGCCGGGTTGCCCGCCTTGTCCTGGAAGGTGAACGTGACGGTGTAGAACGCACCGTCCGTGAGCCCGAGGCCCGTTGCCACCGTATGGGCCCCTGCCGTGAGCTCTACCGAACCAAACGTATAGGTATGCGGCGAGCCCGCGTCCGCCGTCCCGCCGCTCCGGGTGAAGACGACCGAACCGGTGAGGGCGTCCTCGCTCAGGGTGTACGTGACCGTCGCGGCCGTAATGATGCTCTTGGTCGCGGGAGCAAGGTTCGTGACGGAGACGGATTGCGTGTCGAAGGCGACGTTGCTGCTCGCCACCGACGGCCACTGATCACCGTTCAGGTCAACGACGTTCTCGAAGGAGAGCGTGAAGACGGTCCCGTTCGTGAGCGTGAAGCCGGCATCGATCGTGTGGCTGCCCTTGGCCCTGTCCGCTGCCTGCAGCGTATAGGTGGCGGTCGGTCCGCTGCTCGGGGTGACCACGATGCTGCCGGATGCGATGTCCTGCACCAGGGTGTAGGACACGGACGCCGAGTTCACGAAGGAGCCCGACGCCGGACTGTCGATGGTCACCACCGTGGCCGTCGGGTCGTAGGTGATGCCGCTGATCTGCGCAATCCCCGTGTTCCCGGAGGGGTCCGTGGCCGTGAAGGTGATGGTGTAGATCGCGCCGTCCACAAGCGGCAGGCCAGTGATTACGTTGTGAGAACTTGTCGCAGTTAGGTCGGCCGTTGTCATCGTATAGACGTGCGGCGATCCGGCATCGGCAGCGCCGCCGGTCCGGGTGAAGGTGAAGCTGCCGCTGCTCGCAAGCTCGCTCAGGGTGTAGCCGACTTGCGTCGTGTTCACCAGGCAGTTGGATGCAGGCGAGAGCCCGCTGAAGGACGGCGGCACGGAATCGCCGGCCGCGAACCGCGCCTGGATCGTGTGGCTCGCGGTCACGTTCGAGAAGGTATAGGACGTGACCGCCCCTACGGACGAACCGTCCACCAGCACGTCGTAGATGACGTACCCCGAATTAGCCGTGATCGTGAACGAGGCGCTGCTGCCGGAGTTGGTGGTCAGCGTGCCCGACGGTGTGATCGTGCCGCCCGTTCCCGTCGAGGCCGTGATCGTGAACGTATCGATCGCAAAAGACGCCTGGATCGTATGGTTCGCGGTCACGTTCGTGAAGGAATAGGTCGTGATCGACCCCTGCGATACGGCGTCCACCAGTACGTTAGCCACATGGTACCCGGTGCTCGGCGTGATCGTATAGTTCTGACTGCCGCCGTAGGCCACGGTCGTGGTCCCCGCCGAGGAGATGCTCCCTCCCGATCCGGCCGTTGCCGTGATCGCGAAGGTGTCGAGTGTAAAGGTGACGGAGATCGTATGATTCGCCCTTACGTTCGAGAAGGTATAGGCAGTGACCGCACCCACGGACCCGCCGTCCACCAGCACGTCCATGACGTGGTACCCCGTATTCGGCGTGATCGTGTAACTCTGGCTGTTGCCGTAGGCCACGGTCGTGGTCCCTGCCGAGGAGATGCTCCCGCCCGGTCCGGCCGTTGCCGTGATCGCGAAGTCAGCGCCGATCGCCTGGACCGCGGCCGCATCCTGGGCCACGGTGGCCCCGTCGTCTGCAGAGAGGGTTGCATGCGCGATCGTTCCTACCGTCTCCCCGCCGGGGACCGAGACCTGGACCACCACCGGGATGCTGCCGCCCGCCGTGATCGTGGCCACCGACGAGACCGGGGAGATGATCGTCGCGCCCCAGCCCGCGCCGTCCACTGCAGATGCGAGGTTCACCGTCGCTTCCGCCCCGGAGATATTCGTGACCGTATAGGAGATGTTGCAGGCCGTGCCCACGGCGCAGCTCACCGAGATGGGCGCCGTCACCACCACGTTGCCCACGGACACGTCCGCGAACCGCTCGAATGCCTGCAGAACCCAGACGTCGCCGTTGTTCATGGAGGGGTTCTGCCATTCGAGGGCGTAGCCGTTGTCCGTTGACGTGTTCGGATCGATGGTGTTCGTTAATGCGCCGGCATTCACATTACCGTAAACGGTGCCGTAGTACTCGCTATCATAGGCAGTGGGCGTGGTCACGGACTGGAGCGACATGCGCTGCAACTGTCCGTTGATCGTCTGGCTCACCCCGATCATGTTGTTCGCGCCGTCCCAGAAGCCCCCGCCATGATCATTTCCATTGAAGTAGGTGTCCTCACCGTGGAAGAAGCGGAGGTCCGTCAAGGCGCCGCCGGTCTCGTCCGCCAGGGTCCAGCGGAGCGCATAAAACGCATCGCCGGGCGTGTAGGTCAGGTCCTGGGTAAGGCGCATGCCGCCGGCGGTCCAGACGGACTGTACGTGGTTGGTCGTGACCGTCGCATTGCTCACGAAGGAAGGCGTACCGCCGCTGTAATACCCGAATCCGTAGTCGACAGTGGTAGTACCGTTGGTCAGGACCTGAAGCCGGGATCCCTTGTTTGACCCGCCGTAAACCTGTTCCTGCCACGACCCGTTGGTGAACCGGTAGACGCCGATGCTGCCGTCGTTGTTGGCCGTGATCTGAAGGTTCCCCTCCACGGGCACACCGCCCAGCGTGGTCGCAGAGATGAATGTTGCTTCCACGTTCTTGGCCGCGTCCATGGTGAGCACGCATGGCCCGGTCCCGGTGCAGTTGCCGGACCATCCGGTAAAGGTGGAGCCTGGCTCCGGCGTTGCCGTGAGCGTCACGTTCTGGCCGGGGATATAGGACGCAGAGCAGGTAGAACCGTTGAATCCGCACGTAATGCCGCCCACGTCGCTCGTAATGGTGCCGTCTCCGGAGCTGCCGTAGGTGTCCACCGAGAGAGTTTCCCCGTTCACGGTCAGATACACGTAGACGTAGGTGCCGGAGTTCGTGGCATAGGGCGCGGTGATGTAGAGATAAGCGTAATACGACCCGCCCGTGAGGCCCGTGGGGTCCACGGTGAAGCCGACGCTGCCCGCGTTCGTGCCGGTCGCAGCGCTCGTGAGCGCAAGCCAGGAGTCGCCGCTGGTCGCGACCGTCCAGGAGAGCGTGCTCCCGCCGGTGTTCGTTATGTTCAGCGTGCCGTTCTGAAGGGCCGTGTCCCCCTGCGTCGCCGTGTAGGTGAAGCTCGACGGCGAAACCCCGATCGTCGGCGCAATGCCGGTCCCGGTGAACGAGAGGGCCGGCCGGTTCGTGATGCCCGAGAGCGACGCGGACTGCACCCCGCCGCCGGTCGGCGCGAACACGACCTGGAAGGTGCAGGCGTTCGCGCCGATCGTGAGCGTCTGGCCCGAGCAGAGATCGCTGGTCAGCGTAAAGGCCGTCGAGCCCGTGAATGCGAGCGTGCCCACGGCAATGCCGGTCGCGCCGGTGTTCGCGAGCGTGCAGGATGCCGTGGCACTCGATCCCGCGATCACCGATCCCAGGTACGTGCCCGGCGTGCAGCTCACGCTGATCTGGTATGCCGTCGTGAAGCTCCAGGTGGTAGCCGGGATGGGATTGCCGCCCGTGTCCGTGATCGCGCTCGTAAGGGTCGCCGTATACTGAGAACCGTACTCCAGCGTGGTGCCGGGATAGAAGGTGGCCGCGTTCGCGGAGGAAATGAGGTTGGCCGCAGCGACCGTGCCGCTCGGACCGGTCACGACAAAGGAGGTCTGGTCGATGGTCGCCTGGTTCATGGCCGTGCTGAAAGAGGCCGTGATCGCCGCACCCACGGGTACGTCGATTGCCCCGTTCGGCGGATCGGTCGAGATCATGATGAGGCTTGCAGGCGAGGTTGCCTGCGTGGTCGTGCCGTTCCCCAACTGGCCGTAATAATTGTAGCCCCACATCCAGAGCGACCCGTCCTGTTTCAGCGCAGCCGTGAAGTTGCTGGTGGCCGAGACCGCGGCCCAGTCCGTGTCCGTGCCGATCTGCGTCGGCGTGGCCTTGCTCACCACTGTCCCGTCGCCCAGCTGCCCGTAGTTGTTATAACCCCAGGCCCAGAGCCGGCCGTTCGCATCGATCCCGACCGTGTGGTTCATCCCGCCCGCTATCGCACGCCAGGTCGTGCCTGTTGCGATCGAGACCGGAGCGGTCCTCGTCGTCGCGGTGCCGTCCCCCAACTGGCCGTAATAGTTGTACCCCCAGGTCCAGAGGCTCCCGTCCGCCGCGACGGCCGCTGCGTGGTTCTGGCCCGTGCCGATCGCGGCCCAGGCCGTGCCCGTGGCGATCGAGATCGGCGTGTAATAGTATTGCTGCGTCGTTGATCCGACCCCGATCTGTCCGTAGTTGTTGTATCCCCAGGTCCAGAGGCTCCCGTCCTTGCGCAGACCGATGGAGTGGTTCGTTCCCCCTGCGACAGCGACCCAGTCGGCCGAGGTGCCGATGAGGGTCGGGGTGCTCCGGTTCGCACCTCCGTCGTCGCCCAGTTCTCCGTGGAGACCGTATCCCCAGGCCCAGAGCGTGCCGTCGCGCTTCAAGGCGAGCGTATGGTTGACGCCTGCCGCCACTGCCGCCCAGTCGGTGCCCGTGCCGATCCGCATCGGTGCGTTTCGGTTGGTCGTGGTGCCGTCACCCACCTGGCCGTAGGCATTGTAGCCCCAGGCCCAGAGACTCCCGTCGGTCTTGATCGCAACCGTATGGTTCGCTCCTGCGGCGACCGCGGCCCAGTCCGTGTCCGTGCCGACCCGTACCGGCAGGTTCCGCTGGGTGTACGTGCCGTCGCCCAGCTGGCCGTTATAGTTGTATCCCCAGGCCCAAAGGCTCCCGTCGGTCTTGATCGCGACCGTATGGCTGTCGCCCGCCGAGACCTGCGTAACCGCGACCGTAGGTGCGACGAATAGGGCAGTTATGGTCACGCCGGAGGACAGGATGCTGACGGCGCAGGCCTGGGTTCCCGAACAGCCCCCGCCGGACCAGCCCTGGAAGGTGAACCCGGGCGCAGGCGCAGCGGTCAGCGTAACGGTTGCGCCGGAATCGAGCCCCTCGCTGCACTGGAATCCGCAGTTGATGCCCATGCCGGTGACCGTCCCTTTGCCGTTCTTGCCGACCGAGAGCAGATAGGCCGTTCCGGTCCCGGTCAGGGGGATGTTCGTGACCGGCGTATCGGGATCGTTCGACGGGACCGAGAGCGTCGCGCTCTCGGATCCGGAAACGGTCGGAGTGAACGCGATCTTGAGGAAGCATGACGCGCCCGGGGTCAGGGTCTGGTTCGAGCAGAGGTCCGACTGGACCGTAAAGTCCGCGGTGGTGCCAGTAGGCGCGGTGATGGTCCCGATCATGAGATCGAAGGAGCCGCCGTTCCGGATCACGATCGGGTATATCGTCGGGTTCGTACTCGTGGTCGCCCCGAAGTCCCGTGACGCGGGGATCGGGACGAGGTTCGGCTCCAGCGAGACCGGAGCGCTCTTGTCCACTGTCGTATTGGTCCCGAGTTGACCGTAGTCGTTGTTTCCCCACGTCCAGAGCGACCCGTCGGCCTTGAGCGCCAAGGTGTGGTTATAGCCCGTCGCCACCAGTGCCCAGTCCGCGTCCGTGCCGATCTGATGCGGCAGATGATCCGATGGGGTCGTGGTCGTGCCGTTGCCCATCTGGCCATAGGAGTTGTCCCCCCATGCCCAGAGCGTCCCGTCCGACTTGATCGCAACCGTGTGGTTGGACCCTGCCGCGCTTGCCGACCAGGTCGTGCCCGTCGCAATGGAGAGCGGCGAGGCCTTCTGCCCGGTCGTACCGTCTCCCAACTGGCCGTAGCCGTTGTAGCCCCACGTCCAGAGGGAACCGTCCGTCTTGCGCGCCAGCGAATAGTTGTTGCTGCCGCCTTCGACGATCTTCCAATCCGTGTCCGTCCCGATCTGTTTCGGCTTATAGGCGTTGTTCGTCGTCCCGTCGCCCAGTTGGCCGTTGTAGTTGTATCCCCAGGCCCAGAGGGTGCCGTCGGCCTTGAGCGCCAGGGTGTGTGCGTTGCCTGCAGCGATCGCGACCCAGTCCGCATCCGCGCCGACCAGGACCGGGGCATGACGATCGGAGATCGAATTATCTCCCAACTGTCCGTAGGCGTTGTACCCCCAGGTCCAAAGCGTACCGTCGGCCTTGAGCGCCAAAGTGTAATACTGGCCTGCAGCGATCGCGACCCAGTCCGTGTCCGTGCCGATCCGGACCGGCGTGTTCCGCTGGGTCGTGGTCCCGTCGCCCACCTGGCCGTAGGCGTTAGAGCCCCAGGCCCAGAGGCTCCCGTCGGTCTTGAGCGCCACGGTATGACTGTACCCTGCTGCGATTGCTGCCCAGTCCGTGTCCGTACCGACCCGTACCGGGGCGTTCTGCTGCGTCGGGCCGCCGGTGCCCAACTGGCCGTAATAGTTGTAGCCCCAGGCCCAGAGGCTTCCGTCTGTCCTGATCGCGACCGTATGCTGGGCGCCGCCCGCAACCATGGCCGTAGCCGGCCGTGCGGCCGTGAACTGGACCGTGACGGTCGTATCGGATGAGAGGGTGAGTATGCAGGAAGGATTCGTAGGTGAACAGGAGCCGCCCTGCCAGCCGCTCAAAGTGAAGCCGGGTGCAGGAGTTGCCGTGAGCGTCACCGTCGCTCCGGAGGCGAGCCCCGCGGAGCAGTCGAAACCACAGGAGATCCCCTGGCCCGAGACCGTGCCCCTGCCTTCAACGGCAACATCCAAACGGACGGCAGTTCCGGTTCCGGTAAGGGCCACTGCCGTGACCGGTGAAGCAGGATCGTCCGAGGGAACCGAAAGTACCGCGCTCTCGGCCCCCGTGCCGGTCGGCAAGAACGCGGCCTGAATGGTGCAGGATGCACCGGGGGTCAGGGTCTGGTTCGAACAAAGATCGGACAGGACCGAGAAGTCCACGGCATTCGTTCCGGTGGGTGCCGAGATCGTACCGATGGCAAGATCGAAGGCACCCCTATTGATCGCCCGGAAGAGATAAACGGCCTGATCGCCGGTCCGCACGCTCCCGAAGTCCCGCGAGGCAGGCGCTATGACAAGGTTCTGCGCGAGCTGCGCCGGATTCATCCTGCTGATCGTCGTATGGTCACCCACCTGGCCGTAGGTGTTGTACCCCCAGGCCCAGAGCGTACCGTCGGACTTGAGCGCCACCGAATGAGACCCGCCCGCCGAGACCGAGGCCCAGGCCGTGTCCGTACCGACCTGATGCGGCAGATTATCAGACGGGGTCGTCGTCGTTCCGTTGCCCAACTGACCGTAGTAGTTGTATCCCCAGGACCAGAGCGTCCCGTCGGACTTGACTGCGAGCGTATGGTTGCCGCCCGCGGAAACATCCTTCCAGGTCGTGCCGGTCGAGATCGATACGGGCGTCGTGGAAGAGGAGGTATTCCCGTTGCCGAACTGGCCGCTGCCGTTGTACCCCCAGGCCCAGAGCGTCCCGTCGGACTTGAGTGCCAGCGAGAAGCCGTTGCCGCCGTCGACCGTTTTCCAGTTCGTGTCCGTGCCGATCTGCTTCGGGACGTAGCTGATCATCGTGGTCCCGTCGCCCAGCTGTCCGTAGCTGTTGTACCCCCAGGTCCAGAGCGTCCCGTCCTTCTTGACGGCGAGGGTATGCGTGTCGCCGGCCGCGATCGCGACCCAATCCGCAGACGTGCCGATCAGGACCGGCGCGTTTCTCTGCGTCACGGTGCCGTCGCCCAGTTGGCCTTCCCCGTTGTTGCCCCAGGTCCAGAGCGTCCCGTCTTTTTTCAAGGCGATCGCGTGCAATTGTCCGGCGGCGACGGCCACCCAGTCCGTGTCCGTACCGATGCGGACCGGCGTATACCGGCTGATCGCGGTCCCGTCGCCCAACTGCCCGTAATAGTTGTATCCCCAGGCCCAGAGCGTGCCGTCTGTCTTCAGGCCCACACTGAAATACTGACCTGCGGCGATCGCGGCCCAGCTCACGGTCGATGCGATCTTGACCGGGATGGTCCGCTGGGTCGTGGTCCCGTCGCCCAGTTCTCCGTACGAGTTGTCACCCCAGGCCCAGAGCGTGCCGTCGGACTTGAGCGCCAGCGTATGGCTGTAGCCCGCGGCTATGACCGACGTGACGACCGTGGGTGCGCTGAACTGGGCCGTCACGGTCACATTAGAAGAGAGCGTTTCGAAACAGGGATTGGTATTCATGCCCGAGCAGGATCCGCCCTGCCAACCGGCAAAGGTAAATCCCGGCGCCGGGGACACCGTGAGCGTGACGGTCGCACCGGACGCGACGCCTTCCGAGCAGTCGAACCCGCAGGCGATCCCCTGGCCCGAGACCGTGCCCATGCCCTGTTTTAGCACGTCGAGCCGGAAGGCGGTTCCGGTACCGGTAAGGGCCACTGCGGTAACCGGCGTATCGGGATCGTCCGAGGGAATCGAAAGCGTCGCGCTCTCGGGTCCGGACCCGCCGGGCGCAAAGGCGATCTGGAGACGGCAGGATGTCTTGGGAGGGAGGGGCTGGTTCGAGCAGAGGTCGGACTGGATCGTGAAGTCAGCGGCGTTCGTTCCCGTGGGCGCGGTTATCGTCCCGAGCGAAAGCGGGAACGATCCGGTGTTGATCACGGTCACCGTATATGCCGCCTGGTCGCCCACCTTGACGCTCCCGAAGTCCCGTGCAGCAGGAGCCACGGCAATATTCCGCGCCAGCGGCGTCGGAACGGACCGGTTGATCGTAGTTCCGTCGCCCAGCTGGTCGTAATAGTTGTAGCCCCACGTCCAAAGGGACCCGTCGGCCTTCTTCGCAACAACGTGATAGGTCCCGGCTTCCACCGCGGCCCAGTCCGTGTCCGCGCCGATCTGGACCGGCGAGGTCCGCTGCGTCGTGTCCCCGAGGCCGAGCTGTCCATAGCTGTTGGTCCCCCAGGCCCAGAGCGTACCGCCCGCCTTGATGGCCAGCGTAAAGCCGGAACCTGCGGCAACAGCGACCCAGTCGTGATCCGTGCCTACCTGGACCGGCGCGGTCTGCTGCGTCGTGTTGCCCAGTCCCAACTGGCCGTTGCTGTTGTTCCCCCAGGTCCAAAGGCTCCCGTCCGCATTGATCGCGGCCGTATGATTGTCGCCGGCCGCGACCGCGGTCCAGGTCGTGCCGGACATGACCGAGACCGGCAGAGAAGAATTAGTCGTGTTTCCATTCCCTAACTGGCCGTAATAGTTGTATCCCCAGGTCCAGAGCGCCCCGGACGACGTAACGGCCGCCGTATGATAGGTGCCTGCAGCGACCGCGGACCAGGCTGTCCCCGTCTGGAGCGAGAGCGGGGTGATGGTCTGCGTCGTGGTCCCGTCCCCGAGACCGTAGTAATTGTATCCCCAGGCCCAGAGGCTGTGATCGGACGCGCGGATCGCCATCGTGTAATTCGGTCCTGCAGCGACCGCGGACCAGGCCGTCCCGGTCTGGATCGAGAGCGGGACGAGCGACGCATTCGTGGTGCCGTCCCCCAACTGGCCGTAGCTGTTGGAACCCCACGCCCAGAGACTGCCGTCCTGCGCGATCGCGAGCGTGTGGCTGGCGCCTGCGGTGACCGCGGTCCAGATCGTGCCCGTTGCGATCGAGACGGGAAAATACCGCGTCGTGCCTGTGCCGTCGCCCAACTGGCCGTAATAGTTGTAGCCCCAGGTCCAGAGCGAGCCGTCGGACCGGATCGCCACGCTGTGGCTGTCGCCGCCGGCGATCATATTCGCCTTTGCAGAAAAGGGAAAAAGAAATGCGGCCAGAAGAAACAGCGAGAAGAGCAGGAGTATGCGACGGAAGGACAGGCTGTGCAAGGAAACACTGCGATTCGATGCACAGAGATGCAGAAGATGCGGTGTCAACAGGGGGGCCATCATGGGGTCACCTCATGAACGATGAGACGTCATCAATGATGATTCATGCCGGACGAACCAGCAGTTGCATGCTCACGAGAATTGCATTCGAGACACCGGCGCCTGCCCCGGCGACCGATACGTATTAATAACGTCAATTTTCAAAGTGTTTCGTGATAGCAAAACCAAGGCCTGTGATGAGGAAAACCGTGCAGAGACTAGATGAAAAAGGTGGATATAGATGAATGCACACAACATTGCACTAAGCAACAAACGCAACCTTGCATCGCATACGGTACATTTAATCTCTGTATAGCATACTCTTCGTCGGAAATGCAATCGAAACTTCGTTTCCAAGCAGGGTATTTTAAGGGTATACGATCGGCTGATGTCTTCACGTTTGCATGCTTCCAGCGTACCCGTTGTGTCGACAGCCTGTCGATTTTTTCTTTAACGATGCCGTCCCCCGAAGTACGGCCGGCACACGATGGCAAGTCTCCGCGTATCGACCACGTTGTCGTAGGGGCGGGACCATCCTCTCTTGTCTTCCTGCCGGGAATACGCTACTATGACGACATGACACGCTGTCATGCCTGTAATGGGGAGCTTGCCCTGGGCAGGAGTATAGGAAGGGGCGAGGTCTGCCCCGCATGCGGGGCAGATGTGCGTTGCTGCCTCAACTGCGCGTTCTACGACCGGGCAGCACCGAAGCAATGCCGCGAGCCCGTGGCGGAACTGGTGCGGGACAAGGCACGCGCAAACTTCTGCGACTACTTCCGGGTTGCGGAGTCCGGAACCGACAGCGGCCAAGATGCGGCGGATGCGGCGCGCCGGGCGCTGGACGATCTGTTTCGAAAATGAAGCGCTTTTCGTTCGGAAATAAACTTCACCGCCGAGACGCGGAGGCGCAAGGGAGAACCGACGTTTTTCTCGGCGGGCTCTGCGACTCTGCGGTTACATCCGCCCTTCCATGAAATCCTTCGACCGGAAAGCCGTTATCGGGTTCGCCGTTTTCGGCGTCCTGATCGCCATCATCCTTCTCCTGCTCTTCCCGTTCGGGTTCGTCCGGTACTTCACCGACCGGGGGCTCCTGATCCATCTGATCCGGGAGCATCGCGACTATGCGGCGTTCATCTTCGTCGGCCTGCAGGTTTTACAAGTAGTGGCTGCGCCCGTGCCGGGCGAGGTGACCGGGTTTGCAGGGGGGATACTCTTCGGGACCGCCCGGGGGATCCTGTACACCACGATCGGCCTGACCGTGGGCTCGTGGCTGGCCTTCAACCTTGCCCGCATGGCCGGGCGGCCGCTGGTCGAGAAAGTGATCAAGCCCGAAACGATCAGGCGCTACGACTACGTCATGAAGCACAAGGGGATGTTCCTGGCCTTTCTGATGTTCCTGGTCCCCGGGTTCCCCAAGGACATCCTGTGCTACGTGCTCGGCTTGGGCCACATGGCGCAGGTCGAGTTCCTGATCGTCTCGACCTCGGGCCGCCTGCTCGGCACCGTGCTGCTGACCCTGGCGGGGGCCTTCATCCGCAACCGCCGGTATGCGGCCTTCTTTACGGTCCTGGGCGTCGGCATTGCGGTCGTCCTGCTCGTCATGATCTTCCGCGAGACGATCGAACGCCTGTTCCGCCGCATGCGCGCGGCCCAGCGGCACGCGGCCCGCTGCCGGCGGATCGCCGAGAAAAAGAAGAACGAACCGTAAACGAAAGCGTCAGACGCCCTTCCGGGAAGGGTCCCGGCGGTCCGCCTCGGTTACCGACAGGCGCTCGCGATACCACGCGTGGATGATGGTGCAGACCTCTTCCACCTCGTCCACCACGTGCAGGATGTCAAGGTCCGCGGGGCTGATATTGCCGCGCTTGAGCATCGTGTTCTGCAGCCAGTCGAGCAGACCCTGCCAGTACTCCCGGCCCACGAGCACCACCGGGAATCTCCGTATCTTGCCGGTCTGAACGAGCGTCAGGGCCTCGAAAAGCTCATCCATGGTGCCGAACCCGCCGGGAAAGATGATATAGCCCACCGCGTACTTCACGAACATCAGCTTCCGGATGAAGAAATAGCGGAACTCGAGACGGACGTCCTGGTAGTTGTTCGCGCTCTGCTCCATAGGCAGCTCGATGTTGAGCCCCACGGACACGCCGCTCCCGTTCTGTGCGCCCTTGTTCGCCGCCTCCATGATGCCGGGACCGCCGCCGGAGATCACGGCAAAGCCGTCCTTCGCCAGGCGCTCCGTCACCGCAACGCACTTTGCATAGTACGGCGAGTCGGGTTTGACGCGCGCGCTCCCGAATACGGTCACCGCCGGGCCGATCCCGTTCAGGGCCTCGAATCCCTCGACCAGCTCCGCCATGATGCGAAACACCCGCCAGGGTTCGGACTTCGATAGGTCTTCCATGCTCATTGTCTCCTTACAAGAGGAAAATCTGGAAACGGCAACCACAGAGGTCACCGAGAAAACCAGTTACTCCATGCTTATGGGAACAATCTGGAGGGCACCGAGACCCTCCGGGCAAAGAGGACTGTACATGATGCTCATGGCGAGCCTACAGGATCAACCTCTTGATCCCGTCCTTCAGCCTTGTTCCATTGAAGTTGATCAACAACCCGACCTTCTTCCCTGTCGCCCGAAGGTAGGTTAACAGTTGCGCTTCATATATTTTATGCATTGTCTCTACTGCTTTTAATTCCACAACAACTTCGTTTTCGACCATGAAATCCAATCTGTGCTTGCCTATCTCTTTTCCCTTGAATTGCAGATTGACCTCTTTTTGTTTTTCGTACGGGATACCCCGCAGATCGAATTCATGCGCCAAGGCTTCACCATAGACGCTTTCCAACAATCCCGGGCCCAGCGTTGCGTGGACCTCCAGAGCGCATGCCAGAATCCGCTCCGTGACCTCGCCTAGCGGAAACGTCTCAGGATCGGATCCGAAGCGATTTCGAAATCTCCGTGATTTCTCGATCATATTTTTTCTCGGGATGCTCGTTCTCCGTGGACTCTGTGGTTCGCTTTTTCGAGATCCGTCTCCGCCGCTCACCGCTCGGCGTACTCCTCGCGGTAGATCCGGAGGAAGGCGGTCAGGAGCGTCACCACCACGGGGCCAAAGAGGATGCCGAAGACGCCGTAGACGCTCAAACCGCCGAGGATGCCGAGGAAGAGGAAGAACGAGGGGATCTGCGCTTTCTTCCCGATCAGGAGGGGTTTGAGGAAGTTGTCCGGCAGGCTGACGAGCGCGAGCCCCCAGATCGCGAGGCCGATGCCCGCTCCGTTCGTGCCGGCGAGGAAGAGCCAGATCGCGCCGGGGACCCAGACGAGCGCCGCGCCTCCGATCGGCAGCAGGGCGAGGAGGGCAGCGGCGAAGCCCCAGAACACGGCAAAGGGAACGCCGAAGAGGGCGAAGCCGATGCCCGTCATGACCCCCTGGCCCAGAGCGATCAGGAACACCCCGTTGATGACGGCGTAAAAGGTGTCGTGAAGCTTCGCGGCAATGGTTCGTTTGAGCGCCGCGTCGAGGGGCGCCATGTCCGCGAGCGTGCGGTAGTAGGTCTCGCCGTCCCGGAACAGGAAGAAGAGCGCCACGAGCGCCACGGCGAGGTCCACGCCGATCAGGAGCGTATGTTTGAGCACCGTCCCGAGCGCGCCTGCGAGCCCCGACGACAGCTGACCGACCGCCTTCATGATGATCCCCTTGGCGTCGATCGCGGCAAGGGAAGGATGGGACTCCAGCAGCCGGTGCAGCAGGGCGTTCACGCGCGTCCAGGTATCGGCCAGGCTCCCGGACTGGACGCTCGCGGCCGCCCACTGGTACAGGCCGGCGGCCTGCGTTGCCAGCAGGGTGAGCAGGGCGAGCGCGGGGCCGATCACAAAGAGCGAGACGAAGAGGGTCATGAGACCGGCGGCAAGACCGGCCCTCCCCTTGAGCCGGCGCAGCAGCCTCCGGTAGAGCGGATGGACGGCAAGCGCGAGGATCGCGGCCCAGAGCAGGGCGGTCGAGAACGGCGCGATCATCCTCCCTGCCTGGATCACGAGGAAGACGAGGACCGCGAAGAAAGCGAGTGCGAGCAGGTGTGCGCGGGCGATGAAGGGTTGCCGGTCCGCGGCACTCACGCGCGCCCCCCCGCCTCTGCCCGGCGGTGCAGGGCCATGCGGGCCGCGAGCTTTGCCGCCGCGAGCAGGCTTGCGGGGTCGGCGCAGCCCTTGCCCGCGATGTCGTAGGCGGTGCCGTGGTCCACGGAGGTGCGGATGATCGGCAGCCCTACCGTGACGTTCACGGCGTTGCCGAAGGCGAGCATCTTGAGCGGGGCCAGCCCCTGATCGTGGTACATGGCAACCACCACGTCGTAATAGTTGTTCCGCGCCTTGGCGAAGAGCGTGTCCGCGGGCACGGGATCGCTCGCGTCGATCCCCTCCTCCCGCGCCTTGACGATAGCCGGGAGGATGCGTTCCCATTCCTCGTTGCCGAACAGCCCGCCCTCGCCCGCGTGGGGGTTCAGGGCCGCCACGCCGATGCGCGGCCGCTCGATGCCGAATGCCGCGACGGCCCGGTGCGCGAGCCGCAGGGTCCGGAGCACCGCCGCAGTCGTAACGTGCCGGGCCACATCCTTGAGCGCCAGGTGGATGGTGACCAGGATCACGCGCAGGCCTCCGCCCACGAAGAGCATGCCGAACTCCTTGGCACCGGTCAGCTCGGCAAAGAGCTCGGTGTGTCCCGCGTACTGGTGACCTGCCGCGTTCATCATCTCCTTGTTGATCGGCGCGGTCACCACGGCCTCCGCTTTCCCCGCGAGCGCCAGCTCCGCGGCCTTTTTTATATAGACGACCACTGCCCTGCCGGACGAGATATCGGGGACGCCCCAGCGGTGGCCGGCAAGGTCCATGCGCGTCAGGTCCAGAACGTCGAGCCTCCCGGGGCCGGCGTCCGCCTCGGAGGGCGACGCAACGGTCCGCACGCTCACGGAGAGGCGCAGCTCTTCGATTATCTTTTTCATCACACCGGCGTCGCCGATCACGAGCGGCTTGCAGACCGGGTCGAGCTCGCCGCTGTCGACGACCTTGGCGATGATCTCGGGGCCGATCCCGGCGGGATCACCCATGGTGAAGGCTATGCGGGGGAATTTATCCATGGTTGAATTGTACCGCAGAGGCACGGAACTCGGAAAAAACAAAAAACATCGAACCACAGAGCACACGGTGGAAAAAAACGAGAGGACACGGAGACGACGTCAACGCTGAGCTCCGTGGACTCCGTCCTGCCCTCAGTGTTCTCTGTGGTTGCCGTTCCTGCGGCGTCAAGCGCTCTTGAGGTATTCGGTGATCTTGTCGCGCAGGGTCCGGAAGACCCAGGCGAACTTCTCGTCGTCCGATTCGAGGAGGGTCGCCCGGAAGCCGCGGAGGTCGCAGTTGAAGCCCGTGAGCGGCACGACGCAGATGCCTGTGGCGGCCAGGAGGTAGTAGACGAACCGTTTGTCGGGCTGGACGCCCACGACCAGCTCCTCGACCCGCTTCCGCGCGCGATCGTTCGGGACCGGGAGCGTCTGGGTCTGCGTGAGGACGTTCTCCCGGAACATGACGGTGAGGTAGAAGGCGCCGTTCGTGCGGTTTACGACGATTCCCGGTATGTCCTTGAGCAGATCGTAGGCGATGCGGGAGCGCTTCTCGTAGGACGCGTTGCGGCCGGCGATGTGCGCCGGGTAGCGCGGGTCGCTCAGGATCGCGGGGATCACCTTCTGCGGCAGGGTGGTGGAGCAGACCTCGAGCATCTTGTCGTCCACGATGCTCTTGACGTACTTGGCGAACACCGGGTCCTTCCCCGCATTGTAGACCTCGATCCAGCCGCAACGCGCGCCGGGCCAGGGCAGCTCTTTCGAGATGCCCTTCATCGAGAAGCCGCAGACGCCGTTGATCACGTCGGCCAGCGGCGTCGCCTTCTTGCCGTTGTAGGTGAGGTTGATGTAGATCTCGTCGCAGACAACGAAGAGGTCGTATTCCTTCGCGATGGCCGTGATCTCCTGCAGCACCTCGCGGGGGTAGACCGCTCCCGTGGGGTTGTCGGGATTGATCACCAGGATGCCGGAGATGGAGGGGTTGTACTTCACCTTCATGCGCAGGTCGTTCAGGTCCGGGTACCAGAAGTTCGCGGGGTCGAGCCGGTAGGAGATATACTCCGCGCCGGCATGGGACGCCTCGGCGGAAGAATGGGTGCTGTAGGCGGGGCTGGGGCCGATGACGCGGTACTCCCGCCGGAGCTGGCCGTAGACCTTGCTGATGGCGTCGCCCAGGCCGTTGAAGAAGATGACGTCCTCTTTCGTGATCCGCACCCCGCCGTTCCGGTTCGCTCGGTCCGCCAGGAACTCGCGCGTCTCGTCGAGCCCCTTGGTGGGAGAGTAGGCGTAGGTCTGGTCCTCGCGCATCGCGGCGATGATGAGGTCCTTGATCCAGTCGGGCAGGTGCTCGCCCTTCTGGACCGGGTCCCCGATGTTCTCCCAGGTGACCGTGACCCCGAACCCGGCGAACTCCCGGGCCACCGCGACGATCTCGCGGATCTCGTACTTGAGCTCGTCCGCCCCGAGCGATACGATATTGTTTCTCATAACCTGCGCATTCTACCAAATTCACGCACTTCGGGCAAAGCCTATTTTCATTGGTTCGTCTCGGGAGAAGTGCGCGGTCAGGCGTAGGAGGCGGCGAAGGCGATCAGCTGTTTATAGTGCGCCGTCTGTTGATCGCCTCCCATGGTCTTCATCAACTGCGCGAACTCCTCGTTGGACTGCTTCATAATCGACGCCGTATAGAGCTCGGCGATCTCGGTCTCCAGATCGAGGGCGAACCGGATGGCGTCGCGGATGGCCGGGGCCTCCTTCCGGAACTCTTTGATTGCATGGATGGTCTTTTCGACCGCCTTGAGGTCCGCGTCCACCGCGCCGAAGTCCTTCGGGGACTTGCGCACCACGCGTTCCTGGTACTTCACGAGATCGTAGTGCGCCTTTTCGTCGGCCGCGAGCTTTTCGAAGAATTCCTGCGCCTTCGCGTCTTGCGTAAAGAGCGAGGCAAACCGTTCATAGAGTCCGCCCGCTTCCTGTTCCAGCTCCCCCAGTTTCTTGAGTACGGTCAGTATGTCCACAGCGCTTCTCCTTCGTTGTCGGGGCCGTCGCGTGCACGGGGCCCGGCCTCATCGATGCGGAGGAATTATACCAGAATCGACGCGGAGGGACACCAGTTTTCCCGGTATCGTGCGTCAGGACGGATTGCGCGCGAGGAATGCGGCCACGGCGGCGGCGTCCAGGTGGCTTCCGGCAAGGCCCCGGAGATGCTCCACGACACGCTCCTCGGACCAGGCAGGGCGGTAGGGCCGGTCGGATCGAAGCGCATCCCAGATGTCCACGACGGCGAACACGCGTGCTGCGAGCGGGATCTGATCGCCCTTCAGACCGCGCGGGTACCCGGTGCCGTCCCATTTTTCGTGATGGCAGTAGGGGATGTCGACCGCGGGGCCGAGATAGCGGATCGGCGAGAGGAGTTCATAGGCGATCAGGGGATGGCGCTTCATAAGCGCCCACTCGTCATCGTCGAGCTTGCCCGGCTTGAACAGGATGGCGTCGGGCACGCCCAGCTTGCCGATGTCATGCAGCAGGGCGCCCCAGCGTACGTATGTCAGGGACTCTTCACCCATGCCCATGTCCGTGCAGATCTCTACGGTCAGGTCCGTCACCCGGCGGGAATGGCCTTCGGTCTCTTTGTCGCGATAGTCGAGTGCCCGGGACCAGCCCTCGATGGTCGTGTCGTAGGCCTGCGCGAGCTCCAGATTCGAGCGTTCGATGTTCTCGAACAAGGTGGTGTTGTCGATGGCGATGGCCGCCTGCAGGGCAAGTCCCTCCACGAAGTCCTGCCAGCCCGGCTCCGGATGGAACGGGGAACGGTGATACAGTTCGAGCACGCCCTTCACCTCCCCCCGGGCAACGAGCGGGACCGCATAATACGATATGAACTGCTCGCCGCCCGGCACGACGGCGGCGCCTGCAGCATCGCTTCGCAGGTCCGGGACGTGCACCATGCTCCGTTCCAGTGCAGCGATCCCCGCATTGCCCTCGCCGAGCCGGAGGGGCGCCTGTCGGACGCTGCCGGCGCGGAAGCCGCGACGGACCGCAGGCGTCAGCATCCGGGAATAGCGATTCAGCAACAGGACGCATGCCGCGTCCACCCGGAGTTGGGCAACGACCTGATCCAGAAAGACGTCGAGCGTCACGCGAATGTCGAGACTGGAGCTGATGGCCAGGTCGATCGCGCGCAGGGCCGACAACTGCCGCACCTGCTCCTGGATGCGCTCTTCCGCCTGTTTGCGCGCGGAGATGTCCCGCACCACCTCGATGCCCGCAACGATATTCCCGTCGGCGTCCCGCAGGACCGAGGCGGTATTCTCGATATAGCGCCTCCCCCCCGTCCGCGGAACTTCCCGGACCACGGTATGGACCTTTCCGTCTTCAAAGGCCGTGATGACGGGACATGATGCGCAGGTCTTTGTGTTCCCTTCATAGGCCGCGTAGCAATACTCGCCCACGTGATCGCCGATCATCTTCTTGGCGACATCGTTCTGATAGAGGATCTTGAAATCGCGGTCCTGGATCGTAATGCCGTCGCCGATGGCCGCAATGATCGCCTCCGACTTGGCCTTTTCTTCCTCGACCTTCCGGAGGGCTTCCCGCAGGCCCTTCTCCGCCTTTACCCGCAAGGTCACGTCGTTCATGAGCGCAAGTCGCGCGGCCCTGCCTGCGAACACGATATCGTGCGTCACCACCTCCACGTCGATCAGGGTCCCGTCTTTTTTCTTCTGACGCCAGACGCCGGGCCGCCGGATCTCGCCCAGGACATCCTGGACCGCCGCGGAAACAGCCGGGTGCTGCAGCGGCGGATAGAGGCCCGTGAGACCCATGGCGAGGAACTCTTCGCGGGACCAGCCGTAGTGGTCCACGGCCAGGTCATTGACGGCAAGGACCGCAAGGCTGTCGCGGTCGTAGATCAGCATTGGGAGGGGATTGTCGTTGAACAGGACGCGGTATTGGGTCTCCGAGGACCGGAGCCGTGCTTCCAGTTCCGTAAAGTTTTCGATCGTCTGTTTGAGGGGCCTGATGACCCAGAGGAAGATAAAGAAGGTCGCGGCGCTGCACAAAACGACGGTATCGGCGAGGGCAAACTGCAGGGGAGACAACAGCCGGTCGACGAAGAGCATCCTTCCGAACAGCATGATGCCGAACTCGACGATCGCAATGGAGACCAGCAGTTTCAGTCCAATGACGACATACCCGGATGTTCGCTGCTTCGCACTCATCGGTCGCCTCCGAAGGTCCCGTGGGCAGTACGATGCCCGCCGCTGCTCTTCATCCTGCCGATTCGATCCGGTTTCTCCCCTTTTCTTTCGCTTCGTACAAAGCCTTATCCGCGGCACGGATCAAGGCGTCGGGGGCGTCGACGCCCGGAACTGACAGATCAGCGACTCCGATGCTCAGCGTAACGCCCCTGCCGCCGGCATCCGTCATGGAATGGCCTGCCACGGCCGCCAGAATCCTGCGCGCCGGAACGAGGGCGTCTTGCATCGTTGTCAGGGGTGCCAGGACGGAAAATTCCTCGCCGCCCCAGCGGGATACCGTGTCCACGTCCCTGACGCATTGCTTGATGAGGCGCGCAACCTCCCGCAGCACCGTATCGCCGGCTGCGTGACCGCAGGTATCGTTCACCTTCTTGAAGTGATCGATGTCCAGCATCAGACAGCTCAGGGGCGCCCGATACCGGACTGCCCGCTTGAACTCGCTCGTAAGCGCCTCCTCGAAGCGCCTTCTGTTGAAAAGCCCCGTCAGCGGGTCGGTGACGGAAAGCATCTGCACCTTCGCCAGCAATGCCTGCAATTCGTCGTTTTTCCGGGCCAGCTCGTCCCTGAGCTTTTTCGTCCGCAATGCGGCATATACCCGGGCGTTCAACTCGACGGCATCACAGGGTTTGACCAGGTAGTCGTCCGCTCCCGCCTCAAGACTCCGGACTTTCTGCGCCGTCGCATCCATGGACGTGAGCATGATGATCGGGATATGCCTGGTCTTCTCCTCCTGTTTGAGCCAGCCGCTCAGCCGGTTCCCGTCGACATCGGGGAGGACATAGTCAAGGATGATCACGTCGAACGCCCGGGTCTTCACTGCCCGGATCGCGGACATCCCGTCACGCACCCAGAGCACGGCATAGCCGCTCTGCTCAAGGGAGCGCGCGGTCGCCAATCCTTGGGTCTCGCTGTCTTCGATATACAGGATACACGCCTTTGGCATGCGCATCGTGTCTTCCGGCCGCGTGCTCTGTGCGGGGTGCGGCGCCCCGTTCCCCGATCGGGGAGAGATCGATCGTCTTTTCGCGCTGCGGCCTTAGCGCCGCCGGCCCAGGCCGTTGGTGAAACGGCCCAGGATGAAGGACCGGATGCGCTCCCGGTCCTCGCGTTTGATGGTGGTGAACTTCATGCCCATGCCGGGCTCCCGGAACGGGCCCGCGTAGAACTCCGTAACGTACAGCACCTCGGCCGCGACCCGGATCTCTCCGCCCTCCAGCGTGAGCCGCACCGGGACGATCGTTCCCACGGGCATGGGCGCGAGGGTGCGGAAGAAGAGGCCGTACTCGGACAGCACCGTTACGTTGCCGGTGTGCTTTCCGACCGCGTCCTCGACCGCCACCGGCAGGTTCACGCTGACCCGCAGGTTCCTGCGGGGCCCTTTCTGGATCAGCTCCTGGACGGCCTTGTAGAACATCTCCACGTCGATCGGCTTCAGGAGCAAGACATCGCTTTCCTGCATGCGGATGCAGGCATCGGCGTCGCCTCCCGCGCCGCTCGCCAGGAGGATCAGCGGCACATCCAGGAACCGGGCATCCTGCCGGATCAGCCGCCCGATCTCGGAACAGTTCGGCCCGTCGCCGGCCACGACGGCGGCCGGCGGGGCCACGGTCATGAACTCGACGGCCTCCGCAGCCGAGTGCGCGGTAAAGACCGCGCATCCGAACCGCTGCAGAAGCATGCAGGTGAAGAACCGGTCATCCGTGTCGTCGTCCAGGACGAGGACGTATTGTTTCGTGCGAAATGCCTCGCCGGCGTCATCCATGAACGTGTTCTCCGAATCCGGTCTTCAAGAAGATCGTGATCACGTCGGGATCGAAGTGGCTGCCGGCCCCTTCCTGCAGGTGCTTCAGGATCTTTTCGCGGGACCAGGCGGGGCGGTACGGCCGGTCGGACCCGAGGGCGTCCCACACGTCCACGACGGCGAAGATGCGCGCGGAAAGCGGGATCCGGTCGCCTTTGAGGCCCTGGGGATACCCCGTGCCGTCCCATTTTTCGTGATGGCAGTAGGGGATGTCGATCGCCGGCCGGAGAAAGGAGATGGGCGCCAGCAGATCGCGCGCGAACTCCGGGTGCTTTTTCATGATGGCCCATTCCTCGTCCGTCAGCTTGCCGGGTTTGAGGAGGATATGGTCCGGGATGCCCATCTTGCCGATGTCGTGCAGCAGGGCTCCCCGCCGCACGTGCACCAGGTCGGCCTCGGACATGCCCATGGCCCGCGCCACTTCCACGGTCAGCTCCGTGACCCTGCGGGAATGCCCTTCCGTCTCCTTGTCACGCAGATCCAGGGCCCGGGACCAGCCTTCGATCGTGGCGTCGTAGGCCAGGACCAGCTCGTCGTTCGCCCGCTGCACATCGTTGAACAGCGTGACGTTGTCGATGGCGATGGCCGCCTGGCCCGCCAAGGCTTCGAAGAAGTCGAACCACTCCTGGTCGGGCCGGAGGGGCGAACGGTGCAGGACCTCGAGCACTCCCTTCACCTGTCCCTTCACGAAGAGGGGGGCTGCGTGGTGAGATACGAAGTCCTCACCCGCGAGCTGCGCGACGTGGGAGCAGACCCCTCCGGCCTGCTCCGCGTCGACGACGCTCACGATCGTCCGGTCGAGTGCCGCGCGCCCCACGCAGCCGTCGCCAAGCCGGATCCGCGTCTGTTCGATCTCCCGCGTGCGGAATCCCCGGCCTTCCGAATAGGTGAGCATCCGGGTGTGCGGATTCAGCAGCAGGACCGCAGCCGCGTCCGCGCCGAGCTCCTTGGTCACGTAGCCGAGCAGGATGTTCAACGTGATACGGAGATCAAGACTGGAGCTGATGGCCAGGTCGATCTCGTGCAGAGCGGTCACACGCTCCATCTGTCGGACGGCCTGTTCATGCAGCGCAAGCCGGTTGATGGCGATGGCCGCGATCTCGCTGATCGCCTTCAACAGCTCGACGTCCTCCTTGATAATCCTTTTTTGCCAGCCCGCCATGAGCGCCCCGATCGTTACGTTGTCCGCGATCAGCGGCACACAGGCCTCTGCGGGCAGTTCGTCGTAAGCCGCGGTTCGTGCCACCAGCGGGTCATGTGCCACGTTGTCGCTCAGGTAACTGGTCCCCGACTCAATGACGCGGCCGATGACCCCTTCGCCGGACGCGATCCGCTGCCCGGTCCGGCCTTCCCAAACGCCCGACCCGCGCTCGATGATCGCCTCATTGGATGCGGGGTCCCGCATGGCAAGCAGGGCTCCCTCCACGTGGAGCGACGTCACGACCTGCGAAAGGATGATGGGGTACTGCTCGGCCCGCGTCGCCGCGACGCGCAGATCCACGCTCAGCCTGGAGATGGTTTCGAGCTCGATCTCGCGCCGTTTTCGTTCCGTCACGTTGTCGAACACGGCGATGAAACGGCCGGGTTCTCTGCTGTAGGCGGTGATGGACAGCCACCCCCCGAAGGATTCGGAAAAGCTCTCGAACCGCGCCGGTTCGCCGGTTGCGGCGACCTTGCCGTAGATCTCGAGCAGCTCAGGATGCTCCACGGCGATCCCGGGAATCGCCTCGGTCACTTTTTTCCCGACCACGTTTCGGAGGCCCGTAAGCGTTCCGAATGCCTCGTTCACGGCCAGGTACACGAAATCCGTCGGACGGCCGGATTCATAGAGCAGCTCGCAATAGGCGTACCCTTCGAGCATGTTCTCGAAGAGCGAGCGATAACGCTGCTCGCTTCTTCGAAGCTTTTCCTCGGACAGTTTCCGATCGGTGATGTCCTCGATAACAGCAAGCCCCCGGATCGACGCTTTTCCCGTACCGCCGATCATGGCGGCGGTAAGGGTCGCCCAGATGATCTCGCCGCTCTTTTTCACATATCGTTTTTCTAGATGAAACCGCGTGATTTTCCCGAGGTAAAGCCGCTCGGACAGTTCCCGACCCTCCGCCAGATCATCAGGATGAGTGATGTCTGCGGGGCTCCGGCCCACGAGTTCGTCCTCCGGATATTGCAGCAACTCGCAGGCTGCCGCGTTCGCTTCCACGATCCGGTAGTCCGGCCCGGTGATGACCATGCCTACCGGGCTATCCAAAAAAATCTGTCTGAACTTTTCCTCGCTCACGCGGAGGGTCTTCTCGGCCTGGACGCGTTCCGTCACCTCCTGCGCCAGGTACTCCTCCGATCGCGCGATCTGCTCGGCGTACTCCTGCGTCTCCTGCATCCTGCGGACGATAAGGAGCAGATAGCCCGCGAGAAAACCGGTCAGCAGGAGCCCGCTGCCCAGGCTCTCCCAGGGATGCCAGGTGAGCCGGCCCGCCACGTACGACCCCGCCGGCATGCAGAGGAAGGCCCATTTTCTGCCAGCCACATCGATGGTCTTTGCGTAATACAGGCCCTTCTGGTAGCGGGCCATGTCATCGGAGTCGGGATGGGGGGCTGAGTGATGCAGCGCCTTCGGATAGGCATAGAGAAACCTGGCTCCCTCCGGGGCGCTCTCATCATAGAGATGGATCTCGATGTCCTGGCGCTGGAGATAGGAGAGGGACCGTTCCATCAGGTCTCCGGCCCGGAAGACGCCGACCGCGAATCCGGCGAGGTTGCGGTGACGTTCGGTGACGGAGCCGGTATGCGCCCCGGCGCGATAAACAGGTTGAAAAATCAATATCCCGAACTTTCCGGTCTGGCCCTGCACGAGCCTGAGCCTGCCCGTAGCGATCATTTCGCCGGTGTCTCGTGCTCGTTCCAGGGCGGCGTGACGCGTCGACTCGGACGCGAGATCAAAACCAAGCGCCGCTTCGTTGCCCGCGTAGGGTTCGAGATAATAGACCGGGAAGTATTCGCTCCGCTTTCGCGCCGGCACGAGGAGTCCGCGGGGTCCCCGCTCCGTTATCCGGAAACCGCCATATCCGTCTTTCCGGGCTGAGCGTACATAGGCGTTGCGTTTTGCGAAAGGCACACGGGGGACCCATTCCAGGGCCTGGAGGGAGGGATTGCTTCTCAGGAATATCCGGACATAGGAATGGAATTCTCTGCGTTCCACAAAATCCGAGGCAGCGTAAAAGGCGCTGAGGGATTCCAGCTCCTGCTCCGATTCGGCGATCCCGCGCTGTACGGCGCTGATCCGGTCTTCCGACGCTCGTATGAATGAGGCCCGGAGCTGCCGCATCTCTCCGCCTCGAATGGAATAAAAAAGCCAAACTGACGCGGTAACGCCGGCGGCCAGAACCAGCCCCAGTAAAATATAGTGATGTTTGAACAGCCTGGCAAACAACGTATTCGACGCATGCAATCTCTCGTTCCTTGCCACGCGGAAGCCCCCCGTTGCAACCATCTACAATATTGATGGTCTCGTAAGAAGTCACGCGGTGTAGAGGGCCGCGAGGTGCATATTCCGCCATCGGAGGCTGATCTGCAGCCTCATGGTGGTGGCAACGAGCTGTATCCGTTCTTTGACAGCGCAAAGAAGTGTAGAAATCGCGGCTAAAAGGGCCTGCTCCCTGTCCTTTTCCCTTTTTCGGAACGCCGCAGCCCGCA
>JBJKRX010000130.1:0-35355 GCA_046704425.1 Nitrospirota bacterium
TATGAGGATGCAAGAGGGTTCCATCGGCCTTTTCGCACAGCAGCGTGCACCAACGGATTGTCGGATTCAGGTCAAAAGGCTCTTCCCGGTCATCTCCACGGGGATCGGGATGCCGAGGAGATCGAGAACAGTCGGCGCCACATCGGCGAGGATCCCATGCTCGCGCAAAGCGATCCCCTTCTTCGTCACGATACACGGGACGGGGTCGGTGGTATGCGCGGTATGCGGTTGTCTCGTATCGGGATCGAACAACATCTCGATGTTGCCGTGGTCCGCGGTAATGATCACCGTCATCCCTTCCTCGCGTGCCGCCTCGAGGACCCGGCCCAGGCATTCATCGATCGTTTCCACGGCCTTTACCGCAGCCGCGAGAATACCCGTATGGCCGACCATGTCGGGGTTGGCATAATTCACGAGGATGAAGCCGTAGAGGCGTTCGTTGATGCGCTCGATCAGTGTTTCCGTGATCTCCGGGGCGCTCATCTCGGGCTACTGGTCGTAGGTAGCGACGTCGCGCGGCGACGGGACCAGGATACGGTCCTCCAGGGGAAAAGGCGCCTCTTCGCCGCCGTTGAAGAAAAACGTGACATGGGCGTATTTTTCCGTTTCTGCAATACGGAGCTGCCGTATGCCGCGTTCGCTCAGCACTTGCCCCAGGATCTTTTCCAGACGGACGGGCGGGAAGGCAACGGGAAGCGCGAAGGTCTCATCGTAGGACGTCATGCAGACGAAAGAAGACAGACGAGGCAGTATCTCTCGTTTGAACCCCCGGAATTCAGCGTCCGTAAGCGTTCGCGTGAGCTCGCGCGCCCGATCGGAACGGAAATTGCAGAAGACGACCGCGTCGCCGTTGTGGATGACGCCGATCCCCTTGGCCGTACTCGGATCGGCGATGACCGCCGGCAGCATGAACTCATCGGTCCGCTCGTGCTCGTAGCTCTGTTCGATCGCCTCGACCGCAGAGAACTTCCGGATCCCTTCGCCCAGGACCATGGCCTCGTAGGCCTTCTGGACCCGCTCCCAGCGCTTGTCCCGGTCCATGGCGTAGTAGCGGCCCGATACCGTCGCGATCCTACCGATACCGGTTGCTGCCATGCGCTCCTCGAGCATGCGGACATACGTAAGTGCGCTTGCCGGCGGCGTATCCCGGCCGTCGAGAAAGGCATGAAAGAAGACATTGGTCACCCCGCGTTCCTTGGCCAAGTCGAGCATGGCGAAGATATGGTCAAGCCGGCTGTGCACACCGCCGTCGGACAGGAGCCCCAGGAGGTGCACGGCACCCCGCGACTCCTTCGCAGCGTCCACCGCGGCAAGCAGCGTCGGGTTTCGGAAGAATTCCCCGTCCTTGATCGCCTTGCTGATGCGCGTCGAGTCCTGGTAAACGATCCTGCCTGCCCCGAGATTCAAATGCCCCACCTCGGAATTGCCCATCTGGCCCGCAGGAAGTCCGACCTCCTCTCCCGAGGCCGTCAGTTCGGTATGCGCATGATTACGCAGGAGTTCCGTGTACACCGGAAGCTTCGCCGCGGCGAGCGCGTTTCCTTCAGTCTTCGGATTGATGCCCCACCCGTCGAGGACGATCAGGAGTACCCGGGAAGCGGTCATGCAGACTCCTTGTTGTCTGTGAGAAGCCGGAGCCCTGTCTCCGGGGACGGGTGACGGCTACCTCCCCGACCCTGGGCTCTCGACCCTACGCTGTTTTAGCAGGTTTTTTCGAGGTTGACGCCGAAGGTGTTCCACTTGCCGCAGTTGGGGCAGCGACCGGACCAGTCCGTTGTCCGCAGATCACAGTTCGAGCATTCATAGGGGATGATGATCTGCTTCTTGAATCCCAAGGCCTTCTTGAACTCGGTCGCAGCCAGGCCGAGGGACCCTCGGCGGAGATAGATATTGCCCAAGAGCTTGTGGACGTCGGGAAACTCCCGGTCTCCCCAGTCCACCGTGGAGAGCGCGTCGAAGGCCTCGTCGATCATTTCGAGGCGGTAGTAAAGCTTGCCCAGAAAGAACTTGAGCGAACCGTCCTGGGGCTTCCAGGTCGCGGCCTGCGTATAGATCTCGATCGCCTTCCCCGGCTCGCCCTGTTTGAGATAGAGGTCCTCCAAGCGGAGAAGCAGCAGGTTCGACGCCGTAATCTTGTAGGACTTCTCCCACAGCTCCGCTGCGTCCTTGGGTCTGGCGTCCTCCAGATAGACCTCCCCCAGACCAAGGTACGCGGGGATGAAATCCTTATCCAGTTTGATGACGCTGCGGAATATCTTCTTCGCCCGGTCCAACGCACCCGCCTCGAGAAAGGAGCGGCCGAGTTCGTAGGTGAACCCCACCAGTTTCCGGTGTTCGACCTCCTGCTCCGCCGGCGAGAGCGGATTGGAGACGATCTGGGTCTGGATCTCGTACAGGTCTTCCCAACGGTTCACCCGCTGCAAAAGGTCGCGCATCTTGAACATCGCCGTCAGGTTCGATCCGTCCTTGGCCAGAATACCGCGATACACGCCGAGCGCGTCGTCATAACGCTTGGCTTCCTCGAAATCGGCGGCGAGTGCGAACATGACCTCGCTATTGTCTGCATCCAGGTTCATCGCCTTCTGATGCATGAGGACTGCGTCCTGTATGTTCCGTTCCCGAAGCTGGCAGATACCCATGCGCAGCAGCGTATCGACATGGTTGGGATCGAGGGCCAGCACTTTTTGGAAGAACCGCATCGCCTCGGCATTGCGCTTCGCCATGAGGGCGTTCAGCCCGGTCGTATAGAGCTCCTGGATCTTGAGCCGTTTTTTCTGTTCGCGCTGCACCTGGAGACCGCGCAGGAATCTGCGGACGTCCCGCCATATATAGAGGCCGAGGATTCCGCCGCCGCCGAGCAGGAAGGACAGGACGAAAAACAGGAAGAGCGAGATCGTGAAGGACTTCGACGGCAGCAGGTACACGGTGATCACGCCTTGGTTGAATTCCCGCAGCAGCGTAACAAAAACGGCGATAACGATCAGGAACAGCGTGACGACGAATTTCATCCGCGATCCTTTCCTTTTTCTCCGGACGGGAGTGGGAGCCGTCGGTGCGTGCGTCAGTCAGTAATGATAGGTTTTTCCCGTGATGATCGTAAAGGCACGGTACACCTGTTCCAACAGGACCAGCCGCGCCATCTCATGCGTGAGCGTCCAGCGCGAGAGCGCCAGGACGCTGCCTGCCTGCCGGACGACGCTTTCCTCCAGCCCCAGAGAGCCGCCGATCACGAACGTCATCTCCCGCACGCCGGACGACTGCGCGCGGTCCAAGACCGCAGCAAACCCGTGCGAGGTAAACTCCTCGCCCCGCTCGTCGAGTGCGATGGTGGTCGCAGGAACAGCGATCGCCCGGAGGATCCGTTCCGCTTCCCGTTTGCGGATCAACGGGGCATCCCGGAGGTCATGCACCTTCTCGGCCTTCAGCTCCCGCAGTTCCGTATCGGCGAACGGCCTGAGGTAACGGAGATACTTCTCAATCCCCTCCCGGATGAACCCCTCGCGTGTTTTCCCGACGCAGACGACGACGATCTTCATGGGGTCGCGCCATGCAACTCCCGGGAGACGTCCAGGGGCATCCGCGGGGCGTCACCCCACAGTTTTTCGAGGCTGTAGTACACGCGGGTCGCTTCGTCGAAGATATGCACGACCACGTCACCGTAGTCCATCAGGATCCAGGTCGCATCCGCCCCGCCTTCAATGTGCGAGGGGCGTATCCCCACCACGGCCAATGCCCGGCCTATTCCGTCCGCAACGGCACCCAATTGGGTAACGTTGGAACCGGAGCAGATGACAAAGAAGTCCGTGAGCGAGGTCAGACCGCGGAGATCAAGAATACGGATATCGTATGCCTTCTTGTCCTCCGCAGCTGCGGCGCAACGCTGTGCTACTGCGAGAGAATCATACATACAGATTGTTTTTTATTATATAAGTTTCAACAGGTTCAGGCAAGAGATATTTGATGCTCTGGCCTTCCCTGACCCTGCGGCGAATGCCCGTCGAAGAAATGTCGTAGAGCGGAACCGAAAGGAAAAAAACGACGCTGGTGCCTATCCGGGCCTCCGCGTCTTTGCGTTCACCCCGGTCCAGGGCGGCCAGTTGTTCCGGCAAAGCCTGGTCAACAACGGCAAGCTCCGCCAGCGCGGCAAACCGGTATCCCGGCCGAGAAAGCACCACGAACCGGCAAAGCGTGAGGAGCCGCTCCCATTCGTGCCAGGTATGAATTTCGAGAAATGAGTCCAGTCCGATCAGAAAGAAGAGGTCGCTGCCGGGATGATCCCGGAGCAGCGTTTCGACCGTATCGATAGTGTAGGACCTGCCGCCGCGCCGCATCTCGATGTCCGAAGCGGCGAACACCGGGTTCCCGGTCACGGCGAGGCGCACCATCTCCAGGCGATGGGAGGCGGCGGGAACCGTCTCCTGCTTATGCGGCGGCAAATAGGACGGGATGAAAAGGACCCGGTCCAAACCCAGCCGCTCACTCACCTCCTGGGCCGCTGCCAGATGGCCATAGTGAACGGGATTGAACGTCCCGCCGAAGATACCGAGTTTCCGCGTCAATGCCCCCCCGATACCCCTGTCGGGGCCGTGGCCCCCGTTCCCCTCGAGGCGCCGGTCGTTCTCGTTCCTTGTCCTGCGGTCATTTCCTGATCTGGCCGTACCCGAAGATGATGAACTTCGTGGAGGTAAGTTCCTCGAGCCCCATGGGCCCGCGGGCGTGGATGCGCGTCGTCGAGATGCCGATCTCGGCCCCCAGGCCGAACTCGTACCCGTCGTTCAACCGCGTCGAGGCATTCACGAAAACGGCCGAGGCATCCACCTCTTTCTGGAACCTCCGCGCGTTTGCGTAGTCGTCGGTCACGATGGCCTCCGAGTGCTGCGACCCATGCGCCGCAATATGCGCCATGGCATCATCCATATCGGAGACGACCTTCGTATTCAGGATCAGGTCATTGTATTCCGTGTCGCAGTCCGCAGCCGTCGCGTCCTTAACGCCGGGGACGATCGCCTTCGTCGCCGGGCACCCGCGGATCTCGACCCCCGCCTTCTGCATGCGTACGATGATCGCGGGGAGAAACTGCGCGGCACGGTCCCGGTGCACGAGCATCGTCTCCATGGCGTTACAGGTCCCCGGCCGCTGCACCTTTGCATTAAAGCAGATCTCTTCTGCCATGGCAAGGTCCGCCTTCTCGTCCACGTAGATATGACAGAGGCCCTTGTCGTGCTTGATCACGGGGATCGTGGAGTTCTCGGAGACCATGCGGATCAGTCCTTCGCCGCCCCGGGGGATGATGAGGTCGATGTACTGATGGAGTTTCAACATTTCCATGACGCAGGCGCGATCCGGGTTCTCGATGAACGAGACGGCGCCCTCGGGAATCCCGGCCTCGGCGCCGGCGTGGGAGAGCACTGCGACGATGGCGCTGTTGGAATGGACCGCCTCCGATCCGCCGCGCAGCAGCACGGCGTTTCCCGATTTCAGACAGAGCGCAGCCGAATCGGCCGTCACGTTCGGCCGGGATTCGTAGATGATGCCGATGAGCCCGATCGGCACCCGCATTTTGCCGATCTCCATGCCGTTCGGTCTGCGGCGGAGGCCGAGCACCTCGCCCACGGGGTCCGGCAGGGCCGCCACCTCGCGCAGCCCCTCCGCCATGGCCGTGATCCGTTCCGGCGTAAGCGTCAGACGGTCGATCATGGCCTTCGAAAGACCCTTTCGCGCGGCCTCGGTCAGGTCTTTTTGGTTCTCGGCCCGGAGCGTGGCGGCCTCCGCTTCGAGCCCGGCAGCCATCTTGAATAGAGCGGTATTCTTGATCTCCGTCGGGATATTCGCCAGCAGCCGGGATGCAGCCTTTGCCTTTTTTGCCTTTTCCGTCACGAATTGTTTGATGTCCACGACTCTCCCCTCCGTGCCGCCTGCATCACGGCAGAATTTTATCGACGCCCGCCCGCAGCTCCCGGGCATCGCTCACCCCGCCGTAGATGACGTCCCGAACGATCCCCTCAGCGTCGATGAAAAACGTAACCGGCAGAAAGCGCACCCCATACAGGTCCTGCACCGTCCCGTCCCGGTCCAAGAGGACGAGGGATTTTCCGATATGCAGTTCGCCCAACAGGGCGTTTGCAGCCGCAGGGGCCTCCTTGACATCGATCAGGAAAACCGTGACGCCCTTGGCCCGCCATTCCCCTGCCAGGGAATCCAGGATCGGCAGCTCGCGCCTGCAGGCCACGCACCAGGAGGCGAAGAAATTGAGCACCGCCCCCTGCGCTCCTGATTTCCGCTGCGGCCCCACGACGGCAGCCAGGGAGACCATCGTTCCCGTTCTGTCCGGGAGGGAAAAGCCAGGGGCCTTGGTATGCAACCCGGGCGACGCAGAAGCCGAAATGGCAAGCCAGGAAGCCAGAAGTACGATGATCGAGATCGTGCGCATGTCTCTTCCTCCGGGGCAATAGGGGTCAGAGAATCGCCAGGTCGTCCCGGTGGATTACCTCATCGTAGTCCTTATGGCCGAGGACCGAGACGATCTGTGAGGTCTTGAGCCCCTTGATGCGGTCAAGGTCCGGCGCCGAATATTTGACGAGACCGCGGGCAAAGACGGAGCCCTGCGGGTCCACGCAGGACACGCAGTCCCCGACCCGAAACGCACCTTCGACCTTCACCACGCCGCCCGGGAGGAGGCTCTTTCCTTTGAGGAGAAGTGCGTCTCTCGCGCCTGCGTCCACCACGATCCGTCCGTGCGTGCAGACCGTATCGGCGATCCAGTGTTTACGGCTCTCCCGCTTCTCCGGCCGCGGCAGGAACAGGGTTCCCGTTTCATGGCCGTTGAACAGTTCCGCGAGTACCCCGTTTCGCCTGCCGTTCACGATCGCCAGGGGCACGCCGATGGTTCCGACCTTCCGCGCTGTCATCACCTTGGACCGCATGCCGCCCGTCCCGGCGGACCCGGCGTCGCCGGCACCCCGCTCGATCTCGGCCGTGATCTTTTCGACCAGGGGGATCAGCTCCGCTCCGGCGTGGGTCCGCGGATCGGCCGTAAAAAGACCGTCGATGTCGGACAGGATGACCAGCAGGTCGGCATCCACCAGGTGGGCCACCATGGCCGAGAGGTTGTCGTTGTCGCCGAATTTGATCTCGTCGACCGAGACCGTGTCGTTCTCATTGACCACGGGGACCACCCCGCGGTCCAGGAGCGCCTGCAGGGTGTTCCGTGCGTTCAGGAACCGGGTCCGGTTCGAGAGGTCTTCGCGCGTAAGCAGGAGCTGCGCCACCGTGCGGCCGTGCTCGGCAAAGCTCTTTTCGTAGGCCCACATCAGACCGGACTGTCCGATTGCCGCCGCCGCCTGTTTGAGCGACAGGGGCATGGTCTGCGATTTTTTAATCCCCAGCTTCCCCAGCCCCGCCGCGATCGCGCCCGAGGAGACCAAGATGATCCGGCGCCCCCCCGTCATGAGCGAGACAATGTCCGCTGCCAAGGCGCTGATCCGTTTCTGATCGAGTCCCTGGTCCGCCGAGGTCAGGACCGCGCTGCCGACCTTGATCACAACGCGCCGTGCCTGGTCGAAGATGGTCTTGCGATTGGTTGCTTGGTTCTGCATGCGTTACCCGCGGCTTTGTTCTGCGCGGCTGCCGGACTCCGCCGCGCGTCCCCGCTTGTGCCGCTCCTCCTCGACCCGGTCCGCGAGGAAATGCAGGAGCCGGTCGAGCCCTGCCCCGCTCGCCGACGACAGGGGAAACACCGGAAGGTCCTGTTCGCGGCAATAGGCGGTGAGCCGGTCCAACCGTTCCCGGTCGGCCGCGTCGAGTTTCGACGCTACGATCACCATGGGTTTTCGGGTCAGGGCTTCGCTGTAAAGGGCCAGTTCCCGGTTGATCGTCTTGAGGTTCGCGACCGGGTCGCCCGGCGCCATGACCGAGACATCCACGAGGTGCACCAGGACGGAGGTGCGCTCCACGTGGCGCAAAAATTCGAATCCCAGCCCGGCGCCCTGATGGGCGTTCTCGATCAAGCCGGGAATATCGGCAACCACGAAACCGCTCCGTCCCTCGGGCTTGACCACGCCGAGGACCGGCGAGAGGGTCGTAAAGGGATAGTCCGCGATCTTCGGCCTTGCCGCAGAAATGCGCGAGATGAGCGTCGACTTTCCGGCATTCGGAAGCCCCACGAGTCCCACATCAGCCAGGAGCTTCAGTTCCAGAAAGAGATCGAGTGCCTCCCCATCCTCGCCGGGCTGCGCGAACCGCGGTGTCTGGTGGGTTGCGGTCTTAAAAAATGCGTTCCCCTTCCCGCCCCTGCCGCCCCTGGCGATGACGTACTCCCTGCCGTCGGCGTCCAGATCCACGATCGGTACCCGCGTCTCCGCTTCGCTGATCAGCGTGCCTGCGGGCACGCGAATGACGACGTTCTCCCCGGCCGGACCGCTCTGCTGTTTGCCGCGGCCCTGGCCGCCCTTCCCAGCGCGGTACTGCTGCTGGTACCGGAGGTCGATCAGGGTGCCGAGCTGCTCGTCCGCGCGCAGGATCACGTCGCCGCCCCTGCCGCCGTCGCCGCCGTCCGGGCCTCCTTTGGGCACGTAGGCCTCGCGCCGGAAGCTGACGCAGCCCGCGCCGCCGTGGCCCGCCTGCACGTGAATCTTGACCCTGTCGATGAAGTTGGACATTGGACGTCCGTTTCACGCACTATACCGAAGCATCCCGGGAATTTCAAGCATGGGGAAAGAAAAAAGGCGGCATAGACACCTATGCCGCCTTCGTCAGGACAGGATGCCGGATCATGATGCCGCGTATACGCTCACCTGCTTGCGTGTCTTGTCGTAGCGCTCGAACTTGACGATACCCTGCACCTTGGCGAACAGGGTGTCGTCGCTGCCCTTGCCGACGTTCTCACCGGGACGAATCCTGGTCCCGCGCTGCCGGACGATGATCGTGCCCGCCAGGACCTTCTCGCCGTCAAAGCGTTTCACGCCCAGATACTGCGGATTGCTGTCTCTTCCGTTCCGTGAGCTGCCGACCCCTTTTTTGTGAGCCATGGGAATCCTCCATCACCAGCGCAAATTGCCTGCGCCGATCCGAACGTAGTACGTTGGAATCCGCTGCGGGAACTTGACCGGTATTGTTTTATGAGTGCGGGCTTATGCCTTGATCTCTTTTACCTTGATTGCCGTGTAGTTCTGCCGGTGGCCGTTGGTCTTGCGAAATCCCTTCCGTCGCCGGTGCTTGAAGACGAGGATCTTTTGTCCCCGGCCCTGCTCGACCACCTCGGCCGTTACAGACGCATCGGCAAGTGTCGGTTTCCCGATGCGCACAGCGTCGCCGTCTGCGACCATATAAACGTCCTTTATTTCGACCGTATCGCCCTTCTCGGCTTTGAGGCTCTCCACCCTGACGACATCGCCGGGCGCGACCTTGTATTGTTTGCCGCCCGAATGGATCACTGCGTACATGTGTTTCCTCCTTGCACTGCCATGGATAATCGTAATTCGAGAGCGCGTACATTACCACCTAACCTCCCGAGTTGTCAAGGGAAAAATCCGATCTGCCGCACCAGGATTACTTGCTGGCACTATTTGACACATTCTCTCTGGCCGGGTACAATGCGACACGTGATCGTGCGGCGGCCCCCTCCCAATGCCTTATATCGAGTTGACCATATCGCTGCCGGACTCCTTCCGGGCCCCCTTCCTCCAGAAGCTCTCCGCCTCCGGGTCCCTTGGGGTGATCGAGCAGGATCGTTCCCTGGCCGCCTACTTTCCCGACACTGATTCAGCGTCCGCAGCCGTCGGCATGATCGAACGTGAATGCGCGATGCTGCAGGAACTGCTGCTGGCAGCGGGGCTCTCCGGATCCTGCCGCGTCCAACGGGCAACGGTCCCGGACCAAGACTGGAACGCGGTCTGGAAGCAGAGTTTTCAACCCCTTGCGGTCGGCAGGCGTTTCCGCATTCTTCCGCCCTGGGAGCAGCGTCAGCAAGACCGGCTGAACATCATCATCGATCCAGCCATGGCCTTCGGTACGGGCCATCATGAAACGACCCGCTCCTGCCTGATCCTCCTAGAACGATACACCGATGCCCAAGGCAAATTTCTCGATCTCGGTACCGGTACCGGCATCCTGGCGATCGCCGCCTCCCTGCTCGGTTTTCGCACAGTCATCGCGGTCGATACGGACCCGCTCGCCGTGGAAGCGACCCGGCACAACGCTGCACTGAACGGGATCGATACCATCGATGTCCGCCAGGGGAGTCTGGCAGGCCTTTCCGGAACGTTCGCTTGCGTGGCGGCGAACCTCGTTTCCGGGGTCCTGGTGCAGCTCATGCCGGAGCTCTTCCGAGTGACCGCCCCGGGCGGGATCTGTCTACTCTCGGGCATCCTGGCCACCCAGGTCGAGGAGGTTGCCGAGGCGGCGGTGCTGGCGGGCTTCGCCGTCCAAGAGCGGTATAGCGACAACGAGTGGATATCGCTCGTGGTGCGACACACCCCCGCGGAGACATGAGAAGGGACGGGATCCGCAGCCGAACCGCCCGGTCCTCGGCACTGCCGAACCATCCCGTCCGCGGGAAAGACGCAGCCACGTGAGGGAGAAACGATCGTGAGCGAATACAGGGACAATGCGAAATCCTTTTCCGGGTCCGGCCGCATCCTGATCATGGACGACGATGACATGCTGCGCGATGCGGCAGGCAGGATCCTGGCGGGATTCGGCTATGAGGTGGAATACTCGCGGACCGGGACGGAGACGCTCACGCGATACCGCGAGGCCAGTGAATGCAACCGGCCCTTTGCGGCGGTCATCATGGATCTCACGGTCCCCGGCGGCATGGGAGGCAGAGAAACGCTCGGTAAACTGCGGGAGTTCGACCCGGAGGTACGGACGATCGTGGCGAGCGGCTACAGCAGCGATCCGGTCCTGCTGCGCTTCCGTGAGTACGGCTTCAACGGCATGATCATCAAGCCCTTCACCGCCCGTACCCTCGCCGAGGCGGTCCGGGATGTGATCGCAAGCGATACCGGCGGGGTATGACGCAGGTCATAGGTCTCTCTTCCTTCCCGGAGTAGGATGCTCCCGGTGCCGGCAACCGATCGTCCGGCGCAGGGAGGAAGCCATGGAGACCATCGACCTCAAGACCCAGATCCGTTTCACCCCGGACCGCATCTCGCGCGAAATGCTGTCGGACAAACCGGAGATGCGGATCGCGCTCATGTGCCTGCAGGCGGGACAGCGGCTCGAACCGCACACGGCGCCGTTGCGGCTCCTGATGTATTGCGTCGAAGGCAGCGGGACCTTCACGGTGGGTGAGGAAACGATCGTGGCGGGGGAAAAGACCTGCGTCCTGTGCGATCCCGGGGTCCCGCACGGCTTCGCGGCTGATCGCGGCGACAAGCTCGTCGTCATGGCCGTCGTAACAGCCGTGGATTAAGGGCTATGCCAGACCCCTGCTGCCCGGCTTGATTGGTGCGCTCCCCTGCTTGCAGAGCGGACACTCTTCCGGTTGGTAGCTCGGGACGGTCAGCGTGACGAGCGCTGCAAAAGGCACGCCGAACGCGGCCGAACCTCCCGAGCGGTCGATGAGCGACCCCACGGCCGTTACCTTCCCGCCTTCCTTTTCCACGACGGCCATGGTCTCCTTCGTCGACTTTCCGGTGGTGATCACGTCTTCGACCACGAGAACGCGCTCGCCCGGCCTGATCGTGAATCCGCGGCGCAAGGTCAGAACGCCGTTCACCCGTTCGGCAAAGAGAGCCCGCACGCCGAGCGCCCGGGCCGTCTCGTGCGATACGAAGACGCCCCCCAGAGCGGGCGCGACCACGACATCGATCCGCATCTCCCGGAACCGCTCCGCCAATGCCCCGCACAGCTTCGTGGCGATGTCCGGCTGTTGGAGCACCAGTGCCGATTGCAGATAGCGATCGCTGTGCAGACCCGAAGACAGCAAAAAATGGCCCGTCAGCAGTGCGCCCGTTCGTTCATAGATCGCCAAAACTTCTTCCGACGTCATAGAGACCTCACTCCTTCCGCAAACGATCTTCTTGCACCCTGCCGGCCAGTTCCGCGGCGATGGCGTGCAGGGCCGCGCGCCGGTCCGACGCCTTGAGCACCGGCCTGCCCACAACCAGATAATCGGCACCGGCCGCGATGGCGTCGGCCGGGGTCATGATGCGCTTCTGGTCGTCCGCTGCAGCCCAGGCAGGCCGCACGCCGGGCGTGAGGATCACGAAATCCCCGCGTACGGCCCTGCGCAGCATCGTGATCTCCTGCGGCGACGCCACGACGCCGTCCAGCCCGGCCCGTTGCGCGAGCCGCGCAAGATGGGCGACCTCCCGCTGCAGCGAGCGGTTGATTTTCAGCTCCCGCCGAAGCGCGGTCCCGTCCATGCTCGTAAGCACCGTCACCGCGAGCACCAACGGCGGAGGGACATGCAGTCGGGCTGCCGTCTCGTACGCGGCCTCCGCGGCAGCCCGCATCATGGCGATGCCACCGAGGGCGTGGACATTGAAAATCCGCACCCCCAGCTTGACCGCTTCGGCAGAGGCCTTGGCTACGGTATGGGGAATGTCGTGGTATTTAAGGTCGAGAAAAACCCGTCCGCCGCGATCAATGATGCGTCGCACGATATCAGGGCCGAAGGCCGTGAAGAGCTGATGCCCCACCTTGAACAGGCCGACCGCGTCCCGCAATTCCGATACAAGCGCGAGCGACTCATCGGCGTCATCGAGGTCGAGGGCAAGGATGATCCTTTCGTGTACACGCGGGGTTGAATGCATACGAGGCCCGAGGTCGGCACACGGTCCGGAGGGCGTCCTCCTCGCGGTGGCGACCAGGCAGATCAATGGTCCTGTTTCATGGTTTCGATGATCCCGGCGATCAGCTCCTCAAAATCGATCGGAATCTGGATGATCCCCGGGGGAAGGTTTTCCCGGAACACGTACGTACCGTCGTTCCAGAGAAACAGGCCTGCAATGATTTCTTTGACGAGCGTTTTCTGGCCGCTGAAGAGTTCGCGGGGAGGCACCAGTCCCTGTTCCGCCAGTACCGCGCCGAGCTTGCGGAGCCCGCCGCTCTGCGCAATGAGCCGAGTCGCCTGTTCCAACTGCGCACGCGTCAGCTTCCCGCGTTTCACCAGCAACGCGCCCAGCTTGTCTTCCTCGTCTGCGGATGCGGCGAAGACGATCCGGCCGTCGCGCAGATAGATCGTCTTTTCCCCGTTGCCGCGTCGGAGCGTCAGCGTTCCCGTGGCCTTCCGCTGCCGCAGGGTCTCCAGGACATCCGTCAGCGGGGTCGTCTCGATCTTCCCGCTGAGCGGCAACACGGGAGCGTGTGCGTCGTCGCTCATAGTGGCAACCCCGATCTGCGGTCCGCCATGATCAGCAGAGGGCGGCTCGTCCGTGGCAGGGGAAAGAAGCGACGGCTCAATACTCGAATCGGATGCCGGCGCCGCCGGTCATGGAGTCTCCTGCCTTAATTTCCATCAGCAGCATGAACTTCTGACTGATCTTCCAGACGAAGCCGGCAAAACCGTTCATGTAGGAATCATGCTGCTCGGGAAGGGATCCCTCGAGCGCCGACATGGCCAGACCGCCATACGGGATGAACGCATACCCCCGGTCGGTCAGCGGATAACTCCTGCTGACAATGGTCGCAAAGGTCAATTCGCTCGCATTGCGGGAGTTGATGATCGTGTTGTCGAGTCCGACATCCACGGCAAGATCGATCGGGATCCCGTCGGTCTGCTTCACCAGCTGATACTTGAGGTCGGCGCCTACAAGCACACCGAGCTCGTTCCTCGTGTTCACCGTATTGGAGGTTGCGCCGGCCTTGATGCCGATCTCCATCATCCCCCCCAGGCCGTATCGGACCTCGGGGTAGTAGCTCTTGAAATGCTCGCCGAGAGAAAAGTGGACCCCCGTCTGAGTCATGCCGGGGTCCAGGCTCTCGGCGGTGGTAAATTCGTTCTGGGAGTAATGGGTGATCGCCGTCGCAGGGCGCGGCCCGAGAACCAGCGATGCGACTATCACGAGCAACACGACGAAATGCGCTTTTTTCATGCCGATGGCCTCCGCGTCCGTAATGCAACCCTCCCGGAATCGCGACCCCGATGTCTTGCGTCAAGAGTGTGCGGGAATAAACTGTCTATCCTCGTGCGGATACGAGCGTACGGTAATCGCGACTCGTCCGGGATCTCCGCGGGGATGAGGGGAAGCGGATACGGGCCGACTCATGCGTCGTTATTCAGTTCCACGTTCCAGTAGAGGTAATCCTGCCAGCTCAATGGGGCGTTCTTGATTCCGATGCGCACGGTCACGACCGGCATCCAGCGCGGTTTTGCCGGGGTGCGAATCAGACGCATCCGCGCCTCCCGAGGGGTCTTTCCGCCTTTTCTATTGTTGCACGCAAGGCAGGCCGTGACGATATTTTCCCAGGTGGTCAATCCCCCCTGCACCAGCGGGGTCACGTGATCAAAGGTAAGGTCTTCGGCAGGATGCCTGACGCCGCAGTACTGACAGGTATATCGATCCCGGCGGTAGATGTTGGCGCGGGAAAAGCGCACTTCCCTGCTGGTCCGTCTCACCTTTACCAATTTGAGCAGCCGCAGGATGGAAGGCAGCTTGAAGGTCACCGACACCCCGCGGACGTCGCGATCGTAGCAGTCGATCACCTCAACCTTGCCCTGGGTCAACAGGACGATTGCACGCTGCCAGGAGATGATCTTCAACGGTTCGAATGTGGCATTCAGAAGCAGCGTTCGTTCCATGGTCCCCTCGCCGCGCGAACGAAACCACAACTACGAAAGCGTTAAAAACCGTCGTGAATTCGGACTATTAAGCCCACACAATACAAAATACCGCTTGATTTGTCAAGCACTGAGAAAATCCGTATAATGGCTTTATGATCGAGACCGAGGAGCAGCGAATCGCTCTGGCTGCATCGGCTGGCGAGGAGGAGATCGCCCGTTTTGTGCATGATCCTTCGCTCCGCGTCATCAGGGCCCTCCTGGCGAACCCGGCGCTGACCGACGAAAACCTTCTCGTCATCGTGGAGCGCAAGAACCTTCCGTCCGGCATCCTGGAACAGATCGCAAAGGAGAAACGCTGGTCCGGCACCTACGCGATCCAGCTGGCGCTCGCAAAGAACCCGAAAACGCCGCTCTTCGTCTCGCTCTCCCTCATCCGGCACATCCGCATCTTCGACCTGGAGGACCTTGCACGAAACCGTCTGATCCCCCTCGCCTTTCGACGGAAGGTAGAGGCCCTCATCGTAGAGCGCATCCCCACCATGCCGGCAGGCATCAAAAAGACCCTGGCCAAGAAAGCGCTCGGGAGCGTCCTGCAGAAACTGCTGGTGGACGAGGATCCCGAAGTGGTCCGGTTCTGCCTGGGGAATCCGCACCTCCAGGAGGCGCAGCTCTTTAAGGTCGTATCCCATGCGGAAACGCGGGCGGAAACGATCCGTCAGATCGCGGAGCATCCGAGCTGGTCCTGCCGTGCGCTCCTTCGCTATTCCCTCGTTCGGAACGCTCATACCCCGCTCGCCCGGTCCGTTACGTTCCTCCGGGGCATGACGATCAACGAGCTCCGCGACCTCGTCGCAGACACGGCACTGCCGGTCACCATCCGCCCCTTCGTACTGCGTGCCCTGCGCGCACGCGACGAGGAACCGGCTGCGGCGAGCGGCGAAAGGGTCTTCGAAGTCAACGAGGATGATGACGTGGGGATGGAAGAATTCGGAGTGACCGATGAAGAAACGAGCGCAGACGATGTCGCTGAGGGGGAAGCCGGGCAAGCAGCGGACACAGACCGGACCGAGGAAACCTGAGTCTTAGTACCTTCGCCCAAAGAGACGCAATGCCCAGCCCGAGCCCATGTGCACTGCCCCGTTCGGACAGAACTCCTGGCAGCAGTAGCAGCGGATACAGGAACGCCGGGCGATCGCCATCCTGCCACGGTTTACTGCAATCGCCCCCTGCGGGCAATGATCGCGGCATATCCCGCAGGCCGTACACCGGTCGTGGTCGATCACCGGTCGCGTGGTCAGCGCTTCTTTGAGTGCGCGCCGCGCCCATTCCGGGATCGGCCATTCCAGGTGCTCCTGCGGCGGAAGCCTGAACCCGTCGACGACAATCCGTTCCAGGGGTTCTCCCAGCACGATGATGCGTTCCTGTCGCGTCTCACCGATGCCCGCCTCAGCAGCAGCCCGGAGCAGCGGCAGTTGGTCCGGGGCCACACCAACCACGAGTGATGCGATCACATCGACCGCGACAACGTCCCTGCCGGCGATCACGGCCCCCACGAAGCGGGGGTCGCCGCTCCCCGGCCCGTTTCCTTCCATGCCGACGACGGCATCCATGATCGTCAGGCGGGGACGGAGCAGGGCGGAGAGCTCGACGAGCATCCGCATGAACTGGTCGTGATTCACCCCGGTCGTGAAGTGCCACTGTACCTTGCGCTTGCCCGGCACGCAACCGAACAGGTTCTTGATGGCACCGGTCAATACCGTCATCCCGTGGGTCTTGAGCTTGGGGAGATTGATGATTCCGTCGGCCTCCCGGGCAACGCGCGCTACTGCGAACCGCCGGAACCGTCCATCATTGCTGACCGGCGTCCCCTCATCCAGGTCGACGAGTTGTGCGCCTTCCTCGCGTACGACATCCATAAGCCCGGACTTCTCAACGACCGTGCGGAAGGCGCCCATTCCCGGGCTGTCTCCTACGAGGGCCGTTCCGCCCGCGTCATGCACCAGGCGGATGACCGCACGGACGATCTCGGGGTGCGTGACGACTGCGGTATCGGGATGACTTGCTTTCAACAGATTCGGCTTGATCAGGATGCGCTCCCCCGGGCGCACCAGCGCCTCAATGCCTCCCAGGAGATCAACCGCCTGTCGAACCGCATTACCTGCAACGCCCTCCCCATAGCCGGGGCACCGGACGAGTGCTACTGTCTGACGGGTCGATTCATGCATGCCTTTTGTCGTTTTGATCCGTCCGTGCCTCTTGGAGTACGGCGATCATCTGCTCATGGATCCTGCCGTTGCTTGCGAGGATTTGCTCGTCGTCCAATCCGAACTCCCCGCCGGCAAGATTCGAAACCGTCCCCCCCGCTTCCGTAACGATCAGACTCCCTGCAGCGACATCCCAGGATTTGAGCTTCAACTCCCAGAATCCGTCGAATCTCCCTGCTGCCACAGCGCAGAGATCGAGCGCAGCCGATCCGTCACGGCGCACCTCCTGCGCGGCCATCAGGAGAAGACGAAAGAAATCAAGGTTGTTCTTATCGGATGTCTTGCGGTCGTAGGGAAAACCGGTGGCCAGCAGCCCGGCGATGAGCCGGTCTACGCTCGAGACCCGGATCTGTTTGTTGTTCAGGAACGCGCCCTGCCCCCGGACGGCCGTGAAAAGCTCCTGCCGCATGGGATCATACACGACGCCCAGCGCGACGACCCCTGCATGCAACAGGGCGATGGACACGGAAAAACATGGATAGCCGTGCGCGTAGTTCGTCGTACCGTCCAAAGGATCGACGACCCACTGAAAGGGCGATCCGGTACGGATATTCGTCTCCTCCTCGGCAATGACCTCGAATTCCGGAAAGTCGTTACGGAGTATCGCAACGATGGTCCGTTCCGACCGCATGTCCATCTCCGTGACGAGATTGACGTCTCCCTTATAGGTGATACGCCGCATGCGATGAATATTTTCCCGCAGCAGGCCGCCCGCGGCGATCGCCGCCTTGCAACCGACCGCCAAAGCATCGTTCATGAGCACTGTCTCTTCACGCGTTTTTTCCATCTCGGTCCCGCAGCCGATCCATAAAAAAAAGGCGAGGCATCTTTGCCCCGCCTTTCCTCCTGGTCATCAAATAAAGCTGGACGGCATTACTCCGTGACTGCCCCGCAGCCTTATCGCATCGCGTTCTTTATATCCCCTGCGGTTAATCCACCGCGATCCAGGACAGATACAGCATGATCGACAGAGTCTGAATGAGCATCATGACGATGCGTTCCATCTCCACGCCGAGATAATCCGCCAGGATCTTGACCGTTCTCGGCTTCATGGTCACCCCCTTCAGGGTGCGTGACACCGTCACTTTGTGCATCCCCAGATTGTCCGCGATCTCCGTATAGCTCAATCCCTTTTCCAGCCGTTTTCTCTCAAGCACCTCAATTTTATACATATCTTATGCCTCCCGCTCCTTTCGCCATAAGATTTCCCTACGCGCGTCCGGATAGTGTCCCCTCTCGCTCCAGCTGACAGGAATATACACTTTCCATTCTTTCAGACGCAATTATAGCATAACCCCTTACACAATGGAACAACAATTTTTATTTATTCACAATCGCACCAATAACTCATTGGAATCATAGCGTATTCCCCCCAGACATAAAGCTTGTCGATAGGCTTCGTAAATTCCGTCTGAAAAACCGCATGTCGACGGATCGCGTTGCGCGGCTTTCATAAAAAACACCGGATGAAAGGGTAAGAATCACACAAGGCTATCTTTTTCGGTTGGAGAGGGGAAAGAAACAAATCCCCGCTTGCTGAAACTCATCACGCTTTGCGGGATCTACAAGATCGTCCTCATATCCCCAAGCCCACTTCATGGATGTCAGGTTGTCACGCCTGGTCAAGGCGGACAGTGCTGCTCCCGCATCTCTTCAGGGCCTCGCCGTCCACCGGTGAGGCCTGTGACAGGTCGTACAGGCCCGCTGCGTCCCCCGATGAACCCGTTTTTCCGCCAGGACCTCCGGTGAATGGCAGCGCAGGCAGTCCGCATTGGTCGGTTTTATCCTCGCATGCGGATTGTGACATTCATAACAGTTCAGACGCGCCATCGGGACGCCGGTGGGGAAGTCGTTCCTCGATAATTTCTTGTGGCATGTCAGACAGCGGGCCCGATCGGGGATGAACGGCGCCTGTGTCTTTGGAGAAAATGCGTGACAGCGGAGGCAGGAGATATGCTCCATCCCGGTGCCGTGTACTTTCCAGTCTTTGTGGCAGCGAAGACAGGCCTCTTTTTCCGGCCGGAAAGAATGGACGGTGCTGCTGTGACAGTCCTTGCAGGAAATTTTTTCCATGAAAACATGGCGGGCATGCCCCGTCGATTTATTGACGGTCAAAGATCCCTGTGCCGCCTCATCCCAATGACACCGGGTACACGTTTTCCACGGGGTCTCGTTGCCGTGCGGCTCGGGGGTCTTGCGATCGGTCGTAAAGATGAACTTGATGAGCAAGCGGTTCTGTTCGAGGAGTCCCAACTGATGGCATTCCTGACAGGCGATGTTCCGATGACCGGAGAGTCTCCATGCCCGATAGGCTTCTTCCATCAGGTGACAGCTGTTGCAGAACTCCGGGTTCTTCTGGATATAGGTATAATACCGGTGCGCCAGTACGATACCCAATCCCGAGATGATGAGGAGCAGGGCAATGATGATGATCTTATCCCGCGGGGTCAGACCTCGTTCCAGTTTATCGAAGATCTTTGCAATCAGTTTGTACATGTCGCCCCGCTGACGCCCCGCGCACCCGCACCATTATGCCTGCGCAGTGCCGTGCCCGGACCAGCCGGTTCCCGATTCCCGAAGCAGATATTCCGCGATCTGGATAGCGGTCAACGCGGCGCCCGTGCGCAGATTGTCCGTCGCGATCCAGAGGGCGATGCCGTTCTCGACCGAAGCATCTTCCCGCACCCGTCCTATCCAGACCTCGTCCTTCCCGACGACGTCGACCGGCGTCGGGTACAGGTTCTTGTGGGTGTCGTCGAATACCGTGACGCCGGGTGAGGCGGACAACAACGCACGCACGTCGTTCGGCTGCAGTTTCTTTTCCAATGCCACGGTGACCGCGGCCGCAATGCCGCGGAAGACGGGCACCAAGACGGCAGTCGCCGCTATGCGGGTCGCTGCGATCCCCAGGAGTTTCGCCGTCCCCGTAGCCATACGCGTTTCTTCCGTAGTAGACCCGTCTTCCCGGAAAGCACCGACCTGCGGCAGGCAGTTGAATGCGACCTGATGGGGATAGACCCGCTTTTCGAGATCCTTGAAGTTCAGCAGTGCCACGGTCTGACCGGCGAGTTCATCGATCCCGTCCTTTCCCTCTCCGGAAACGGATTGGAAGGTCGTCACGGTGATGCGCGTAATCCCTGCATCCTGGTGGAGGGGGTTGAGTGCCAGAACGAGCATGGCGGCAACGGCATCGGGGACCGCAAGCATGCTGCGGTTGCCGGCGATGGCATGTGCGTTCACGTCGGGGACGACCAGGGGGACGTTCGGATCATCCAAGAATGCACCCGAGAGATCGATGACCGTTGCACCCGATGCAGCAGCGGCAGGACCGAACTGCCGCGCTTCATCGACGCCGGTTGCGAAGAAGACGATGTCAGAACCGGCAAAGGCCGCATCGGACAGGCGTGTCACCGTCCGGGATCTCCCCTCGACCTCGATACGTTCCCCCTCCGACTCCCCGGATGCCAGCAAGGTGAGCCCGGAGACGGGGAAACCCCGCTCCTCGATCAGTTCGAGCAGTTCCCTGCCGACTGCGCTCGTGGCGCCGGCAACGCAAACCGCGTATCGTTCTTTCCTGTTCAGCATCGTTCCTGAACTGCGGCAGAGGCCCGACGGAAATTCGAACTGGTTCCTGCCGTCCTTTGCGTCTCCACGTTCTTCCGTCGGCACGTGATCGAATGTTACTGATCGGCGAGGATGCGGAGCATGCGCCGAAGCGGTTCGGCCGCGCCCCAGAGGAGCTGATCGCCGCAGGTAAAGGCATTGAGGAAGGTAGGCCCTATGGTCATCTTACGGAGCCTGCCAACCGGCACCGAAAGCGTGCCCGTCACGGCGGCCGGGGTGAGTTCCCGCATGGTGACCTCGCGTCGGTTCGGGACCACCTTCACCCATTGGTTGTGCCGTGCAAGCATATCCGCGATCTCGTCCAGCGGTACGTCCTGCCGCAATTTGATCGTGAGCGCCTGGCTGTGGCATCGCATGGCGCCGATCCGGACGCAGGTCCCGTCGATGGGAACGGGGTTGCTCTCCCTGCCCAGAATCTTGTTCGTCTCTGCCTGCCCTTTCCACTCTTCCTTGCTCTGCCCGCTCTCAAGTTCTTTGTCGATCCAGGGGATGAGCGACCCCGCGAGCGGGGCGCCGAAAAACTCCTTGGGATAGGCAGTGGAACGGATATGATCCGCAACCGTTTTATCGATGGCGAGAATCGCTCCCGCAGGGTCGTCCAGCAGCGGCGCGACCTGTGCATGGATGGAACCCATTTGCCTCAGCAGTTCACGCATATTGTTTGCGCCCGCACCCGACGCGGCCTGGTAGGTCATGGCGCTCATCCATTCCACGAGGTCCCGTTCATAGAGCCCGCCCAGGGCCATGAGCATGAGCGATACCGTGCAGTTGCCGCCGATGAAGTTCCTGACCCCCCGCGCGATACCGTCCCGGATCACCGCACGGTTTACCGGGTCGAGGATGATGATCGAGTCGCGCGTCATGCGCAGGGTCGAGGCCGCATCGATCCAGTACCCCTTCCACCCTGCTTCACGAAGCCGGGGGTAGACCTCGGCCGTATAGTCGCCTCCCTGACAGGACACGACGGCGTCAAGCTCCTTCAGTGCATCGATCTTGCGCGCGTCCCGGAGCGGCGGTACGTCCGTACCGATATCCGGCCCCCTGCCGCCGACGTTCGACGTGGTGAAGAATACAGGATCGACGAGCGCGAAATCCTGCTCGTCACGCATGCGGCCCATGAGCACCGAACCCACCATGCCGCGCCAGCCTATGAAGCCTACCCGCATCATCGCTCTTCCTCGAATTTTGCCGTCCTCGAATCCCGCTGTCCGGATTATACCATTCCCGCGACGCTGTCCCCCACCTCGGATGTGGACAACCCCATCGCGCCGGCCGCCTGGCTTCGCATCTTTTGCATCGTCGCCATCATGGCGTTTTCAACGGACTGGGCCGCCTGCGCCTCACCGAGCGATTCGAGCATCATCATGGCCGCGCCGATGGCGGCCATGGGGTTGATGACATTCTTCCCCGCGTACTTCGGTGCGCTGCCGCCCATGGGTTCAAACATGGAAACGCCCTCGGGATTGATATTGCCTCCCGAGGCGACCCCGAGCCCTCCCTGGATCATAGCGCCCAGATCGGTGATGATGTCGCCGAAGAGATTTTCCGTGACCGCCACATCGAACCATTCGGGGTTCTTTACGAGCCACATGTTCGCGGCGTCGATGTGATTGTAGTCCCGTTTCAGCTCGGGATAGCGCTTCGCCCCCATCTCCTCGAAGGCGCGGTACCAGAGATCGCCGCAGTGGGTCAGTACGTTCCGCTTATGGATGAGCGTGATCGGCTTCGCCGCAAACTTCGGGTTTTTGGCGTTTCGCTTCTTTTTGAGCTCAAAGGCATACCGCAGGCACCGGTCTACGGTACGGCGGTCGTAGATCATCAGCTGGGTGGCGATCTCTTCGGATGTTCCGACGCGCGTGACCCCGCCGTGGCCGGTATAAATACCGCCGGTGTTCTCACGGATCACGACGAAATCAATATGCTCGGGTCCCTTGTCGCGAAGCGGCGTCTCCACGTTGGGGTAGAGCTTTACCGGCCGAAGATTGATGTATTGATCCAGGGCGAACCGGATCTTGAGCAGGATCCCGGTCTCCAGGATGCCGGGCTTCACGTCCGGGTGCCCGATGGCGCCGAGGAACATTGCGTCAAACTTCCGGAACTCATCGAGGGCGCTGTCCGGCAGCGTCTCGCCGGTCTTGAGATATCGTGCGGCGCCGAAATCGAATTCCGTGAAGGCGAGCTTGAATCCTGTCTTCGCAGAGGCGGCGGTGAGCACCTTCACCGCCTCTCGGACTACCTCGGGCCCCGTCCCGTCCCCGGGAATCAATGCGATGTTGTAGGTCTTTGCCATGTCTGATTTCCCCTCGCGTATCGAGATCTTATCCGCCCGCTGGAGCTGTTGCGGGCGCGCTACTCAGCGCTTCCGGGCACTGCAATTATTGGTTCGCATCTCCCCGCAGCCGTCATCTCCGGGCTGAAAGTCCAGGCCGCAGCCGTCCCGACGGTCCGGCGTGCCGTGCGATGCAAGCTTCAGGGGATCGAGGTTACGGCTGAAGTATACGCAGGGGACGCAGAGAGAAGGGTATGCGGAATTCTGATCGGTGGAATGGAGCAATCGCATCAGCCGAAAACAGGCCGTCACGCAAGGCCCGCCTTCTTCCTGGTGTATGCCATCAGTCCTCCGGCGGCGATCAGCTCCTGCATAAAGGGCGGCACCGGCGCCACCGGAAAGGTCGCCTGCGTCGTGAGGTTGCGAATGACGCCTGCGTCGGCATCTACTTCAACCTGGTCGCCTTCCGTGATCCCATCGACCGCTTCTGCGCTTTCGAAGATGGGGAGCCCCATATTGAAGCAGTTCCGGTAGAAGATGCGGGCAAAGCTCTTGGCCACGACGCAGGAAACCCCGGCGGCCTTGATGGCGATCGGCGCATGCTCGCGCGAGGAGCCGCAGCCGAAGTTCTTGCCGGCGACGATGATGTCCCCGGCCTGCATCTTCCGGATGAAGTCAGGATTCGTCGAGTCCTCCATGCAGTGCTTCGCCAGTTCCTTCGGGTCCGACGTATTGAGATAGCGTGCGGGGATGATCGCGTCGGTATCCACGTCAGCCCCGAATTTCCATGCCTTGCCGTTGAATTTCATGCAAGAACCTCGTTCTTCCACCGGTGAAAGGGTGAGCCGTGCAATCCCCTCGATCGGTTACTGCAATTCCTCGGGACGCCCGATCCTGCCGAGCACCGCCGAGGCTGCTGCGATCGCCGGATTGGACAGATACACCTCGCTCTTCGGATGCCCCATCCTGCCCACGAAATTGCGGTTCGTCGTTGCGATGGACCGTTCCCCTTCCGCCAGGATCCCCATGTGGCCGCCCAGGCAGGGACCGCAAGTCGGAGTGCTGAAGGCCGCGCCCGCGTCAATGAAGATATCCGTCAGACCTTCCTTGATAGACTGTTTGTACACGGCCTGGGTCGCGGGGATCACGATCATGCGGACGTAGGGATGGACCTTGTGCCCCTTGAGCACCTTGGCGGCCTCACGGATATCCTCGATCCTGCCGTTCGTGCACGAGCCGACCACGGCCTGGTCGATGGCGACCGAACGCAGTTCGGAGACGGGCTTGACGTTTTCCGGAAGATGCGGACAGGCGACCTGCGGTTCCATGCCCGTGAGGTCGTATTCTCGCACGTCGACATAGTGCGCCTTCCTATCGCTCTTGAAGAACCGGAACTTCCTGCGCGCACGCTTGCTCAGGTACTTCTCGGTGATCTCGTCGGGCTCGATGATGCCGTTCTTGCCCCCTGCCTCGATCGCCATGTTGCAGATCGTGAGTCTGCCCGCCATCGGAAGCTTCCGGATTGCCTCGCCCGTGAACTCCATGGAACGGTAGAGCGCACCGTCGACGCCAATGTCCCCGATGGTCCTGAGAATGATATCCTTGCCGCCCACCCACTTCCCGCGCCGACCGCGATACACGAACTGCATGCTCTCCGGCACCTTGAACCAGGCATCGCCGGTGATCATAGCCGCCGCCACGTCGGTGCTCCCTACGCCGGTCGAAAAGGCGCCGAGGCCGCCGTAGGTGCATGTATGGCTGTCCGCGCCGATCACGACGTCACCGGACACCACGATCCCCTGCTCCGGCAAAAGCGCGTGTTCCACCCCCATCCGGCCCACTTCGAAATAGAGCGAAAGCCCCTGCTCCCGCGAGAAGCGACGGAGGAGACTGCATTGCTCGGCCGACGCGATATCCTTGTTCGGCGCAAAATGGTCGGGGATCAGCGCGATCCGCTCGGGGTCGAAAACCTTCGTGGCCCCGGCGGCGCGAAACTCCTTGATCGCGATCGGCGCGGTGATGTCGTTCGCGAGAACCAGGTCGAGTTTCGCGTTGATCAGCTCGCCCGGCCGCACCTCTTTCCGGGAAGCGTGCGCTGCCAGGATCTTTTCTGTAATCGTCATCGGCATAGTGCGTGAATATACTATAATTGCCCTGCCCCTTGCAAGATTTATTTCTTTGCTTTTTCAGTTGCTAAGGGGCGATCGAGCGCAACAGCGGCAAAGCGGGAGCGCATAGTGCAGCCCTTGGTCAGGTACTATCGGACGACAAGACTCAGTGCCTGATAAGCGTCTTCAGTTCTTTCAGATAGTTAATCGCGATCTGACGTGCCTGGGGATTGGGCTCCATGGCAATGTACTTGCTCGCGTAACGATAGGCCTGATCGTATTGTTTCGTCTGCTGCAGGGCGAGCGCCACGTTCCAGTAGCGCGCGGGAACGTCCGGCTCCTGATTAAGGGCGCGCAGGAAGTACTTGACGGCCTTGGCATATTGCTTTTTCATCATATAGACCTGTCCCATGGTGTTCAGGGCCTGCGGCATGTTCGGGCTGGACATGAGCGCGGCCTGTGCAGCCGCTGCTGCCTCATCGAACCGTTGCTCCTGCATATAGCCGATCGAGAGATTGTTCAGGAGCGTCGCATCGCCGGGGGCGTACCGCAGCCCCGTCTGCCACGAGGCGATTGCCTCGGAGTACAATCCCAGCCGGAAGTACACAACGCCGATCTCCCGGTAGAGATCGCGAGGGGGAACGCTCTGGTCGTCCGGCAAAGACATGACCGTCTTGAACTGTTCAAGCGCCTCGTTATAGAATCCTGCCGACGAAAGCGCCTGGCCGTAATTCTCGTGGGCACGCCGTTTATCGGGCGACCGTTTGACGATATTCTCCCAGAGCGTCACCTTGGTGCGGTAGATGCTGTTCCTCACGTACGCCGCGATCCCCAGGGTCGCCAGGATCACGATGCCTATCGCAAGTGCGGCGGCAACTACCGCATTCCCGCGACGCACAGGCTCCGGAGGGGCCTGCGGTGGCTGCTGCTTCTGTTTCCCTTTCTTCTTCACTCGGGTCATGATGGAACCGCTCCTCTCCCGCGCATGCAGGCGAAACGTTGCATACTAGCGTACCGGCCTGGGGGTGTCAAGAAAAATGGGAAACCGCTACGATAGCGCACTCGCCCGATCGGCTGCAGATACGCAGAGGATCAGTACAACCGCAGCAGATCCACGCCGGGGTAGTAGTGCGCCAGGATGGCCATATAGCCATGCCCCTCTTCCGCCATCCGCTCGGCCCCCCATTGGCACAATCCCACACCGTGTCCCCTGCCCCTCCCCGAGAACACCGCCGTGCCGTTTTCAAATTGGAGTTCGTAGAACACGCTGGGGAGCAGATCATTCCCGAGCGCCGCACGCAGCGGTTCCGCTTTTACGCGAAGACTTCCGCCCGGATGCCGAATGATCAGATCCTTTACCCGCCCGTTGGTCGTGAGCGCACCGATCCGCATGGTGATGATGTCCGTGATCCGATGCCCCTCCCGTCGCAAGGCCCGGATGATCTGCTCTTTCCCGATCCGCCGTTCCCACTGGCCGTACTTCGATATGGCCTGGCAATCGCAATCCACGCCCTTCAGGTAGGGCTCATCGATTCCCCACAGTTCCTCGGCGTTCGCCGTATGCCCCCCGCAACTCGAGTGGTAGAACGCGGGGATGATCTCTCCCTGGTATACGATGACGATCCCTCGCGTCTCGTCCACTGCGTGGTCGGCCGAGGCCTGTTCGCTGCGGATGCCGTCGTAGACCTGGCTGTCCTGGGTCGCGAGCAGGTCATAGGGCCTCGTCCCCGCATGCCGCTTCCGGTATAAAGCGTAGGTGCGTGATGCCACGGCTTGGGCCTCGATCGCCTCAAACTTCCAGGTATGCGGCATCTCGGAGGGGACCACGCTTTTCAGGTAGTCTTCGAGGTCGAGCTCGTTGACGACGAGCAAAAGGCCGTTTTTCTTTTTTCTGATCTCCATCCAACCGCGGTAGCGCCTGCCGTTCAACGCGATCACCGCTCCCTTGGGCCGGATCCGGAGGGGGCGGCTCCCGGCGACCGCGGCGGTGACGACCATCTCCCGGGTATCGGCAGACGCCGGGAAACCCGCGAGATCCGCGAATCCCGACGGCGAGGTGAGCGTAACGGTCTTTTGGTTGTCGGCGACGGCGATGCGGATCGCTTCGGCGGAGCGGGCAGCAGAGGGAACGAGCGTCAGGCAGATTCCGAGACAAACCGCGGCGAGGGTGACCGCAGAGCACAGACAAGAACGGCGTATCATCGCTGCTTCGGGTCCTTCCGGTACCGATCCCGTTCGCTGTAGATGCATCCGCAATACTGCTGGCGGTAGAGGCCCAAGGCCCGGGATTCCACGATCCCCTCGCGCCACCCCCGCCGGAAATCCTCATAGTAAAATTCCACCCCGTACTCTTCCGCCGTCTCGCGCGCAACGGCTGCGATCAGGTCGTGTTTCTGAAATTTACTATAGAGGAGCGACGTCGTGAATGCGGGGAACCCGCCGTCGCGCGCCGCAAGACCCGCTGCGCCGAGCCGCAGGCGGTAGCAGTGTTCGCAGCGGTGCGGACCCGTGCCGGCAGTGCGGCACAGAAATTCATCAAGATCGTACCCGTCCCGTACAGAGACCTCGAGACCGGTCCGGGACGCAAAATCCCGCACCGTATCGAGTCGTTTGCGGTATTCCAGGTAGGGATGGATATTGGGATTGTAGAAGAATCCGGAGGTCTCCCATCCCTCCTCCGTCAGCCGGGAGAGCGGGTAGAGTGCGCAGGGCGCGCAGCACATATGGAGCAGGATTTTCATTACCGAAACACCGGGGCATGCCCGTGCTAGAGCAGTTTCTCCTGTTTGGCGGACTGCCAGGGCCGGCCGAAATACTCATAGGAGCGGCGTGCGGCCTGTCTTCCCCGCGGCGTCCGGTCCAGGAACCCCTCCTGGATCAGAAAGGGCTCGTACACGTCTTCGATCGTGTCTTTTTCCTCATTCAAGGCGGCAGCAAGGGTCTCGAGCCCTACCGGCCCCCCGTCGAACTTATCGAGGATCGTCAGCAGGAGCTTGCGATCCATGTGGTCGAACCCCATGGTGTCCACCTCGAGCCGCTCCATGGCCTGCTCGACGATGACGGCCGTAATCGAGCCGTCACCCTGGACCTGGGCGAAGTCGCGGCACCGGCGCAGCAGACGATTTGCGATCCGCGGCGTTCCCCGGGAACGGCGGGCGATCTCCGCTGCCGCCTCGGGAGCAATGGTCGTATCGAGGAGGGCCGCAGAACGCTCGATGATCTGGCGAAGCTCTTCGGGCGTGTAGAAGACGAGCCGGTCGATCACGCCGAACCGGTCGCGCAGGGGAGACGTGAGCAGGCCGGTGCGGGTCGTGGCGCCTACGAGCGTAAACCGGGGGAGATTGAGCTTTACGGACCGCGCCCCCGGCCCCTGGCCGATGATGATGTCGAGTTGGAAGTCCTCCATGGCGGGATAGAGAATCTCCTCGACCGTGCGGTTCAACCGGTGGATCTCATCGATGAACAGGACGTCGTGCTCCTGGAGGTTGGTGAGGATTGCGGCAAGATCGCCGGCCCGTTCGAGCACCGGCCCCGAGGTGATCTTGATATCCACCTCCAGTTCGTGCGCGATAATATTTGCCAGGGTGGTCTTGCCGAGACCGGGAGGGCCGCAGAACAATACGTGGTCGAGCGCCTCCCCCCTGCCCTTTGCCGCCTGGATGAAGACGCGCAGGTTTTCCTTGATCCGGTTCTGCCCCACGAAGTCCTCGAACCGGCGCGGCCGCAGGCTCCCGTCGAACCGGACATCGTCATCCTGCTGTTGCGGTTCTATCACCCGTTTCTGCATGGCCCCTCGCTGGTCACCGCTTCATCATGATCGTCAATGCTTCTTTGATCAGGGCCTCGACGCCCAGGCCCGGCCGGGCCTTGCCGGCCGCGCCCACGGCGTCCTCCGCTGCTTGCCGCTTGTACCCCAGATTTACCAGGGCGGACACGGCATCCGCCGCGATTCCTGCCATTCCGGCCAAGACGCCGCTTCCGCCGTGCTCGGCAACTTTGATCTTGTCCTTCAATTCGAGCACGATCCGCGCCGCGGTCTTTCTGCCGATACCGGGGACGGCGCACAGAAGCGCATCGTCAGACGAGCGGATCGCCTGCACCAGGTCGTCCGCCGGAAGGCTGGACAGGACGGCGAGGGCAAGTTTGGGACCGATGCCGGTGATATTCGTCAAAAGCAAGAAAAGGTCCTTTTCCGAGGCAGTCCGAAATCCGTACAGCGCGATCGCGTCCTCACGTACGTGCGTATGGATATGCAGCATGATCTCGTCATGCGCGTCGGGAATAGCGGTAAGGGTGGAGAGCGGCACCTGGACCTGGTACCCGACGCCGCCGACGTCGATGATGAGGTAGTCGGCGGCCTTTCTCCGCACTTTGCCCGTGAGCAGCGCGATCACGGCATTACGCCGACCTGGGGCCGGCGCTCCGGTCGCGGTGCAGCACCGTGCGCGTACGCACCGACTGGCGGACGGACGAAGGCGTTCGCAGGATCTCGCGCAAACGGGAGGAGTGGATATGACAGATCGCCGCGGCCAGCGCATCGGCAGCGTCCGCGGGCTGGGGCAGCTTCGGAAGATCCAGAAGCGTCTTGACCATGAGCTGGACCTGTTTCTTGCCGGCGCCGCCGTTCCCTACGACCGCCTGTTTCACTTCGAGCGGGGCGTATTCGTACACCGGGAGGCCGGCGTTCATCGCCGCAAGGATCACGACCCCGCGCGCATGTCCCAGCTTCAACGCGGATTTGATGTTTTTCGAAACGAAAAGGTCTTCCACCACGGCGATCTGGGGGCGGTGTGCCCTGATGATCTTTTCGATCTCCTCATAGATCTTCTTGAGCCTTTTCGGGAACGGCTGGTTGGCGGACGGCGAAATGCCCCCGGAAACCACGTGAAACAGCTTGTGATCCTCCTCCGCCACGATGCCGTACCCGCTCGTCAACGTTCCCGGATCGATTCCCAGAACCCTCATAGCTCCCCCTTGCGTTCAGGACCGGGTGCGTCACTCGGCGTCCAGAATATCCTCGGGAATGTCGAAGTTGGCGGAGACGTTCTGCACGTCGTCGTTGTCTTCCAAGTTCTCCATGAGCCGCACCATCTGCTGGGCATCCTTGCCTTCGAGCTTCACGTAAGTTTGCGGGATCATCGTGATCTCTGCAACTTCCAATGGAATACCGGCATCCTCGACCGACTTTTTCACCGTCTCGAAATCGTTGGGCGGCGTGGTCACGACGAAGTTGTCCTCTTCGACCTGCATATCCTCTGCCCCTGCATCGAGCACCAGGCTCATAAGCCGGTCTTCTTCGGTCTTGGCCCGGTTCACGACGAGGTAGCCTTTCTTCTGGAACATCCAGGAGACGCAGCCCGCCTCCCCCATGTTGCCGCCCGCCTTGCTGAAAATATGGCGGATCTCCGAGACCGTCCGGTTCCGGTTGTCGGTCATGGACTCGACCAGGACCGCCACGCCTCCCGGTCCGTAACCCTCAAAGGTGATCTCCTCGTACGTAACGCCGGGCAGTTCTCCCGTGCCTTTCTGGATCGCCCGCTTGATATTGTCCGCAGGCATGCTGACAGCCTTGGCCTTCGCAACGGCGGTCCGCAGCCGCGGATTCCCCCCTGGATCGCCGCCCCCCAGCTTGGCGGCAACGGTGATCTCTTTTGTGATCTTTGTGAACATCTTGCCGCGCTTCGCATCGGCCGCGGCCTTTTTGTGTTTCGTTGTTGCCCACTTCGAATGACCCGACATGCAACCTCCAAGGATTCGATCAAATTCAAAGCCGGAAGAAGATCGACGCAAGGCCGCGGGAGGCGGATCGCAAAACCGTTCCGTCCCCGTCTTCCGATCTGGTACTGGTTACCGCTCCGCCGGCTGCAGGTCGTGCTCGATGTCGTCCTTCAGCTTCGTGAAGATCATCCTGCCCGCCGCGGTCTGGAGCACGCTCGTGACGGCCACGTCGACGTTCTTGTTGATGTACCTGCGTCCGTTTTCCACCACGATCATCGTGCCGTCGTCCAGATATGCCACTCCCTGGCCCGGCTCCTTGCCCTCCTTCAGCACGAAGACCCGCATCCCCTCGCCGGGGAGAGCCACGGGTTTCACGGCATTCGACAGATCGTTGATGTTCAGCACCTTGACACCCTGCAGCTCGGCCACTTTATTGAGATTGAAATCGTTCGTCAGAACTTTGGCGCCCATCTTCTTCGCCAATGCGATCAGTTTGCTGTCGACCTCGCGGATCCGCGGAAAATCTTCCTCCACGATACGGACGTCCATGTGGTTCATCTTCTGGATGCGGTGGAGGATGTCGAGGCCCCGTCTCCCCCGCGCCCGCTTCAGGGAGTCCGAGGAGTCGGCGATGTGCTGCAGCTCGTGCAGGATGAACTGCGGAATGATGATCGCCCCGTCCAGAAACTCGGTCTCGCACACGTCGGCGATCCGGCCATCGATGATCACGCTCGTATCCATGATCTTGATGTTGTCTTCGCCCGCACTCTTGAACAGCCGTTTGATATGGGCAGGATTGAACCGCTCCCCCTCCCGGATGCCGATCACAATGCCCACATAGCCGAAGAACCCGTTCATGAGGAGCAGAATGAAGTTCACGATGCTCCGCTCCAGCGGGACGAGCTTCAACGGTGCTGCGATGAGATTTGCCGAGGTAAGCCCGAGGATGAAGCCGAGAATGCCGCCGATAATGACCTTCAGGGAAACCCTGCGGAACAGAAATTCGGTAACGATAATCAGGACGGCCACGGTGAATCCGACCGCCATCCCTTCGATCCTGCTGACTTGATCGTAGAGCTGCGAAGAAACATAGTAGCCGATCAAGGTACCCAAAAAGACAAAGATGACCCGTATGAGGACCAGTCCCATAGTCTTCACCTCCTTTCCCGATGAATTTCACCCCTACTGCTATTTCCGGTGCGCGCGCGTCGCACCTTGCCGAACGCACACGCCTACTCCGGCCCGACGGTGACGAAGAGGTCCTGCCCCTGCCTGCGGATGAGGAACAGCACCCGGTCCTTTGCCTTGATCCCGGCGGCCGCCTTTTCAAAGTCCCGCAAGGTCGTCAGATCCTTCTGGTTGATCTGCAGGATAATGTCACCGGGCCGGATGCCCGCTTCATACATACTGCTGTTCACGTCCACCCGCACGATGAGGACCCCCCGTTCGTGCTGGTCGATGCCGAAACGCCGCGCCAGTGCAGGGGTTAGTTCGCGTACGGTGATGCCGTGCAGCGCGTTGCTCTCCTCCGCCTCTCTTTCCCGGCGGTGTCCATGTACGGCGGCCGTCTCGGTCAATTTCTTCGGCATCTCGGCGATGACGACGGTCACGGCGCGCTCCTGCTTCCGGCGGAGGAGCCGTATGATGACCTTCTTCCCAATGGGCGTCTGCGAGACCATATTCCGGAGGTGTCCCGTGTCCTCCACGTCGCGGCCGTCGTATTGCAGAATCACGTCGCCCTGCTTGATCCCCGCCTTTTCCGCCGGGCTTCCCTTCATAACGCCGCTCACGAGCGCGCCGGCAAGTTCCTTGACCCCGAACTCCTCCGCGAGGTCGGCGGTGACCTCCTGGATGCTGACCCCCAGCCAACCGCGCACGACCTTCTTGTATTTGATGAGGCTGTCGATCACCTGCCGCGCCATGCTGCTCGGCACGGCGAATCCTATTCCCTGGTACCCGCCTGAGCGGGAGAGGATGGCGGTATTGATCCCGATGAGCTGGCCTCGGGCATTCACGAGCGCGCCCCCCGAATTGCCGGGGTTGATCGCCGCATCGGTCTGGATGAAGTCCTCATAGTCGGCGATCCCGACGTTCGCCCGTCCGACCGCACTGATCACGCCCATGGTGACCGTCTGGTTCAACCCGAAGGGATTCCCGATCGCAAAAGCGATCTCCCCCACCCTGAGCTTGTTGGAATCGCCCCAGGGGAGCGGCGTAAGCCCTTTGGCATCGATCTTGATGACGGCGATGTCCGTCTTCGGGTCGGCGCCGATGAGCCGCGCCCGGTAGTCCTTCTTGTTCGCCAGAAGGACCTTGATCTCCTGGGCGTGTTCGATGACGTGGTTGTTCGTGACGATCAGGCCGTCGGCGGACACGATGACGCCCGAGCCGAGGCTCTGTTCCTTCCGCTCCTTGGGGATGGCGGGATGCGGGAATTCATCCCCGAAAAACCTGCGGAAAAAGGGATCGTCGAAAAGATCGGCCCCCTCTTCGTCCCCTGCCTTGACCAGCCGGGTCGTCGATACGTTCACCACCGCGGGCGTCGCAGCCGCTGCAACCTCGGACTGGGCGTTGCTCAGGCGGGTCAGGAGGTCGATCGACGATGCCGATATGCGGCTCTGTGCGGGAAGCGGCGGCATGAGGTCCAGGCGCGAAGACAAGACCAACCCGAAAAACACGCCCACGGCGAGAATAAACACGACGACAATCGTGAATTTCTTTCTTTTGACCATGATGGGGCAAGACCTCCGAGCGGCGGGGACGATTCCCGGGGTGTTCCGCAGGCAAGACGGGTTCCTGGGAGCCTGATGACGTTTATTCTACCAGAAAGAAACGACCCTTTTCAAGCCCTTTTTATTATTGACAAAATCGGCTCCTGCTCTATAATACTGTGGCAATCCGCAGGGCGGACGAGTCCGCTCCGGACAGGAGAGAGAGCAGGGTGAAATCACCGCAAACCGCGCGTTCCATCGAAAAAATAGACAAACAGTACCTCTGGCACCCCTTCACGCAGATGTTGGACTGGGAAAAGGAGTCCCCGGTCATCATCGAAAGCGGGTCCGGCAGCACCCTCACCGACATTCACGGCAAAAAATACCTGGACGGCGTGTCGTCGCTCTGGGTCACGGTCCACGGTCATAGGAAAAAAGAGATCGACGCAGCCGTCTCGGCCCAGCTCAAAAAGATCGCCCACTCCACCCTACTCGGCCTTTCGAACGTCCCGGCGATCCAGCTCGCGGAAAAACTGATCAAGATCGTCCCGCCGGGGCTCACCAAGGTCTTCTACTCCGACAGCGGGTCCACTGCGGTCGAGATTGCGCTCAAGATCGCCTTCCAATACTGGCAGCAGAAAGGCCCGGAATTCCAGAGAAAAACGGGGTTCATCTCCCTCGGCGAGGCATACCACGGCGATACCCTGGGCGCCGTGAGCGTCGGGGGCATTGACCTCTTCCATTCGCTCTACCGTCCCCTGCTGTTCCAGACCCGCAGGATCGAATCGCCCTACTGCTACCGCTGCCGGTATGGACTCACCTGGCCCGACTGTCGCAACACCTGTCTCATGCATGCCGAGCGGACGATCCAGAAATACGCCTCCGTGACAGCAGGGCTCATCATCGAACCGCTGGTCCAGGGCGCAGCCGGCATGCTGCTGCAGCCGCCCGGATTTCTCAAGGGCATCCGGGAGATCTGTTCGCGGAATGAAATATTGCTCATTGCGGACGAGGTTGCGACGGGGTTCGGCAGGACCGGCACGATGTTCGCCTGCGAACAGGAAGGCGTGTCACCCGACCTCTTGTGTACGGCGAAAGGGCTCACCGGCGGATACCTGCCGCTTGCCGCTACGCTTGCGACCAACGAGATCTACGCCGGATTCCTTGGAGAATACGAGGAGTTCCGGACCTTCTTCCACGGCCACACCTATACCGGCAATCCCCTTGCCTGCGCAGCCGCCATCGCCAATATCGATCTGTTCCGGAAGGAACGGACCATTGCACGGCTCAAGCCGAAGATCGTCAAGCTGGCGAAAGATATGAAGAACGTGGCGGCACTCACCCACGTAGGCGAGATCAGGCAGCGGGGTTTCATGGTCGGCATCGAACTGGTGAAGAGCAGGATGACGAAGGACCCCTATCCGCCGGAGGCAAAGATCGGCATGAGGGTTGCCGCGGAATGCCGCAAACAGGGACTGATCATCCGGCCGCTGGGAAACGTCATTGTCCTCATGCCGCCGCTCACCATGGCCCCGGCCGATCTGGAGCGCATGGTCCGCATCGTCCACGCGGCCATCCAGTACGTCACTGAGAAGGTGTAGTTGATCCTGGGTCCGCGACCGGTTGTTCGAGCGGGGTCCCGTCCGTGTGCTCGATCAGCTGATTCAAGACCTTGATCCCGGCCCCCGCCCTCCTCCCCCGCTCCTCAGCCGCATGACGGGTTCTCGCAACGGCATCGCCGGCCTTTCCGGCAATGCGCATCACATCATGGGCATGGGCCGCGATCAGATAGATCGCGACGATCCAGACGATCACGATGCGGCCGATGCGGACCGCTTTGGGATTGTTGAGGTCGAGGGCGCCGAGCAGATAGATGCCGAAGATCCCGCACACTACGACGATGAGCGAGACCACCGCCCGGCTCGGGATCCCT
>JBJKRX010000131.1:0-23491 GCA_046704425.1 Nitrospirota bacterium
GCGGGCACCCTCCTGTTTCCAGGAGGTTCCAGGGATGTCAAGCCCAGGTAAGGTTCTTCGCGTTGCGTCGAATTAAACCACATGCACCACCGCTTGTGCGGGCCCCCGTCAATTCCTTTGAGTTTCAACCTTGCGGCCGTACTCCCCAGGCGGGGCACTTAATGCGTTAGCTGCGGCACGGAAGGGGTCGATACCTCCCACACCTAGTGCCCATCGTTTAGGGCGTGGACTACCAGGGTATCTAATCCTGTTTGCTCCCCACGCTTTCGCACATGAGCGTCAGTTACAGTCCAGGAAGCCGCCTTCGCCACCGGTGTTCCTCCGAATATCTACGAATTTCACCTCTACACTCGGAATTCCGCTTCCCCCTACTGCACTCAAGAAAGGCAGTCTCAAAGGCAATGCCACGGTTAAGCCGTAGTCTTTCACCTCTGACTTACCAAACCGCCTGCGTGCGCTTTACGCCCAATAAATCCGAACAACGCTAGCCACCTCTGTCTTACCGCGGCTGCTGGCACAGAGTTAGCCGTGGCTTCTTCTCCCGGTACCGTCGATCCTCCCGATTATTTACCGAGAGGAGATTCGTTCCGGTCGAAAGGGGTTTACAATCCGAGAACCTTCATCCCCCACGCGGCGTTGCTGCGTCAGGCTTTCGCCCATTGCGCAATATTCCCCACTGCTGCCTCCCGTAGGAGTCTGGACCGTGTCTCAGTTCCAGTGTGGCTGATCGTCCTCTCAGACCAGCTACCCATCGTGGCCTTGGTAGGCCGTTACCCCACCAACTAGCTAATGGGCCGCGGGCCCATCCTCAAGTGATAGCTTATAAATAGAGGCCATCTTTTACCTCAGGGACTTTGGTCCCCGTGGTCTTATTCGGTATTAGCTCCGCTTTCGCGGGGTTATCCCAAACTCGAGGGCAGGTTACCCACGTGTTACTCACCCGTGCGCCACTGTACAATACGTATTGCTACGTACTTCTCGTTCGACTTGCATGTGTTAGGCACGCCGCCAGCGTTCGTTCTGAGCCAGGATCAAACTCTCCAAAAAAATCTGATCCTTTTTGCAAAGTTACGCAAAGTAACTTGACAGTTTTTGTTACCCAAAACCCGCCGTTCCAATCAGGGTTCGAAAACCCATTTTGGAACTTTTGCACCTATTTAGTTTTCAAAGACCATGTGCTTCGCAGAATATCGATAATAGCGTATCGCTATTAATTTGTCAAGTGGTTTGTTCTGTCAGGGCTTGGATTTCCCGAACCTGGGGAAACGAGCACCGTCGATAACTTCGAGTTTTTTCTCTAGGTTTACCGAAGAACGAGGGCGCAATTTATCAGAATCGCTCCCTGCTGTCAAGACTTTTTTCTGTTTAAAAATTTTTTTTCTCCGGCAGCGGAAACCCCTCGTTTTTCCCTCCCGACGAGCCCTCCCCGGCGCCCTAGTTTTCCCGTTTCTCTTTATGGTATACTGCCCCGCATGCGCGCCACGACACCGCATACGCCGCTCACCTCCCGGGAAAACAGCTTCTTCAAATATCTCCTTTCCCTCCGGGATGCGAAGCACCGCAGGGCCGCAAATGCCTTCGTGGTCGAAGGCGTGAAAACGGTCGAGGAGGCGCTCCGTGGCAGCGGCGACGTGCAAGCCGTTCTCGCGGCACCTGCGCTCAGTCGCCACCACGGCAGAGGAATCCTGCAACTTGCACGCAGCAAAGAGATCGATATTCATTGGATCTCGGAAAAGCTGCTTAGCGCCCTCTCCGAAAGCAAGACCCCGCAACCGGTCATGGCGGTCGTCGGGATCAACACCCGCGCGGAGGATGTGCTCTTCTCCGTTCCTCCGGGGCTTCTCGCTCTTGCCCATCAGCTGCAGGACCCGGGGAATCTGGGTACGATCATCAGGACTGCGGAAGCGGCCGGCGCCGCAGGTGTCGCCGTCGCATCCCGCACCGTAGATCCCTATAATGCAAAAACGATCCGCGCTTCCATGGGGAGCCTGCTCCGGCTTCCTGTTATCCGCGTCCCGGACACCGCGTCATTCCTGGACCGTTGCAAACAACAGGGCTTCCAACGAGTAGGCCTCACCGTCGCGGGGACGCACACGCATTTCGACCTCGACCTCACCCGCCCCACGGCGATCATCGTCGGGCAGGAGGGAAGCGGCCTCGCTGAGGACATCCTCGACCACGTGGACCATCACGTCCGGATTCCCATGGCACCAGCGACGGAGTCACTGAACGCCGCCGTATCAGCGGCGATCGTTCTGTACGAAGCACTGCGGCAACGGCAGAAGCCCCGCTAACCTCCACCACACACCCGGTCGATTTGGAGAGAGACGATGAACCATATGATGGACGTACGGATCTATTATGAGGACACGGACTGCGGCGGGGTGGTCTACTACGCCAATTATCTCCGCTACATGGAGCGTGCACGTACGGAATACCTCGCAAGCCGCGGCTATTCGGTAAAAAAACTCATGGACGAAGGAACCATCTTCATGGTCCTCCGCGTCGAGATCGACTATCGATCTCCCGCGCGCTACGGCGACGTAATCGAGATCGAGACCTGGGTACGCGATGTGACTCGTGCCACCATGGTATTCGAACATATCATGCGGGAAAAGACATCAGGCCGTGTTTTCGTAGAGTGCCGGGCGAAGATCGTCTATGTCGATGCCGCTGCCAAGCCCAAACGCCTGCCTCCCGATTACGTGGAAACGGTCCGGTGACCCCCGTTACCCATGACAGCATCAGCCTGCGCGGCGCCGGGATCATAACCATCAGCCAGCCCACCCGGGGCCACCGTTTCACCCTCGACAGCATGCTCCTTGCCGACTTCTGCCGCGTGAGGCCGAACGAGCGTGTCCTGGAGCCGGGGGCGGGCACGGGCGTCGTCTCCATCGCTCTTGCAAAAAAACATCCCCGGTCCCGATTCACTGCTCTGGAGATGCAGCCGCATCTTTGCGGGCTCTGCGCGCAGAACTGCAAAGCCAACGACGTTGCGCAAAACGTGACCGCGATCCTGGGCGATCTTCGTTTCCCCGTTCCGTCGCTGCGTCCCTCCGGTTTTGACGTCATTGTGGCGAACCCTCCCTACACCCGCTCGGCTGCCGGCAGGACGAGCCCGCTGCCCGAACGGCGTGCAGCACGCCAGGACCAGTGCGGAGGGATCGGGGCATGGCTCGACCTGCACAAACTCCTGAAGAACGGCGGCCGGTACGTAGTCATCTTCCCTGCGGCGCGACAAGCAGAGCTGGTTTCGCTCATGCGCGACCGCGAGCTCGCGCCCAAACGGATCCGTTTCGTGCATCCCTTCCGGGACAAACCCGCATCGCGCGTCCTCGTGGAAGCACAAAAGGCCGCAAAACCCGGTCTTACGATCCTGCCGCCGCTCACCGTACATAACGACGACAACGCCTATTCAACGGAACTCCGTTCCTTATACGGCCTTTTCGAGGTTCTCGACCGGACCTCCCGCCCCCCCTCTTGATCAGTCCGGAATGTCCTGCTGTGCTATAGTTGTTCTAGACTTGTTCCCGTACTATGCGAGACGTGATCGTCGGCAGGAGGAATCATCATGGAGCATTTCTACGAATACGTTATCGTCGGCGGGGGATTGGCGGGCGCCTCGGCGATCAAGGGGATCCGGGAACAGGACCAGCAGGGCGCTATCCTGCTTATTTCATCGGAAAGACATTTCCCCTATGACCGTCCGCCGCTCTCGAAAAAGCTCTGGACAGGGCAGAAAACGGTCGACAAGATTTTTCTTCACAAAGAGGAATATTATCAGCAAAATGGGGCAACCCTCTTACTCGGGGAGCACGTGTCGGGCCTTGATCCGCACGAAAAGACGGTTACCACGAGCAACGGCAAACGGTTCCGCTACGCAAAATTGCTCCTTGCCCTCGGCGGCACACCGCGCGTCCTGCCCCTGCCCGGAGGTGACCTGACCGGCATTTCCTATTTCCGGACCCTCGACGATTACCTCGTCCTGCGACAGCAGGCCAAAGAAGGGGCCTCCGCGGTCGTGATCGGAGGCGGATTCATCGGATCGGAGATCGCCGCCGCACTCACGATCAACAAGGTCAAGGTCACGATGCTCTTTCCGGAACCCTACCTGGTGAACCGCGTCTTTCCCGAGCCGCTCGGCAGGACGCTCCAGAAGCTCTATCGCGATCGGGGCATTACCGTCCTTGCCGGAGAGAAGCCCGCATCCTTCTCGCGAAGCGGTTACCGTTTCCTTACCCGCACGGAAGACGGCAAGGCCCTGGAGTCGGACATGGTGATCGCGGGGATCGGCATCGTACCGAACCTCGATCTCCCGCGCAGGGCCGGACTGCAGACCGCCGCCGGCATCATCGTGGACGAATATCTGCAGGCATCGCTTCCCGATATCTATGCGGCAGGCGATATCGCATTCTTCCCCTACCAGGCGCTCGGCAAGCAGGTACGCATAGAGCACTGGGACAACGCCCTGAACCAGGGGAAATGGGCCGGGAGGAACATGGCGGGCGCGCATGAGCCCTATACGTACATGCCCTATTTCTATTCCGATCTTTTCGAATTCGGATTCGAAGCGGTCGGCGACGTCACAAGCAGCCTCGAAACATTTGCGGACTGGCAAAAAGAGAACGACACCGGCGTCATCTATTACCTCCGGGACGACAAGGTCCGGGGCGTCATGCTCTGCAATGTGTGGGAAAAAGTGGAAGCAGCGCGCGAAATCATTAGAAGCGACAAAACCGTCTCGAAGGAAAGCCTGCGGGGATTGATACGGTAGTTTCCTGAGGTAGGCGCGATGAACCTTGCGGAACAGAACTGCCGACCGGTAAAAAAGGACGAGCACCCATTCACCGAACAGGAGGTGAACACCCTCGTACCGCAGATCCCGGGCTGGTCGCTCTCCCGCGGGCAGCTCTCCCGAGAGTTCCGGTTCAAGGATTTTCGTGAAGCCATGGATTTCGTGAACCGCGTCGCCGGGATCGCGAACGCGCAGGACCACCACCCGGACATCTGCATCTCCTATGCGACCGTCCTGCTCACGCTTTCCACGCACAAGATCAACGGGCTCTCGATGAACGATTTCATCATTGCGGCGAAAATCGATGTAATCACGGCGGCCTCTGTGCACGGGAAGGCCGTATGACGAGTCACCTGACCGAACGGACGAGTCCACTTCGCGGCAAGACGGCCCTCATCACGGGCGCGAGCAAACGCATCGGCAGGGCTCTTGCCATTGCCCTTGCCGAAGAGGGTGTCAACATCGTTGCCCACGACCGCAAGACCCTGGAACCCGATACGGTCAAGGTCTGCGATGCAGTAACTGACTGCGGCGCCAAGTCCTGGCTCCTTGCGGCGGACCTCGAAAGACCCGACGAGTACGAACCCCTGATGGCTCGGGCCGTCCAGGCCGCGGGCTCGCTCGACATCCTTATTAATAACGCCTCGATCTATCCCCCCAGCACGATCCGGGATGTGGGTTTCGGGGACCTTACGCGCGATATCCACGTGAACGCCTGGACGCCTTTCGTATTGAGCCGGGAGTTCGCGCGAATCGCGGGCAGCGGCACGATCGTCAACCTGCTCGACACGCACATTGCCGGAACCGACCGGACGCACGTGGCCTATCTCCTGAGCAAAGAGATGCTCGCTTCGCTCACAAAACTCTGTGCACGTGAATTCGCGCCGGACATAACCGTCAACGCGGTGGCCCCCGGACTGATCCTTCCGCCTGCCGGAAAGGACGAGGCATATCTCGCACGCCTTGCGGAGCATGTCCCGCTCAAGCGGCACGGCGCTCCCGCAGACATCGTCGAGGCGGTCCTCTATCTGCTCAAGAGCGAATTCGTCACGGGACAGATCATTTACGTCGACGGCGGAGCACACCTGGGGGGTCACGATCATGGATAGGATCATTATCAACGACCTGCTCGTTCGCGTCGTCATCGGCGTGGACGAGGACGAACGGAAAGACCGGCAGGACGTGGTGATCAATCTTTCGCTCGGCCTGGACCTTGCCGCAGCAGGCGCGAGCGATCGCCTGGAGGACTCGGTCGACTACCGGGCGCTCAAGAAAAAGATCCTGCGCCTGGCCGAATCGTCGCAATTTCATCTCGTCGAGTCCCTGGCCCAGGCCGTGGCCGCCCTCTGCCTTGAAGACCCGGCAATCCAGGAGGCTCAGGTGCGGGTGGAGAAGCCGGGTGCGCTCCGTTTCGCGCGGAGCGTGGGAGTGGAGATCACGCGCCGCAGAAAGGTCTGAAGATGGCGCGGACCTTCGTCGGCGTCGGATCGAACATCGAGCCGGAGAAGAACCTCCGGGAGGCAGTGCGGCTGCTGGCACGATGCACGACGATCCGCGCGATCTCGACAGTCTATCGCACCGAACCGATCGGTCCGCCCGGACAGCCTGCGTACTGTAATTGCGTGCTCGAGATCGACACAGACCTGCAGCCCCTCGATCTCAAGCAGAATGTCCTGCGCGGGGTCGAGACGACGCTGGGTCGGTCCCGTACGAACGATCGCTACGCGCCCCGAACCATCGACCTGGACCTGATCCTGTATGACGATATACTGATGCGCGCGAACACGCTCACCCTCCCCGACCCGGACATAGCAAAGCGACCGTATCTCGTCTGCTCCCTTGCCGAACTGGCGCCGGACCTCATCCTGCCGGGCACGGGCGAGCGCATCAGCGAACTTGCGGCTCCCCTGATCAATGCAGCCGGAGAGCCGCTCGAAGACTATACGGATACGATACGAAAGGAACTCCTGCATGAACGAGAATCAGACGAAGATTGAAGGGCTAGTGAAAGAACTCTTGGGTGCCATCGGCGAGGACCCGCAGCGGGAAGGGCTCCGGGACACACCCAAACGCGTGGCCGCGGCCATGGCTTATTTAACATCGGGATACAAGGCGGACGTGAACGCGTTGATCAACGAGGCCATCTTCGAGCAGGAGACGACCAGCATGGTCGTGGTGAAGGACATCGAGGTTTACAGCCTCTGCGAACACCATATGCTGCCCTTCTACGGACGATGCCACATCGGGTACATCCCGCGCGGGAAGGTCTTCGGTATCAGTAAACTCGCCCGGCTGGTGGACATGTACGCCCGCAGACTGCAGATCCAGGAGCGGCTGACCGAGCAGATCGCCTATGCGATCAAGGAGTCCATCAATGCCGACGGGGTGGGTGTCATGATCGAAGCGCGCCACCTCTGCATGATGATGCGCGGCGTGGAAAAGCAGAGCTCCCAGTTCGTGACCTCGTCGGTACTCGGGGTCTTCCGCACGAATCCCGTCACGCGGGAGGAGTTCCTCGCGATCATCAACCGGCCGCAGGCCGATTTCTAGCGAGATGCCCTCGCCATGCCCGCCCTGCTCTATACTATCGGCCATTCCACCCATGCGATCGATGCGTTTTTGGAGCTGCTGGCTGCGCACGGGATCGAACAGGTGGCCGACGTCCGGACCATCCCCAAGTCGCGCCATAACCCCCAATACAACGGCGACACCCTCGCAGCGACATTGCGGGAGCAGGGTATCGGCTATGTGCACCTCGCCGAGCTCGGCGGGCTGCGGCACGCGAGGAAAGACTCGGACAATACGGCCTGGGAGAACGCCTCATTTCGGGGATTTGCCGACTACATGCAGACGGAAGAATTCGCGCGCGGGGTGGAGCGGCTCATCGAGCTGTCACGGAAAGGGACCACGGCGATCCTCTGCGCCGAGGCCGTGCCCTGGCGGTGTCACCGATCGCTGATCGCCGATGCCCTGCTCGTGCGCGAGATCGAGGTCATGGATATCTTGGGCAAGACCTCGGCAAAAAAGCACTCGCTTACGCCCTTTGCCGAGGTGCGCGGTCTGACCATTACCTATCCGAAAAAATAGCAGCCGCTTATCGTCTTCCCACGCCTTTCTTGCTCCGCAGATCCTTCTCGATCACCCGCCTGACCGCAGCCCGCGTCTCCGGATCGGGGATCTCCCGCACGTAGTGTTCGATACGCGTGCGCTCCTCGGTGTCGAGCGCGGGGGGGGATAAAGCTTCTTCCTCGCCCGACGCCGGGAGGTCGACCTCGCCGAGCGTAAGCGAGAGGTCTTTGATGGCGGCCGTTCCGAGGACGCCGTTCAGCTTCGCCACGATCTCGGGCTTGAGGAGCGAAAGCTGCTGCATCCAGGCGGGGCTGTCCACGACCAGGGCGAGCTTCCGGCGCTGGACGGTCCGGGGCCGGGCGTGCCGGGCGATGGCCGGGCCCACGGCCTTGTCCCAGCACGCCAGGACGCGGTACTCGGCGAGCCGTCCCTGGAGGCCGCGGGACGCCAGGACCTTGCCGAGGGTCGTGGCCAGCCTGTCGATCGTGCGCGCCATAGTGGCGCATCATAGCATATCGGAAGTTCTTTTGACAACGAGGAAGAAGATACGATATAATTGGTTCTATTCTTTGCATCTTTTCCCCTGTAAGGAGCGACCATGCCGGAATTGCGAAAAGACCCCATCACCGGGCGCTGGGTCATCATCTCGTCGGAACGGGGCAAACGGCCCGCCGACTTCCACGATCAACGCGCCAAGAAACGCGCGGGGTTCTGCCCTTTCTGCGCCGGAAACGAGCGTACCACGCCGCACGAGATCCTCGCCTACCGCGCCAACGGCGCGAACAACGTCGACGGCCCGGGCTGGACGCTCCGCACCGTGCCGAACAAGTTTCCCGCGCTCCAGATCGAGGGAGACCTGAACCGCCAGGGTGAGGGCATGTTCGACAAGATGAACGGCATCGGCGCCCATGAGGTCATCATCGAAAGCCCGGACCACTTTGCCACGCTTTCCACCCTGTCGCCGGAGGCGATGGAGGACGTGCTCCGCGCCTATCGCGAACGCATGGAGGACCTCAAGAAGGACTCCCGCTTCCAGTACACGCTCATCTTCAAGAACGAGGGACTCACCGCCGGCGCGACCCTGGAGCACACGCACTCGCAGCTCATTGCCCTCCCGATCGTCCCGATCCAGGTGCAGGAAGAGATCGACGGGTGCAGGCGCCACTATGAGAACAAGGAGCGATGCATCTACTGCGACATCATCCGGCAGGAGTCGCGGGCCGGTTCCCGGGTGGTGCTCGAAACGCAGCAATTCATCGCCCTCGCGCCCTACGCGCCGCGGCTCCCCTTCGAGACCTGGATCCTGCCGAAGCGCCACTTCTCGTCGTACGCCGCCTCTCCGGCCGAGGACATGCACGACCTGGCCGGGCTCCTGCAGAACGTCCTGCGCCGGATCGACCGTGCGCTCGCGAACCCTCCCTACAACTACGTCCTGCACACCTCTCCCTTCCGGGACGAGCTGAATGAGTACTATCACTGGCACATCGAGCTCATGCCCAAGCTCGCGAGCGTAGCGGGATTCGAATGGGGCTCGGGATTCTACATCAATCCCACCCCGCCGGAGGACGCGGCAAAATTCCTGCGGGAAATCAAGCTATGAACATCGTGTTTGCCGCTTCCGAGGCCGCTCCGTTCGCCAAGACCGGCGGCCTCGGGGACGTGGCCGGGAGCCTGCCCCAAGCCCTTGCCGCGCTCGGCCACGAGGTGAGCCTGTTCCTGCCGCGGTATCGCCGGATCGACCCGGAGGTCCTGGGGCTCACGGACCTCGGCTCCTTCTACGTGCCCCTGGGGGGCTGGAAGGAGCGGTGCGAAGTGCTGATGGGGCGGCTCGGCGCGGGCGTCATGGTTTATTTCGTCAACAAGGACATCTACTTCGATCGTGCGGAACTGTACGGCACCGGCCGCGCCGACTATGCCGACAACGCCGAGCGATTCATTTTTTTTTCGCGCGCCGTACCCGAGCTCTGCACGGTCCTGGGCCTCCGGCCGCAGGTCATCCATTGCAACGACTGGCAGACGGGGCTCGTGCCGCTCTTTCTTCGGAAATGGTATGCCGGAGACGGGCCGCTCGCCCGCACGCGGACGGTCTTCTCGATCCACAACCTGGGGTACCAAGGCCACTTCCGGCGGGAAGACCTGCACCTGACCGGCCTCGGGTGGGACGTCTTCACGCCCGAGGGCATCGAGTTCTGGGGCCAGATCAACCTGCTCAAGGCCGGGATCGTGTACGCCGACGCCGTCACGACGGTAAGCCCCACCTACAGCCGGGAGATCCTCACCCCCGAGTACGGCAGCGGCCTCGACGGCGTACTGGCGACGCGACGCGGAGACTTGTTCGGGATCCTGAACGGCATCGATCCGTCGCAATGGAACCCGGCGCAGGATGCCTTGCTCCCGCATCCGTACAGCGCCGCGCGGCCCGCGGGCAAGCGCGCTTGCAGCGCGGCATTGCTCGCCCGGCTCGGCCTCCCCGACTCGGGAGAACCGCTCATCGGCATGGTGACGCGCCTGGCGGACCAGAAGGGTCTGGACATCCTGACCGCCGCGCTGCCCGCGATCCTGCCGCTCGGCGTACGGCTCGTCATCCTCGGGACCGGAGAGGAAAAATACCACACGTTGCTGCGCGAAGCGGTCAAAGGCTATGCAGATCGGCTGCGCGTGCTCTTCACCTATGACGAGGAACTGGCGCGCGCCATCTATGCCGGGGCAGACTTGTTCCTGATGCCGTCGCGGTACGAGCCCTGCGGGCTCAGCCAGATGATCGCGCTCCGCTACGGCGCCGTGCCGATCGTGCGGAAGACCGGCGGCCTTGCGGACACGGTCGTGGATTACCAGGAACGCACCGGTCGCGGGACCGGCTTCGTATTCACGGAATATTCTCCTGCCGCCCTTGCGACATGCATCCGGCGGGCTTTAACCGTTCTCCGGAACCGTCCCGCATGGCGCAGGCTCATGGAGGCAGGCATGCAACAGGACCTGTCCTGGGAACACTCGGCAAAGGAATACGTGAAGGTGTACCGGAAGGCGATGCGGAGACCATAAGGCGAGCCGGAAGTCAGAAAAACAATCCATCCTGTTCTCCTGGATTCTGGCTCCTGGCTGCTGACACCCGAATTTCCCATGGAAGCGCTCGAGAAAAACGAACTCGCCATCCTGAGCGAGATCAGCCGGATATCCAACTCCTATTTCGGCCTCACGGAGAAGCTTCAGCGCATCGTGGCCGTGGTCGCCCGGGGGATGGGCCGGGAGGGGGCATCGGTCTTCCTGATCGACGAAGAGGGGAACTCCGTAACCCTCGCGGCCGCCGTGGGCTTGAACCAGGAGTCGATCGGCTCCATGAGCTTCCCTATCGGGATGGGCGTCGCCGGATGGGTGGCCGAGCAGAAGGTGCCGCTCGCGCTCGAAGACCCCTACGCCGATCCGCGATTCGCCTACGTGCCCGAATCGGGCATCGGCAACTTCAAGTCGCTCGTGGCCGCGCCGATCATGGACGAGGACCACTGCCTGGGGGTCATCTTCGTGCTCTCCGTCTCGCCCTGGCAGGCGACCTCCTCGGACCTCACCCTTCTCACTACCACGGCCAACCAGATCAGCGGCGTGATCAAGACCGCCCGTCTGTTCCAGAACATCCAGGACCGTCTCGCCGAACTCGCCACCATCTACGAGATCGGCATGGCCCTTACCTCCACTCTCGACCTGGAGCAGCTCCTCACGCTCATCGCAAAGAACAGCGCCCAGTCGCTCCACGCGCAGGGCTGCACCATCAGGCTCCTGAACCTGCCCGAGGTCCCTCCGCGCAAGACCTTCGCTTCCTTCGGCATCATCGGCGAAGCCGTTACGGAGCTCGACCGCCGGGTCGGCCCTACGCTGGCGGACCGGGTTGCGCGCGACAAGCGGCCGCTCCGCATCCCGGACATCCGGCAAGATTTACTGAAGGACTCTGCCACGGACGCCTATGCCGTCGCCGCCGTCCCGCTGGTATACCGGGAAAAGGTCATCGGCGTCATCACCCTGTACAACCGCCGGACAGACCGGTCCTTCAGCGATGACGACCTGCAGGTCCTGACGACCATCGCGAGCAGTGCGGCCGTGGCGGTCGAGAACGCGGTCATGTACGAACGGATGGAGGACTTGGCGATCGAGGCGCGCACCCGGGCCCAGGAGCTCGCCATCCTCTACGACATCGGCGCAGCCATGAGCACCACGCTCAATCTCGACCGGCTGCTGCGCATCATCCTGACCGCAGCCACGATGGGCGGCAGCGGACTCGGCTTCAACCGGGCGATCCTGTTGCTCACGAACGAGCGGACCAATACGCTTCAGGGGATGATGGGCGTTGGCCCCACGAACTGGGACGAGGCGGGCAGGGCCTGGAGCGAGGTGTCGTCGCGCCACCGCAGCCTGACGGAATGGATCCAGACCGGCGACCTCTTCGCGCACCGCGATTCGGCGCTCAACGATCTTGCGCGGGCCATGCGGTTCGCGCTCGAGCCGGATGAGGGCGTCGTGGCCCTCACGGTGCTGAACCGGCGGCCTTACAACGTCACGAACGCGGCAACGGACCCCCTCGTGCCGCGCGAGCTGCGCGACGTGCTCCAGGTGAACAGCTTCGCCACGGTCCCGCTCGTCGCCAAGGACCGCGCCATCGGCGTCATCCTCGTGGACAACATGTTCAACCAGCGGCCGATCACCGACGGCGACATGCGCTTTCTCGCCATGTTCGCCCACCAGGCGGCCCTCGCCATCGAGAACGCCGTGATCCATTCGAACCTGGAAACGCTGAATCGGGACATGCTGAGCCTCCACGAACAACTGGTACAGTCGGAGAAGATGGCCGCCCTCGGCGCCATGATGGCCGAGATCACGCACGAGATCCGAAACCCCCTCGTCTCGATCGGCGGGTTCACGCGGCGTCTCGCGCGGAAGCTCGAACACAGCGAGGACAGGAAATACATCGACATCATCCTGAGCGAGGTGGCGCGGCTCGAGGGGATCATCCATGACAACCTCTCGTACATCAAGGAGCCGCCCCCGCAGTTCGCCCCCGAGAGCATGAACGCCCTCCTGGAGGAGATCCTGGACCTGTACGAAGAAGAGCTTTCCCAGCGGAACATCCGGGCAGAAAAGAATCTTGCGCCCGACCTGCCGCCGCTCTCGCTCGACGCGGCACAGATCAAGCAGGCGGTCATCAACATCATCAAGAACGCCATGGAGGCCATGGAACAGGGCGGGACCCTCACGGTCACGACCGCGCTCGCCCCGGAGACACACGAGGCGATCGTGGCGTTCGGCGATACGGGTCCCGGCGTCCCCCCGGACGCCGTGCAGTCCGTCTTCAATCCCTACTATACGACGAAACCGCGCGGCACGGGCCTGGGGCTTCCGATCACGAACCGGATCATCAAGGCGCACCGCGGCGCGATCGAGCTGCGGAACCGGGAAACAGGCGGGGCGGTCTTTACCCTCCGGCTGCCCCTCCCGCGCGACAGCGGCGCGGGATGAGCCGCGTGCGACGGCGATCAGCGACAGGGGAATTTCTTCCAGGAGGCGCACCATGAAAAAGATTCTGGTGGTGGACGACGAAGAAAATATCCGGCAGCTCTACCGGGAGGAGCTCGAGGAGATGGGCTATGCCGTAACGACCGTGGAGAACGGCAACGAGGCGCTCGCCGCGCTCGACGACGAGAAGTTCGACCTCGTTACGCTCGACAAGAGGATGCCCGGAAGCGACGGTATCGAGACGCTCCGAAAGATCAAGGAGAAGGACGGGTCCCTTCCCGTCATCATCTGTTCTGCCTACGAGGAGTACAAGCAGGACTTCGGGAGCTGGTGCTCCGACGCCTACGTCGTGAAATCGGCGGACACGGCCCTGCTCCGGGACACGGTCAAGAAGATCCTCGGATGAACAAGCCGGTCGAGGTGATCGTCGAAAAGCTCGTGCAGGGCGGCAGCGGACTCGCACGGCTCGCAGCAGGAGAGGCCGTCTTCGTCCCCGGCGTCCTGCCCGGCGAGCGCGTCGCCCTCACGCTCCGGCGGAAGCGGAAGGGATACTTCGAGGCCGATCTGCGTGCCGTACTCGTCCCGTCCCCGGACCGCATCGCGCCGCCGTGCAGCGGCGAACTACAATGCACCGGCGCCACCTGGCCGCACATCGCCTACCCCGCGCAGCTCCGGTATAAGCAGGAGATCCTCCTGGACACGCTCGCGCGGATCGGCGGCCTGCAGCCGGCACGCCCCCTCCCCATCCTCGCCTCTCCGCGCACCGACCACTACCGCCGCCGCGCGCAGTTCACCGTCAGGATGAAGGGGAACGTACCGCGCATCGGTTTTTTCCGGCCGGGCTCCTATGATCTCGTCGAGGTGGACGACGCCTTCCTGCTCGAACCGGTGATCGACCGGACGCTCAAGGCCCTCCGGTCGCTCGCCGGATCGTTGCCCGTGCTCACCGAGATCCATGTCAACGCCTCGCCCGCGGGCGAGGCGCACCTCCTCTTCTTCAGCGACCAGAAGACCTTTCCGGCGCCGCAGGCGCTCTTTGCCGAGCTCCGAAAGGCGGCGCCGCAGGTCATCGGGATCACGGGCTATGGAGACAGGAAAAAGGCCTTCAGCCTGGGAAGGAACCGGCTGTCCCTGGACCTGGACGGCCTGACCCTGCAGGCGACGGAAGGGAACTTCTTTCAGGTCAACTGGGAGCAGAACCAGAACATGGTGAAGACCGCGCTCGATTTCGCCTCGCTTACGGGCGACGAGACCGTGCTCGACCTGTACTGCGGCATCGGCAACTTCAGCCTGCCGCTCGCCCGGAAGGCGAAGCGGCTCTACGGCGTCGAATCCGGCTATTCGGCGATCGAGGACGCGAAGGCGAACGCGGAGCAAAACAACATCGGGAACGCCGAGTTCATCGCAGCCGATCTGCAAAAGGGGTTGAAGATCCTGCTGGAGCGGAAGCTGCGCGCCGACGTGATCGTGCTCGACCCGCCCCGGGCAGGCGCCACGCTCAAGACGCTCGAACGGGTGCTCGCCTTCGTGCCGCGAAAGATCGTCTATGTCTCCTGCAACCCAGCGACCCTCGCCCGGGACCTGAAGTTCTTCGGGCTTTTCGGATTTCAGCTTGACCGTCTCCAACCCGTGGACATGTTCCCCTGGACCTACCATATCGAATGCGTGGCGGAGATGGTGCGGCCGGAATAAGCGAATCGGCTATTCACTCCCGTATCTTCTTTTTCTTCTTCCCCGTCTTCTTCTTGCCTGTGTGGTCGGCCGCCCGATGCAAGGACCTGTTCGCCGCTGCCCCTTTCGCGGTCGCTGACCGCGTGGCCTTCGTTGCGAACTCCCCCCCTGCTTCATCCGGTTTTTCGACCGCTGCTGCAGCGCGCGCCGGGGACGGTCGGGTTGCGGGCTGAGGTGAGCCGGCGCCCCCTCCCCGGCTGTCCGGCGTCTGGCTCGGCGTCGTGCCGGAGAAGGGCTGCGGCGCTGCCGAAGGGTTGACGGAAAGCTGCACGGCCTGTTGCCTCACCGGAAAGCCGTAGTAATAGACGGCAGCGCTCCCGGCCGCCAGGAGGGTCAGCACGGCAACGGAGATAAGCGCGGCCCGCATCCTGCCCGTTGTTGTCCGGACTACCGGGGCAACCAGCGTCTCCTGATCCGGCATTGCCTCGAACACGTTCCGCGACACGAGATATTCCGAGATCCGCCGAAGCGAGCTTGCCTTGGTCGTCCCGCTTCGGAGGTCCCGTTCCAGCTTTCTGCGGACCGCCGGCATCGCCTCGTACCGCCTGGCCGGTTTCTTCCTGAGGCACTTCTTGATCAGCCGTTGGAGGCGGCGCGGGATCTCCGGGTTGACGCGGCGCGGGGAAGGGAACGGGTCCTTGACGATCTTCGCCGTGACCGGCCGGGCGTCGTCGTCCAGGAAGGGCTTGGCCCCCGTGAACATCTCGTACAGCACAACGCCGAAGGAGAAGATATCGGACCGAACGTCGAGCGGCTGGCCGAGGATCTGCTCGGGGGACATGTAGGACGGCGTGCCGATCAGGGTGCCGGGCGCGGTCAGAGACTCGTGGTTCCGGCCCTGGGCGATCCCGAAGTCCATGAGCTTCACCTCGCCGTTCCGCTTGATCATGATGTTCGAGGGCTTGATGTCGCGGTGGACGAGCCCGCACATGTGGGCATAGTCGAGGGCGGCGGCGACCTGGACCGCGATCATGATCCCCACGTCGACGGGCAGCGCGCCGGTCTTCTCGATCACTCCGGCAAGAGTGGTCCCGTCCACATACTCCATCACGATGGCGTAGTCCGGCCGTTTCCAGTAATCGTAGATATGGACGATGTTCTCGTGCTGGAGCGACGCGGCCACGCGGCTTTCCCGCTCGAATCGCTTGACGATCTGGCCGTCGGCATGGAAGGACTTCTTCAGCTCCTTGATGGCGACCAGCCGGTCGAGCGACTTCTGGACGGCCTTGTACACCGTGGCCATGCCGCCGATCCCGATCTCCGCGATGATCTCGTATTCATCCTTGATCTGCTTCTGCATCCGCCGTCCCCGGTACCGCCGTTATCGTTCCGTCGTACGCACGACCACCGTCGTAATATTGTCGTCCCCCCCGGCGCGGTTCGCCTCTGCGATCAGCTCGCGCACGGCATCGTCCGGGTCGTATGCGCCCAGGATCGCGGCGATCTCGCCGTCGGGCAGCATGTCGGTGAGGCCGTCGGTGCAGAGGAGGAACGTATCTCCCGGCAGGACCGGCTGCGCCGCGGTATCGGGGACGATCTCGTCCTCGATGCCGAGGGCGCGGGAAATGACATGACGATAGGGGCTCCTGCGGGACTCCTCAAGCGTCAGGAGCCCGGACCGGACCGAGTCTGCCACGAGGGTGTGGTCTGCGGACAGCTGTTGCAGCTCCTTTGCCCGGAGGAGATAGGCCCTGCTGTCCCCCACGTGGACGAGACAGGCCCGGCCGTTGCGAACAAGCAGGCCGGTGAGCGTCGTCGCCATGGCGGCCGTCTCGGGCCTCCGCGATTGCTCCACGCGGATGGCGCGGTTCGCCTGCCCTGCCGCCTCACGCAACGCCGCGAGCCCGCTCCCCGCAGCGTCTGCAGACACGGTACGCTCTTGGTCGGCGAGGAGTCCGGGCAGGACCGCTGCCAAGGTCTCGACGGCGATCCGGCTTGCCACCTCGCCGCCTGCGCTCCCGCCCACGCCGTCCGCCACGACGAAGAGTCCGGACTCCTCGTCCGCGAAAAAGGAATCCTCATTGTTGCCCCGTTTCCTGCCCGGATCGGTCTTCCCGGCGCACCGGATCTTCATCGCGGGATCTCGTAGGTTGGATTTCTGCCGGAGTCTTCCAGGACGAACTGGAACAGGGTATCGCCGATGCGGAACGTGTCTCCGTGGCGCAGGGGCGCCTGCTTGATGGACGCACCGTTGATGAGCGTTCCGTTGGTGCTCCCCAGGTCCCGCAACAGGTAGACGCCGTCATGGAACAGGATCTCCGCGTGTTCGCGCGAAACAAGGGGGTCCGTGACGGGGATCTTCGCCCCGCTGTCCCTCCCGATCACGGAGCGCGTCCGGTCGAGCAGATATTCCATGCCTGCGGCCTTGCCCTGGAGGATGACGACCGAGGCCTGATACCGTTCGGGGACCGCCTTCGCTGCCGGGGAAGCGGCCTGTATCCTGGTTTCGTTGTCCCTCTGATCCGCGTTTGGCATATTCTCCTCCGCAGGGGTACGTTGCATCTATGATAGGGCCGTCCGGTCGGCCCGTCAAGCCAAAAGCGGCGGCTGCCCTGCGCCGGTTTTTTCGTTCCCTCCTCCTCCGCGGTATGCTACAATAGCGCCGTGAAGAAAACCGGCAGACAACCGACGGAGGGCTCGGGAAGACCGGACCATACCGAGGTGATCACCGGACCGGGTACGAAGCCCCTGATCCTCAAGAAGTCACGGTTCGTGGTGACCCAGGGCCGGGACGCCGGAAGGGAGCTGGTCCTCCAGGAGCCGGTCGTCACGATCGGCACCCTTCCGGAGAACACGCTGGTGCTGACGGACCCCACGGTCTCACGCAGACATGCGATCGTCGAGGACACCGGCAAGGGCTATCTCCTCAAGGATGGGGGCAGCACGAACGGCTCGTTCCTCGACGGCGTTCGCATCCGGGAGGGTTTCCTCGGACCCGGCTCGGTCATCCGCCTTGGCCAGACGGAGATCACCTTTTCCCCCGTCGAGGAGCGCATCGAGGTCCTCTCCAGTACCCGCGATCATTTCGGAGACCTCATCGGCGCCACGGCCTCCATGCGCGAGGTCTTCGGCATCCTCGAACGCGTGTCGCCCACGGCCATGACGGTGCTCATCCAGGGAGAGACCGGGACGGGCAAGGAACTTGCCGCGCAGGGGATCCATGCCAACAGCCCCAGGGCGCAGGGCCCCTTCGTCGTATTCGACTGCGGCGCCGCTGCTCCCACCCTGATCGAGAGCGAGCTCTTCGGCCATGAGAAAGGCGCCTTTACCGACGCCGGCAAGGCCCGTCCGGGCGCCTTCGAGCTCGCGCAGCACGGCACCCTGTTCCTGGACGAGATCGGCGAGCTTGCACCCGCGCTCCAACCCAAGCTCCTGCGCGCCCTGGACCAGCGCGAGGTGAAGCGCATCGGCGCCGGGCAGGGGATCAAGGTCGACGTACGCGTCGTGGCCGCGACGAACCGTGACCTGGAACAGGAGGTGAAGGCCGGAAGGTTCCGCGAAGATCTGTATTACCGGCTCTCCGCGGTAACCGTGGTGCTCCCCCCCCTCCGCAAGCGCATGGAGGACATCGGTTTGATTGCAAAACGCCTCCTGACCGTTATCGCGATTGCCGCAGGCAAGGAAGCCCTTGACCTGTCGCCCGGGGCCGCTGCGGCCCTTGCCGCGTATTCCTGGCCGGGAAACGTGCGGGAGCTCAAGAACGTTCTGGAGCGGGCCTCGGCCCTGAGCGATGATGGGCGCATCGAGGCCCGTGACCTCGTCCTCGCGCAGGGGAAGAAGACCTCACCCGTCGAAGGTCTGAGCGGCAAAACGCTGGAAGAGATCGAGAAGGCCGCCATCGTGGCCACGCTCCGCTCCCTCGGGGGCAACAAGACAGAGACCGCGAAACAGCTCGGCATCGCCTACTCCACGCTGTACGAAAAGATGAAGAAGTACGGGATCAAAGAATAAGGCACGCCGTCCCATTCCGTCCCTCCCCTCCCGTTTGTCCCTCGCCGAAGGAACTCCCTACGCGCGCAGCATTGCAGCAACGACCGCGAGCACGGCCGCAACTATCCCGATCAGCATCCACGGTCGTCTCCGCTTGAGCACAAGTCGCGGCCGTAGCACGCCGCAGTCTGTAAAAGCGGTGATGCGGGTCCGATACTCCCTGCCGGGAATCAACGAATTGCTCCGAACGCGGAAGAGGGCCCACGAGGCATCCGGTCCGAAGGTCGCGGTCTGCGGTGCGATCCAGGGATCTTCCGTTCGCAAGGTCCCTGTCGTCCCGCTCAGGCCGAGCGCCCGGATCGGCACCCCGATCAGGGCGGTCTTCTTTTGCCAGGGGAGCGTGATCGTTCTTCCCGGTTCGGCAAGAAAGACCTTCCCCAGCCCTTGCCCCGGCATTGCGAACGCGAGCAGGACCTGCTCGATCGCGGCCTTCATCTCCTGGGCGTTCGGGAAGCGACGGCCCCGCTCCCGGCTGAGCGCCTTGTTGACGATGGCCGCGGTCGCCGGGTTTACTCGTGAATTTATCCGCCGAAGATCGGGAAACTGTCGTGAGCCTTCCACGGGACGCAGCCCGGTGAGACAGTGGTGCATCGTGGCGCCGAGCGCAAAGAGATCCGAGCGCACGTCGGTCTGGCCCGTGCCGTACTGTTCGGGAGCGGCATAGCCCGGCGTACCGTACACGTAGGTGTCCTCGCTCTTGTCCGCGGTAAAGAACCGGGCGATGCCGAAGTCGATCAGCTTGACCCGGCCCGTGCGGTCGATCATGATGTTTGCGGGTTTGAGGTCCCGGAACACCACGGGCCTCGGCTGCTGCACGCCCAGGAAATGCAGGGCCCGGGTGATCTGGAGCGCCCAGCCGAGCGTACGGTGTTCATCGATCGGTTGTCCTGCACGGGCGTCGAGGATCTGCTCCAGGGTCTTGCCGCGGACGTATTCCATAACGAGGTACGAGGCGCCGGATTCGGAGAAACAGCCGAAGACCTTCGGGAAGTTCGGATGGTTGAGGCGCATCAGGATCCGCGCCTCGGTCCAAAACTGGGTCAATGCCTCCTGTGCCGCATCGGGCGAAAGCTTCCGCAGATACAGTTCCTTGATCGCGAGGGTCTGGCCGTTGATGCGGTCCGCGACCTTAAAGACGCGTCCCATGCCGCCCCTGCCGAGGATGCCGATGACCTCGTATCTGTTCTTGAGGACCTGTCTCATACCTGTCTCTCGCACCCCGGCAAGACACTGACTTTTTCCTTCTTCACGCCGCCTGCAGGCCGCAGTGCACGCAGAACCGCGCCTTCGCTCCCAAGGGGTTGCCGCAGCCGGCGCAGGTCCGAACGGTTCCATTGCTGAAGACGATCGTGGTCTTTCCCAGGGTAATGACGTCGCCGTCCTGCAGGACCTGCGTCCCGGCGACCTTCTCTTGGTTCACGAAGGTCCCTGCCAGCGAGCCCTTGTCTTCCAGGACATAGTTCCCGTCCACGTTCCTGATCTCGGCGTGCTGCCCTTCGATGGCATCGTCCCGGAAGAGGCCGAGTCCGCTTTGTTCGTCCTTGCCGATGACCACCTTCGTGCCGATGTCGAGCTCCTTCCTGTTTCCCCTGCCCCGCACGAGGCTCAGGTGGGCCGTCCGGTAGTGTTGCTCGATCTTGGGGAACGAGAGTCCCATGAGCGCGAGGAAGCTGGCGAGCGATACGCTATAGGCCCAGCCCGGGGCCGGACCGGCTGCGCCGAAGAGGGACGATTGCGGCTGGAAGTAGGCGCGCACTGCCTCGATCCCGCCCGTGAGCGAGAGCGAAAGGGTTCTCAGATAATTGCCCCGCGCCTCGGTCCGGTAGGTTACGACATATTCGCCGTGGATGCGCCTGCCGATGGTCTGGTAGATCTCCGCGAGTCTGTCCGCTGCCGGCGCGAAGAAGTACTCCCCGCCGCTCTGTGCGGCGATCCCTTCCAGGCGAGCCGCGCGCACATCCGCACCCAGGCCGATCACGGACACGGAGACGTTCTCCCGGATCGCAGCCGCGATCGCCTCCTTCATGGCGATCGCGCCGCGGTTCGCCATGCCGTCGGTAAGCACGATCACCGCACGCCTCCCCGGGACACCCTGCACCGACGCCACACCTGCCGCGATGGCGTCGAAGAGGGCGGTATGACCGCCGGCAACGACCTTTTCCGCGTCCTCTTTCAGCCGGGCGACGTCATTGGTCAGGGGATCGACCCGCGTAACCCGGTCACTGAAGGTGATGAGCGATGCGCGGTCTCCCGGCCCCATGAGCGACAGGAAACTGAGCACCGACGCCTTGGCCTGCGCGATCTTTTCGCCTTTCATGGACCGGCTCCGGTCGAGGACGATGCTGAAGCTCACGGGCTCCTGCTTGCCCTGCGCATCTGACCTGCCGAGCGAGTCGACCGTTACGGGACGTCCGTTCTCCCGGAGGGTAACGTTCGCCTGCGTGAGCCCCAGTATCGGCCTGCCCGCGGCGTCGAGCACGGACACATAGGCCTTGACCTCGGGATAGGCCGTCAAATCGAACTGGCTGATCCGCACCGTGGCCGCGTCTGCCGCACAGGCTTCCGGGATCGGCAGGATCGCGAGCGTTGCTCCGAAGATCAGGAGGGCGACGGCAACTCCGGCCGCAGCCTTCTTCACGGCGGAGAAAAGGAGCAGGATGCTCCCGACCCTGATCACGTCGCCGTCGGACAGCCTGCTGTTCCTGGTCAGTTTCTGGTTCACGTACACGGCCCCGTCCTTTTCCGTCTCGATCGCATACCCGCCCTTTGCCCGCTTGATGGTCGCGTGCTGCAGACCCACGCCTTCCGCGCCGGACAGGCAGATATCGGACCGGTCGTCCCTGCCGATGAGGTTTGTCGTCTTCAGGATCGGGAACTCCCTGCCCAGGTGTCTGCCCTTCACGACCTTCACCTTCGCCGACACGAAGGCTTCTTCGACGGAACTGATGAAGGCACCGATGGACATGCCGAGCAGACACAGCCCCGCGAGGTCGGACCAGATGGACGTGGAGGAGAGAATGGAGAAGAGCACCCCTCCCACCATCCCGCCGAGCCCACCCCCGAAGAACCCGTACCATGCCCGCTCGCGCGAGCGGATCATGAGTCCGCCCGCAAGACCGATGATCGCGCCTAAGATCGACCACCCCAGGGCGACTGCGAGAAGAACGCCCAGGGAGGCATTGAAACCGCCGGCATCGACGATCTCCTTCCCGAGCGCGGTGAAGGTCGTGTTTCCCAGGAGGGCGCCGACGGCCCCGCCGATAAGGCCGGAAACCGCGCCGAGGCCCGCCTGTTTCGCGGCCGCTTTGAACCGTCTGCCGCTGATCGACTCGTGGCTCCAGAGGAACCCGCCGATACAGAGGCCCACGAGACCGCCGAGCAGCGACTCGCCGAGCAGTCCCCCGCCTGTTCGCGATGCGAGGGTCAGAACGAACGCCCAGGCGGCCGATCCGCCGAGGGCGCCCGTCAGGGCGTAGGATGCTATTTTCGCAAAACGGAACATGACGACCTCCTTCCGTGCTACGCCGCCTTCACGGACAGCGTCACCTTGCCGAACCGGACCTCGTCGCCGGGTTTCAGTGCCTCGGGTCGATGTGGTTCGATGCGCTTCTTGTTGATGAAGGTCCCGTTCACGGACCCCATGTCCTCGACGGTATAGTCCCCGCCGGTGCGGTGAATGACCGCGTGCTTCCGCGAGACGCCTTTTTCCAAACCGCCCAGGTCGGTCAGGTCCAGATCGGGGAATACGTCGCTGATCGGGTCTTCCCGGCCGATAACGATCTCGTCCTTGGCAGGGAGGTCCAGCGTCTCCCCTTCCGGAGAGGCGAATACCAGCGTTCCGGTTTCCTCCCGCGCCGTCTCAACGACCTCCATTCCTTCCAGCTTTGCCCCGCACTCTTCGCAGAAAAGCGCTCCTTCGATGTTCTCGGTCTCACACGCTTTGCATTTCATGGCCTTGTCCTCCTTCGTTAGTATGTGCGCTGCGCAGAGAGGAAAACCCCTCTGTGCTTGGCCCTACTCCATCGCCTTGGTCAGTACGGTCGTGAGCTTTCTCGTCCCGTATTCGAGCTTCTTGGTTCCGGCCGCACTGAGCGCACCGGACTTCTGCAGTTCCCGGATCTCCTGCGTCGCCGTCTCGGCAAGTTCCGCTTCGCCCATTTGCAAGAACACGGTGGCCGCAGCCTGAAGCCGTTGCGTAGCTGCAGCCATGTTCCCTGCCTCCGCCTCGGTCAAGGCCCGCGTCTGCAGCTTGAAGGCGCTCACCTTCTCGACCAGGTTCATCACTTCGGCATTCACCCGTTGCGCCTCCGCGGGGTCCGTAACGAACGCGACGTTCAGATCGCTGTTGGACTTCTGATCCTCGAGCCCCTGCGTTGGCAGATCATAGGACACCTCCACCCGCCCCAG
>JBJKRX010000132.1:0-3938 GCA_046704425.1 Nitrospirota bacterium
CGGGGGACCCAGCGCGGGACGACCTCTTTGTATCGTCGGTAGCCATCGCCGAAGCGCCTCTCCAGCCCCGGTTCCTCGGACAGTACGAAGTACAGGTGGTTGACGCAGACGAAGAAGGAGGCCCAGATGCCGATCGCCCAGGACCGTTCCCGGAGGGCCAGGCCGCACAGGATCAGCGCCACGCCGATGATCATGGGATTGCGGACGAAGCGGTAGGGGCCGGCAGCCACGAGCGCGCGGGTCGGGTCCCAGGGTGCGAGCGTTCCTTGGCCGACCTTTGCGAACAGGGCAACGCACCAGCAGAAGAGCGCAAGCCCGGCTGCGAGCGGCAGCAGACCGGCTGCGCAGAGGAGCCGGAGTGCGAGGGAGGTACCCGTGGCGCTGCCTGCGGGAAAAAGATGCAGCAGCGCAGCGGGAACGACGACGGTGACGAGAAAAGGGAGGAACAGGATGGAGAGGAGGTGGCGCAGGACGTTTTTCATCGGACCGTATTGCGCCCTCCCGTCGTCCTAGTCCAGCGGCGTGCCGTCCTTCAGGTCCTCGTAGAACTTGCGGAGGTCCGGGAGCTTCTTCGCGGACATGGCCTTCATCCCGCTCCGGGGATGTTCGTTCAGGATGCCCGTGACCATGTAGGGGATATGGTAGCCCCACTCCACCTTCGCCTTCAAGGGGATGAAGGTCTCCTGGATGATCGTGAGGATCGGCCGGATGTCGAACTTGGGGTTCTTGAGGAACGAGAGCAGGAGCTCGGTGGGGCAGTTGCCCGCGCCGCGTCCCATGCCGTAGATGGTCGAGTCGAGACGGTTGACGCCCGCGATGATCCCCTCGATGGTGTTCGCGAATGCGAGCTGCTGGTTGTTGTGCGTGTGGATGCCGAGCTCCTTGCCCGGCAGCGCTTCACTATACTTCTTCGCGAAGAACTGGACCTGCTCCGAGTACATGGCCCCGAAGCTGTCCACGAGGTAGATGGTCGGCACCGCGCTCTTGGCCAGGTCCGCGAGCGCGTCGTCCAACTCCTTTTCGAGGACCTTTGAGACCGCCATCAGGTTGATCGTGACCTCGTAGCCCTTGTCCATGCAGTGGTGGGCCAGGCTGATCGCCTTGTCGACCTCCTTGGCGTAACAGGCCACCCGGATCATGTCGAGGACGCTCTCGCTCTTTTTCGGGATGTCCTCGAACTCGATGCGGCCGATGTCCGCCATGGCGGAAAGCTTCATGGTCGTGTCCACCCCGCCCACGACGCGCTTCAGGTCTTCCTCGGAGCAGAACTTCCAGGCGCCGTTCTCCTGCCGGGAGAAGCACTTCTCCGAGGACTTGTAGCCGATCTCCATATAATCGACGCCCGCCTGCGCCAGGGCGACGTAGACCTTCCGGACGAACTCGTCGTCGAACTGCCACTGGTTGATCAGGCCGCCGTCGCGGACCGTACAGTCGAGTACCTTAATCTGCGGACGAAACACGATTCTCTCCTCCTGCGATACGAAAAAAATGCCCCGCCATCCTGCGCGAGGGATGCAACAATAAACACGATTCTTGCGGGAAAGTCAAGTCAGGTTTTTGTTTGCCCTTCCCCGACCTTGGCAACGAAGTTCCGGGCCAGGCCGGCGACGGCTCCCCAGTCCTTGGCAGCCACGAGGTCGCGCCGGACTATGGCCGCGCCGATCAGGATCGCCGCGGCGTCTGCAGCGAGGTAGGACGAGACGTTCTCGAGGTTCGCGCCGCCGCAGAGCATGTAGGGGATGAAGGGGAGCGGCCCCCGGATCGCCTTGAGGAACGAGAGGCCGCCGATCTCGACGAAAGGGAAGAGCTTGACGATGTCCCCGCCCGCCGTGTAGGCACGATAGATCTCGGTGGGCGTGCACGCTCCCGGGATCGCAACAACGCCTTCTTTCTTCGCAAACCCGATCACCGCCTCGTCGCAGACCGGGCTCACGAGGTACGAGGCACCGGCCTTGAGCGCCTTTTTTGCTTCTTCCACGGTCAGGACCGTGCCTGCCCCGACCGTCACCCGGCTGTCCTTACGTACGCGCGCGATGACCTCTTCCGCGCCCGGCACGGAGAAGGTGATCTCCAGGAACCGGATGCCCCCCTCCACGCAGGCCATGGCCGCCCCGTAGGCCTCTTCCGCGGTCGGGGTGCGGATTGCGACTATGAGCTGGTGCCTTTTCAGATTTTGCAGGAATTCTTGCGTATTCATCGCATTTGGCCTCTTCGTGTCGAAGGTATGACTATATGCTTTCGGAATCGGAATGTCAATAAGCGTCATGGATATTTTGGCGTACATGAAGAATCGGCGCAGAGCGCCTCTGGCTGCAGGAGAATGAGGAGGGATTTGCCGCACCATGTGCTACACGTTCTCGTCGAGGAACCGTTGATAATCCTCGGCGCTCACGATGTGCGTGCCGTCGCAGTTGAACTGCATGTGGATGGCGCCGTGCGCGATGCCGAGGCGCAGCCTTCTTTTGTTGCAGGCCCGAGCAAAGGGCTCTTTTGCAGGGAGTATGATCGTCCGCAAGGCATGCGCTGCCGCAGGGCAGCGCCCCCTGCCGGTGCTGATCTTTGCCCGCCCTACTGCATTGTCTGATCGTCCCCTTCCGCTGGTGCGGACGGAAGCCTGTCTTTAAAGAGCCGCGTGAGCGTCGCGGCAAGGCCGTCGAGCGTGCCCGTGTTCCCCCCCATGACCAGGATCTCGGGCATGATCTTCTTCTCTCCCTTCATGACCGCGTCGATGGCGTTCACGAGGGTCGTGGACTGCTCGCCCAGAGCGAGCTTGAGCTGTTCCGCGGCCTTGGCCCGGGCCATGCCCACGGCCTCCACCTCGGCGCCCTTGGCCCGGCCGGTCTCCTGGGTGTAGAAGGAATCGCCACGGCCCTCGGCTTCCTTTTTGTACTGATAGGCGTCGGCGCCGATCTTGATCGCCGATGCCTTGTTCGTTTCGATCGTCACGTTCACTTCGGACTGCGCGAGTTGGCTCTGCATATCCGCGGTGCCCTTGGCCTTCTCCGCCGTGACCCGCTGTTCCTGGGACTGCTGTTGCTTCTTGAAGGTTTCGATCTCCTGGTTGGCGATCTCGCGCTGGGTCAGGACCTTTACCATGTCTTCCGGCAAGATGACGTCCTGGATGTAGACGCCGCGCGTCTCGACGTTGTACTCGCGGAGCTTGGTCTCGATATAGGTCATGGCCTCCCGCTGGATCTCGCCCCGGGTTTCGATGAACTTGATGGCAGGCAGGGCCTGGAGGGTGTCGCGGAAGTGGTTGCCCACGGCGGCCTGCAGCACCTCCTCCACGAGGTTCTTCACCGTGCCGACCATGCTGATGACGCGCGAGGCCTGGGTGTCGGGGATGTGGATCTGGACCTGGAGGTCGATCCTGAACACGAAGCCTTCGCGGGACTTGGCGACGATCGGCTGGAGGTTCTTGTCGAGGTTGTGGGCCTCGGAGCTCGCGTCGGCCCAGTTCAGGTTCAGGATGGCCGTGGGCACGACCTCGGCCTTATAGCAGTGCGGGTTCAGGGGGTACTTGCCGGTCCGGATCGACTCGCGCCAGATGCCGCGGTGGCCTGGCCGGACGAGGGAGCCGAACTTGAAGTCCGTCCCCGAGGTGTCCTGGGACGCGAGCCCCACGTAGGACTTGATCACCGCCACCTGGCCCTGCTCGATCACGAGCATGGGCACGATCTCAACGTTCACCAGGAAGGGGTTCAGGTTGTACGCGCCGTAGAGCAGGGGGTCGTGCTGCAGGCCGATCTTGCCTCCGCTGTCCAGGAACTTCTGGAAGTCCTGGTAGTTGTTGTGGATGTTGTTCTTGCTCGCCAGGATCGTCTCCATGAGGACCGCGTCGTCGACGTTCTTTTTCTCCAGCTCGGCGATGTCCTCGTAACCGCCGATGCGGTTCGCAATGTCTCCGGCGTGGAGCGGTTCGCCCTCGAAGGTCGTTA
>JBJKRX010000133.1:0-24479 GCA_046704425.1 Nitrospirota bacterium
CAACGCGGGCTTAGGATACGGCTCGCCGCTCGAGAGTATCGAGAGCAAAACGCTCCGGTACATCTACGACCGGAACGTCTTCGGTCCGCTCGCGGCCATGCAGGCGGTGATCCCGATCATGCGGGCCCAGGGCGGCGGCGTGATCGTGAACATCAGCTCCGGCACGTCGCACATGGCCATCCCGAACCTGGCCGGCTATTCCTCGTCCAAACGCGCACTGAACGGCATCTCGCTCACGGCCCGCGCCGAGCTGGCCAAGGACAAGATCGTCGTGAGCGTGGTCCATCCCTACATCACGGACTCGAATTTCTATAAGAACAGCCTGACCGCTGCGGGCGGTGCCCCGGGACACCTGCAGATCCACGGGGACATGCCGCCTGCCGACACGAACGAGTACGTGGCCGGCATCATCCTGAAGGCCGTCGAGACCGGCGAGGCCGAGGTCTTCGCGCACGACTGGATGCAGAACCGGCCGGCCTAGCAGCACCTCTTCGCCCGGCAGCCCGCAGAAATGAAAAAGCGGACCCCCGTTCATATGCGGCATGCTACAATGAAGACTCGGGGTTTGACTCATCTGCGGACAGAGGAGAGAAAAGCTTTCTCATCGCGAGAGGACGAACAGTGCAGCATATCGGACTGGAAATGAAGGACGGCATGATCGCGCTGGGGGGCTTGGCCGCGGCGATCGTCGGCGGCCTGATCCTCCACGGGGTCCTCTTCTCGACCCTCAAACGGATCGCCCAAAAGACCGGCGGCACCATCGACGACTCCCTGGTGCGCCACAGCCGGAACCCCGCACGCCTGCTCGTCCCGCTCGTCGCCGTGCTTCTCGTCTTGCCGTTCCTGGCGCTCCCGCGCGAGGCCGAGGCAACGCTCCGGCACGGGGCGATCCTGTGCCTGATCGCCGCGGTCTCCTGGCTGGCCATCAGCCTCACGGCGGTCTTCGACGACGCCGTCTTTGCCAAGTTCCGGATCGACACGCGGGACAACCGCGAGGCGCGCCAGATCCGGACGCGGACCTACGTGCTCCGCCGCGTGATCGTGATCGGCATCACTGTCTTCGGCCTGTCGGTGATGCTCATGACCTTCCCGTCCATCCGCAACGTAGGCATCAGCCTCTTCGCCTCTGCCGGGGTGGCCGGCCTTGCCGTGGGCATGGCCGCGCGACCCATGCTTGCGAACATCATCGCGGGCATCCAGATCGCCCTGACCGTGCCCATCAGCATCGACGACGTGGTGATCGTGGAAGGGGAGTGGGGCTGGATCGAGGAGATCGGCTCGACCTACGTGGTGGTGCGGATCTGGGACCTCCGGCGGCTCGTGGTCCCGCTCTCCTACTTCATCGAGAAGCCCTTCCAGAACTGGACGCGCCGGACCGCCGACATCCTCGGTACGGTCTTCGTCTACACCGACTACACCGTGCCCGTGGATGCCGTGCGGCAGGAACTCCTGCGCATCCTCCAGACGTCCGACCTCTGGGACGGCAAGGCCTGGGGCCTGCAGGTGACGAACGCCTCGGACCGCACCATGGAGCTGCGCGCCCTCATGAGCTCCGCCGATTCGAGCAAGGCCTGGGACCTGCGCTGTTACGTGCGGGAGAAGCTGATCGGCTTCCTGCAGGAGCGCTATCCCCAGAGCCTCCCGCGGGTCCGCGCGGAACTGACGAAATAGTCGCTTGACGGCGTTCGGATCGCGCACGCACGGTCCGCGGTGCGGCAGCGCAGGCACTTTGCGAAGGGCGCGGCGAACAGGGGGGGGACCCGTGACGGAATATTACAAGGCGGAAGATCTCGATAAGTTCGGCGAGGTGGGCAAGCACCACCCGGCGTTGTTCAAGAAGTTCCTGGATTGGTACGTGGCGGCGCTCGAACCCGGAACGCTGACGAAACGGGAAAAGGTGCTGATCGGCGTGGCGGTGGCGCACGTGGTCCAATGCCCGTACTGCATCGACGCCTACAGCAAGTCGTGCCTCGAGGAGGGGATGAGCCTGGAGCACATCACCGAGGCCGTGCATGTGGCGTCGGCTGTGCGGGGCGGCGCGTCCCTGATCCACGCCCTCCAGGCGCATCAGAGCGTGGACAGGAACTCGCTGTAAGCGTCCGACCGATGATCGCGAAATTCAGCGAAAAGCTGGCCGCGGAGCAGGCCGGCCCCCTCCGGGCGATCGAGACCATGACCCTGCAGGTGAACCTGGGCTATCGCTGCAACATGGCCTGCAAGCATTGCCACGTGTCCGGCGGACCGGAACGGAACGAGGTCATGGACCGGGACATGGCCGGCCGGGTCCTGCGGGTCCTCCTGGACAATCCCTTCACGACGCTCGATCTGACCGGCGGCGCCCCGGAATTGAACCCTTCCTTCCGCCGTCTCGTGACCGGGGCGCGGGACCACGGCCGCCGGGTCGTCGTGCGTACGAACCTGACGGTCTTTTCCGAACCCCCCATGCAGGACCTTCCCGGTTTTTTCCGGGACCACGCCGTCGAGCTGATCGCGTCGCTGCCCTATTATCTCGAAGAGAACGTGGACCGGGTGCGCGGGAACGGCGCGTACCGGAAGAGCGTGGACGCGCTCAGGACATTGAACGCCCTGGGATACGGTAGGGACGACAGCGGCCTGGTCCTCAACCTCGTGTACAATCCGCAGGGGATGTTCATCGCGCCGGGTCAGTGCAGGCTGGAGGAGGAGTATAAAAAGGAGCTCCGGCAACGGGTCGGGATCATCTTCAACCGGCTGTATACCTTCACCAACATGCCTCTCGGAAGGTTCCGGGACCATCTGCGCCGGACGAAGCATTACGACGCCTACCTGGAAAAGCTCTCGTCCGCCTTCAACCCGGCCACGCTCGACGGGATCATGTGCAGGCACCTCGTGAACGTGGGCTGGGACGGCAGGCTCTACGACTGCGACTTCAACCAGGCCGTCGGGCTCACGACCAATACCGGCGTCCCGCAGCACATCGACGAGTTCGATTATCGCGCCTTGTCCGGCCGCTTGATCGCAGTGGACGATCACTGCTTTGGATGCACGGCCGGCCAGGGATCGTCTTGAGTCGGCGCGCTCGCGTAGCAGGCGGTCGCCTGCTGAAGGGAAGAAGGCGAAGGAGGGGTCCCCGCCGATGGAAGCCAAGCCTCTGATGCTCCCGCAGGATGCGAGCAATGCGACCCTGGTGAACAACGTCCATCCCCCGGACTGGCACAATCCCGAGCCGGCAGACCGGTATAACCTCGTGGTGATCGGCGCGGGAACCGCGGGCCTCGTGACCGCGGCGGGAGCGGCCGGTCTCGGCGCGAAGGTGGCCCTTGTGGAGCAACACCTGATGGGCGGGGACTGCCTCAATGCGGGCTGCGTCCCTTCCAAGGGGATCATCAGGGCGGCCCGGGCGGCCCATGACGTACGAGCGGCCGCCGGGTTCGGGATCGCGTCCGCCCCCCCGACCGTCGACTTCGCCGGGGTCATGGAGCGGATGCGCACGATCAGGGCGGGCATCAGCAACCACGACTCGGCAAAGCGGTTCAGCAAAGAGCTGGGCATCGACGTATTCATCGGCCGCGCCGTCTTTGCCGGACCGGATACCGTCGCAATAGACGGGAAGACGCTCCGCTTCAGGAAAGCGGCGATCTGTACGGGCGCCCGCGCCGCGGTCCCGCCGATCCCCGGGATCGAGGAAACCGGCTATCGGACGAACGAGGACATCTTCCAGCTCACCGAGCTGCCGGAGCGGCTGGTGGTCATCGGCGGCGGCCCCATCGGATGCGAGCTCGCCCAGACCTTCGCGCGCCTGGGCAGTATGGTCACACTCGTGGAATTCATGTCCCGCGTACTGGCGCGCGAGGACGCCGATGCAGCCGGGGTCGTGCAGGAGGCGATGCTGCGCGACGGCGTGCGGTTCCGCTTCAATACGAAGATCGTCGGCGCCCGGCGACGCGGGCGGGAGCGGATCATCATTGTCGAGGGCGAGGGGCGGCGTGAGGAGCTGGTCGGCGATGAAATCCTGGTCGGGATCGGACGGGCGCCGAACGTGGACGGGCTGGGCCTGGAGAACGCAGGCATCGCCTACGACGGGCGGCACGGGGTGCAGGTCGACGACCTGCTCCGCACCGCGAACCGGAACGTATACGCGGCGGGCGATGTGTGCTTCCCGTACAAGTTCACCCATACCGCCGACGCCCTGGCGCGCATCGTGATCGCGAACGCCCTGTTCAAGGCGCGGCAGCGGGCATCGACGCTCGTCGTGCCGTGGTGCACCTATACCGATCCCGAGATCGCCCACGTGGGCATGTACGAAAAGGACGCAAGGGAACGCGGGATCGCGGTGCAGACGCTCACGGTCCCCTTGGCGGACGTGGACCGGGCGCTGCTCGACGGAGAAACCGAGGGATTTGCGCGGGTCCATATTAGGAAGGGGAGCGACCGGATCCTCGGCGCGACCATCGTGGCCCGCCATGCGGGAGAAATGCTGAACGAGCTGTCGCTCGCCATGACCGCCGGGCTCGGACTCTCCGCGATCGGCAGGACCATCCATCCCTATCCGACCCAGGCCGAGGCGATCAGGAAGCTCGCCGACCAGTACAACCGGACGCGCCTGACGCCCCTGGTGAAGCAGCTCTTTGCCCGGTGGCTGAAGTGGCAGCGGTCATGAGGAAAACAACCCTTTCTCCACCCCTCCCGTGCGTACCCCGCTTTTTGCATTCTTCCCTTCGTACCAAGGGCCGCATTCCGGCCGCGGCACGCGGCGCCGGGCAGTCGCGGCGGCCCGCCTATGATACAATAGAGACAAGAGGCAGGAAGGGGGGGACGGGGAAGGAGGGACGCCATGAACGTCCAGGAAGAGATCGCCGAGGTTGCATACGAGTTGTTTGAAACGAGAAGTTGCGTCCGCGGCCATGAACTCGATGATTGGCTTGACGCGGAATGGATCGTTTTGGGCAGGCATGCAGGGCAGGATTTCGAGGAACCCGAAGAGGAAGGCGTTTCCGCGGCTGCCGCTGCCGATGTCTGGAAGGAAACGAGGATTCCACTGAAGCCGTCGGAAGAAGAAGCGGAAGAAATGTACGTCAACGAGGAGATGTCGTGACCGGCTGTGCATCCATCGGGTCTTGCGGAATGCGGCTCCTCCGCATTCGTTGAGCACGAACCCGGTTTTCCGCTGGGGAAGGGGTATGTCGCGGCGATGCACCGTGCCGTTGCCCCGGGGAACCCCTCCCTGCGCATCCCGTTGTCCGGCCTGCAGGATCCCTGACCCAGGAACCCGAAGCAGGGAAAATCCCGCTCACCTACGAAGAAAGCATTTAGCGCCGCATCGCGGGCAGTGGTGTCCCGAGACAGGGTCGGCGGTGACAACCGCTGCCCTGAACGCGGGTGGTTCCGCGCCGAAGACCGCCCGATCAGCATCGATAATCAAGGAGGCAGCTCGAATGAAAGAAAAGAGAAGACGTCCTACGGACCGTGCGAGCTGGGATAAACGCTACAGCGAAGGCGAACTGCCCTGGGACAGCGACAAACCGGACCTCCACCTGCCCCGGGTGATCGAGGCGTATCGCATCAAACCCGGCAAAGCGCTGGAGATCGGCTGCGGCACCGGCACCAACGTGATCTGGTTGGCGGAGCATGGCTTCGCGGTGACCGGAATGGACATCTCGCAGATCGCGATCGCCAAGGCCGGGAAGAAGGTTGCCGCCGCCGGGGTCGAAGGGAGGCTCCTCGCCGGCGATTTTATGACCGATGAGGTCCCCGGCGCTCCCTTCGATTTCGTCTACGATCGCGGCTGCCTTCATGTCTTCGACGGGAGAGAAGAACTCTCGCGTTTCGCCGCGCGGGTCAGAGACCTGCTCACGCCCGAGGGGATCTGGCACAGCCTTATCGGTTCCACCGATGGCCCGCCGCGCGACACCGGACCGCCTCGACACAACGCCGCCGATATCGTCGCGGCCGTGGAGCCGCATTTCGAGATCCTCGAGATGCGGTCGACCACGTTCGATCAGGAAGGCCATCGACAGGTCAGGGCCTGGGTGCTTGTGGCACGGCCACGGGTTTTCTATCCTGCGTGAATCCCGCGATTGCTCGTTCGATTCGCCTCAAGAAAATAAAAAGGCTGGTCAGGAATGACCAGCCTTTGTTTATTTTGGTGGAGCTGAGGGGGGAATCTCACGCGCTTCGCTTCACGAAAGGGCCTGCCCTCTCGTGGGCTCTCCCGAAGCATGAGGGAATGCTTCCCTCAAACTCCCTGGGTTCGGTCCCCCTTCATGATGAAATAAAAAAGGCCGGCGTGAAGCCGACCTTTTGTATTTCATGGTGGAGCTGAGGGGGATCGAACCCCTGACCCCAAGACTGTCAGCCTTGTGCTCTCCCAGCTGAGCTACAGCCCCATTTTTTCCTGAAAAATGCGAGTGCTAATGTACCATCGACCCCTGGACTTGTCAAGATAAAATGCGGCGATTCGGGGCATCGGAGCGGTGGGAAGAAGGGGATTGACAGGACGCCGGGACTGGGCTACACTCGGGACATGAAGAGACTGGCCTTCCTGGTCCTGATCTGTTGCCTTCCCATCGCGGCATCGGCCCATCCGGGCAAGACGGACACGCGCGGGGGCCACAAATGCCTGAAGCACTGCGAGGATTGGGGGCTCTCCTACGGCGAATATCACCTGCACGACAAGTACGGGAACGCGATCCGGATCGCCCGGCGTTCGTCGACCTCGCCCGAAACCGTTGTTGCAGAAGCGGAGAACACTCCCGTCCGGACCGTGCAGCCTGTCCAGCAGCCGATTCCCGAACAGGGGCTCCTCGCATCCCATCCTTTTCTCGTCCTGCTCTTCCTGATTCTGCTTATTCTTCTCACGATCCTCTTCCACCGCCTGAACCGCCGCAGACAATGATCCTGTCGCCGTTTTTCCCCTGAATTTCCTTCCGTCGAGACACAGAGGAATCACCTTTTTTTCTTTCGGGTTGTTCTCCGCACCGCTGCGGTGAATCCGATATTTCTTCAATGCACGGAGCAGGAGATGCAGGGATCGTAGGACCGGACGAGCATCTGGGCGAGCAGCTCGATGTCGCGGTCGCCGGCGCCCTCCGAGGCGTAGCGAGCGGCCAGGGCCGCGAGATCGTGCTGGATGTTGGCGTGGTTCTGGCTGGTGGGGATCACGCAGTCGCAGTTCGTGATCCTGCCGTCGTTGTCGAAGGTATACGCATGGTACAGGATGCCGCGCGGCACCTCCACGGCTCCCACGCCGGTGCCGGCGCGGGGGCGCACGGGTTGGCGGGGAGCGTGCCAGACCATGCCGGTCAGCTCGTCGATCAGGTCCTGGGACTCCTTGACCACGTGCACGCACTCGACCAGCTGTGCGATGTTGTTCAGATAGGGGTTGTGCACCACGGGCTTGAGCCCGAAGCTCGTTGCGACCTCGCGCGCAACGGGATGGAGCCGGTCGAAGTTGTTGTTCACGCGGGCCAGTGCGCCCACGGCAAAGGACTCGCGCGACAGGCGGCTCCACTTGGAGGTGGACTGCTCCACCACGTACTCGTTCGTCATGGCCCGGTACTCGTGCTCGTGTTTACGCACCCCGTCGGTCGACCCCAGGTCGCCGCCGATGAAGGGATAGGAATCGTCGCTCACGAGCGACACGAACTCGGTCTCGCGCGTGAAATCGGGGACCCGGAAGGAACGGAAGAGTTCCACGGTGTGGACAAGGTCCTCCACGGCCTCGTGCAGCCGCTCCCGGAGGCAGATCAGCTCCATCTTGTCGGGCAGCAGGGTGAACCCCCCGACCACGGTCCGCGTGGGGTGCAGGCGCCTGCCGCCCACGCAGTCGCACAGATCGTTCGCCAGCTGCTTGAGTCGCGCGGCGCGCGCCACCACATCGGGGTGCGAGGCGATGAGCGGGAAGACGCTCCCGGCGTCGAGAAAGTCCGGTGCCGCGAGGAAATAGAGATGAAGCACATGGCTCTGGAGCGTCTCCATGTGCTTGAGCAGCAGCCGGAACAGGGCGGTCTGCGCGTCAGGAACGATGCCGAAGGCGTTCTCCACGGCGCGGATGGAGGCCAGGGTGTGGCCGATGGAACAGATGCCGCAGATCCTGCCGCTGATCCAGGGGGCGTTCTCCCATTTCTTGCCCGTCATCATCGCCTCGAAGAAACGCGGCGTCTCGACCACCTCCCACCGCGCCTCTTCCAGCTTGCCGTCCTTGACCGCGATCCGGATGTTGCCGTGGCCCTCGACCCGGGTCAGGTGATGGATGTCGATGGTGCGCGTTGTTTTCATAGCCCCCTCACACCGCCTCGCGCAGTTTCTCCGGCTTCGCCATCTCCGCCCTGAGCTTGTCCGCGTGCTCTGCGAACCCGCCGAAGCACTCCAGCCGGTCCAGGATCGTCTCTTCCGGGAAACCGTGCTGCTCCATGATCTTCTGCATCTGGGCCACGTTGGCGTCCTCCGCCGGGCCGCGGCAGCCCCAGCAGCCGAAACGGCTGTTCGGGCACCAGGAATCGCAGCCGCCGCGCGTGATCGGTCCCAGGCAGGGCTCGCCCAGGTCGAAGAGGCAGACGTTCTCGTTCGCCTTGCATTCCATGCAGACCGGATACTGGGGCTGCACCACGGACTTGCCGAGCACGAGGTTCACCGTGATCTTCTCGACCTCTTCCTTCTTCACCGGGCAGCCGTAGATCCGAAGGTCAACCGGCACGATGCTTTCGATGGGCAGTGCCTCGTCGTTCGTGGCGATCGGGTGCTTGCCGTAGACCCGTTCCCGGACCCATTGGGGGTCCTTGAACCGGTTCTTGAGCTGGTTCACGCCGCCGAAGCAGGCGCAGGAGCCGAACGCCACGACCGCGGACGCGTTCTTCCGGATGGCCTTGAGCCGCTCCTCCTCGTCGGCGCGTGTGACCGCCCCCTCCACGAAGGCGATCTCGTAGTCGTCGGACCGCTCGGTCATGGCTTCGCGGAAATCCACAACCGTAACGAGCGACAGGAAGTCGAGGAGCGTGGCCTCGTTGTTCACGATCTGGAGCTGGCACCCCTCGCAGGAAGACAGTTCGAAGAACGCAACCCGGGGCCGGTGGATCGGCACGCCGAGGTAGGTGAGCCCTTTGCCGGAATTCGCGTTCATCAGATCGCCTCTTTCAGGTTCATCACGGTCCAGTAGTCGAATACCGGCCCCGAGAGACAGGTGTAGGTGGAGCCCACGTTGCAGCGGCAGCACTTGCCCATGCCGCAGTGCATCCGCCGCTCCAGGGAGACGAACATCTTGCGCATGGGCAGGCCGTAGGTGGTGAGCATGCTGCAGACCGACTTGAACATGACCGGCGGGCCGCAGACGATGGCGTTGGTCTCCCGGAAATATGCGGCGTCGTGCTGTTGAGCCAGCTTTTCGAGCACTTTCGTGATCATGCCGACTTCGCCGGTCCAAGCCGCGTCGGGCCGGTCCACGGTGATGGTCATCCGGATGTCGTCCTTGCGCCACAGTTCGTACTGGAACGTGAAGAGGAGCTGCGACGGGTCCTTGGTTCCGTACACGATGTCCACGTCGTGGAAGAGGTTCCGGTTCTCCTGTACGTAGCCGATAGGGGACCGGAGCGGGGCAAGCCCCAGACCGCCGGCGATCAGGAGGATGTTGCCCTGGTGCATGGTCTCCATGGGGAAGCCCGTGCCGAATGGTCCGCGGATCCCCACGCGCACGCCCCGGTCTGCCTTGGCCAGGAAGTTCGTGAGGTTCCCTACCGTCCGGATGCAGAGCTCCACATCGCCGCGGCTGCTCGGGGGCGAGGAGATGCTGAAAGGCGACTCGCCGATGCCGGGCACTTCCAACATCACGAACTGGCCGGGCTTGAAGGAGAACCGCATGCGCTCGTCGGGGTCGATGATCCGCACCCGATAGAGCCGCTCGGCCTCGGTGAGCCGGTGGACGCTCGTGATCTCGGCAGGAAAGGCGTACTCGAACATGCCGAGGTCGTGCCTGCGGAAGCGTCCGTGCGTTGGACTGGCGCCGATGTCGACAAAGGGGATCCGGCTGTTCATGCCGCGACCTCCTCTCCGCGCACGCTCGCGATGACCTCGGGGACCGTGATCCCGGCCAGGCAGGCCTCGCCGCACCTGCCGCAGCCCACACAGAGCGACTCCTCGTAGGCCTCCACGAAGCCGCGGTGTTTGTGATAGTAGCGGTACTTGAGCCGCGTGGAGCGCTCGGGCCGGAAGTTGTGACCGCCCGCGACCGTTGCGAAATCGATCACGTTGCAGGAGTAGAGCGTCTTGGTCTTGCGCGCCGTGGCGAGCCCCGGGGCGACCGTCTCCTCCACGCCGTAGCAGTAACAGGTGGGGCAGACGTTGGCGCAGGTGCCGCAGCCGAGGCAGCGCTGGCCCCACTGGTCCCAGACCGGGGACTGAAACTCCATGTCCAGGATCTTGCCCAGGTCCGTGGTGTCCACGTGCTCCGTGAACCGGGCGTTCTTCGCTTCCACGACCTGGCGGAAGCGGACGTGGTCCTGCTCCTTCGGCTCGCGCGCCGCGCCCGCGCTGATCACGTCGTAGGCCGTGGCGGACAGGATCTCGACGAAATAGGAGTCGCCGATGTCCGTGATGAAGAGGTCGAAACCGTGGAGGGCCGTGTCCGTGCCCATGGAACGGCAGAAACAGAAGGGCTGCGGCATGCATCCCACGCCGATGAGGAACACGTTCCTGCGCCGGGCCGCATAATAGGGCATGGGGTGGATGCTGCCCAGGAGGACCTTGTCGAGCCGGTTGAGGGCGTTGATGTCGCAGGCATGGAGGCCGAAGAGCACGATGGGTGCGTCGACGTGGTAGTCGATCGCCTTGTGCCATTCCGCGCCCTCGATCCCGAAGGTCGCGAGGTCTTCGCGGTAGGGCAGGAAGAAGCGCTTTGCCGGCAGCTTGGTGGTCGTATAATCGAGCCGCATCTTCTCGAAATCGAAGACCTGTGCAAAGGAATACAGTTGCTTGCCGTGAGAGTCCTTGCCGCGCTCCACCGGTCCCACGACGGCATGTTTCTCCGCCAGCCGGTCGAACATGCGCTCCAGTTCCTTTTTGTCGATCACCCGGAAGATCATGCGCTCTCTCCTCCGTCCGATGCGCGTCGATGGCTCTAGTATAGCACAGCGGTCCACGACGCAACTTCTCATTGCTCATGCGGAAGTCGCAGGGATTCAGCGCTTCCGCGAATGCACTGGTCTGCACTTCTCTCTGGAAAAAAAAATAAAAGTGTATATAATACGGCAACATGCCAGAGGAATCGGAAAAGACCTCGCCGGCCGACGCTGTCCCGCAGGAAGAACAGGAGATGCCGCTCGATACGCGCCTCTTATCCGAGGCCGTGATCGAGCTGAACATCTCGCGCAAGAACGTCGGCATCTATCCGCCCGGCCATGTACAGATCGCGAAGAGCATCGAGCGCGCCTATGTCGTTCTCGAACGGCTGCTCGCCATGCGGCCCGAGATGACCCTGGGCGTTGCCAAGGACACGCTGCTCGTGGGCAAGGACTACCTCGACCGGAAGAATCCCGTGTACCGCGACTTTGCGCTCTCCCTGGGCCAGCAGGAGATCGCCTCGATCACCTTCCAGCGCGGCCTGGACCAGGAGGAGTTGCTCCGGTTCAACCGCATCGTCACGACCAACCCGGCCGAGGTCCGCGCCGCGGGCGGCGTGCGCACGCTGATGGCCGAAGCGGGCATCCCGCACATCATCGTCAAGACCATCGACTACGGGGCCTTCACCGTCACCGAGGAGGAAGAGGTCCGGGCCTCGGGAAGCAAGGAAGAGGCCGCGGGCCTGTGGCAGGACTTCGTGTCCGGCCTGTCCGGGGAAACCCTTGCGCGGCCCGGCGAGGAGGGCGTTTCCCCGGCGGAGCTGGAACAGATCGATCCCCTGGAGCTCGCCCGGCTCCTGAACGAACGGAAGCTGGACCCCTCGCTTGCGGTCGAGAGCTACGATAAGATCATCAGCACCTACGTCCGCGCCGCTGCCGAGAAAAAACAGCTCACCCGGGAGCAGTCCGAAACGCTCCGGGGTCTGAACAGCCTCATGCAGGACCTCAATCCCGATCTCCGGAAACAGTTCCTCGGCGTGGCTTTCCGCCGCACCTCCGATGCCTCGTCCGCGGCAACGGAAGAGGTGATCGGCGGATTCTCCGACGACATGGTGCTGGACATGCTGCGCCAGGCCAATACCGAGGGACGCGAGATCTCGCCCACGCTCACCGGCCTGCTGCAGAAGATGACGAGCGTGACGGACGGCGCGGCAACCGAAGCCGGGACCGCCCCGGCCAAGGAGCGGCCCGCGGCCACGGAAGAGGCCATGCGGAACCTCTTCAGCAGGGAGCAGTACGAGAACTTCGTGGGCGGCGACTACGCCGAGACGCTCCAGCGGCTGACCGAGTCGCCGCCGCTCGTTGCAGCGCCCGACGCCGAGGCGTTCCCGATCGAGGAGTACCGGGAATCCATGCAGGACGACCGCCTCGACGCCCAGATCGGCAGGGTCCTGCTTGCCTTCATCGACGAGGACCTCGACCAGGACGACTACGGCGAGTTCCTGAAAAAGGTGGTCGCCGTGCTGCCGGACCTGGAGCAGACCGGGAACTTCTCCATGCTCCACGACGTCTTCGAGACCCTGCGGCTCCACAGCCGGGAGAAGAAGGACCCCGCGATCCGCTCCATGGCGGCGATCTCGCTGCGGGTCTTCGACGATCCCGCATTTCTCGCGAAGCTGGTCGACGCGTTCGCGACCTGCGGGCGTGACAAGGTGCGGGCCGCCACGGGACTGCTGCTCGCGCTGGGAGACCGGGTCATGCCGCTCGTCTTCGACCTCTTCGCCGAGGACGATACGCCGGGCGGCAGAAGGCAGGTCTTCGACCTCCTCTGCCGGTACGGCAACGCGGCCGTGGCAGAGGCCGCGCGGCGGCTGCGCGATCCGCGGCCGGCCTCTGTCCGGAACCTGGTGATGCTGATCCGCTGGGGCTGGGACTCCTCGGTGATGCCGCAGGTGCGTCCGCTCCTGCAGCACCGGGACGAGGACGTGCGGTTCGAGGCCCTGACCGCGCTGCTCCGTTTCCGGGACCCCGCCGCGGCGGCCGCGCTGCGGGACTTCATCCAATCCAACGACCCCGACGTGACGTCGCGCGCCGTGAAGCTCGCGGGGCAGTTCCGCACCACGGCGGTGGTGGACGCGCTCCTCGGGAAGCTGAAGAAGGTGATCCTCTTCGAGACCGATTACCTCATCAACGAGGAGATCATCTGGGCGCTCGGCCAGATCGGATCGCCCGCGGCGATCCCCGAACTCGAGAAGCTCGCCCGTGCGGCCTGGACGATCTTCCCGAAACGCCTGGCCCGCATGAAGGCCCTGCTCTTTGAGTCCCTCGACCGCTACCCGCGGGGGACCATCGCCGGCCTGCTCGCGATCGGCGAACGAACGGACAACGAACGCATCAAACGGGCGTGCAGGAAACTGCGCGGCCGTTCCTGAGGGGAACGGAAAGGGCATCCATGGCGGACATCGACGGAGAGGACGAGGTCTCCCGCGCGATCGCGCAGATCACGGCAGCGGTCACGAATGTAGGGCTGTATTCGCTCAGCCACCCGCAGGTGGGGCAGTACATCGAGAAAGCCTATGCCGCCCTGACCGAGGCGCTCAGCGCACGGCCGGAGCTCACCGTCCTGCTGATCGGCGACGACGTGATCGCCGGGAACCGGCCCCTCCCGGCGTCGGCGGCCTACGCAGCCAACTTCGGGCGCATCCTGCGCAGAAAGGGCGTGGAGCGGCTGACCTTCCTTGCCGGCCTGGAGCGCGAAGAGCTCCGGGGGCTCATCGAGGACCTGTCCGCGGCTGATGCGGGCGTGGTGCGGTCGCACGCCAGGATCAAGCTCGGCAAGGTGGGGGTCAGGGTCCGGCGGGAGCCGGGAACGGCCATGCCGGGCAAGGAAGAGCCCGCGCACCTCGACAACGACGAACAGGAACTGATCAAAGAGCTGCGCACGCTTACGACAAAAGAAATGGAAGAGCTGCAGGAGCTCTACCACCGGATCAAGCAGCATCGCCAGATCAACGTGCGCGGCGTAGAGGACGTGGTCCGGAGGTTCATCTCCGGATTCCGGCAGGACTTCAACCCCATGTCCATTCTCGCGTCGCTCAAGTCCGCCAACGAGTATACCTTTACGCACGTGACGAACGTGGGCATCCTGAGCATCACCCAGGCCCAGGGGCTCGGGTTCCACGGCGACGAACTCCACAAGATCGGCGTGGCCTCCCTGCTGCACGACGCGGGTAAACTCTTCATCCCCGACGAGATCCTGAGCAAGCCCGGCAAGCTCACGAACGAAGAGCGCAAGGTCATCGAGACCCACACGGTCAAAGGGGCCCGCTACCTGATGGGGCTCGACGGCATCCCGAAGCTCGCCGTGCTCGCGGCCCTGGAACACCACATCAAGTTCGATGGCGGCGGCTACCCGACGGTCAAGACGGGATGGCGGCCGAACATCGTGAGCCAGATCATCTGCGTGTCCGACGTCTTCGACGCCATGCGGAGCAAGCGCGCCTACCAGGGCGCCATCCCCGTCGAGAAGATCCGCGAGGTCCTGACCAACGGCAGGGGCTCGTCCTTCAACCCGCTGCTCGTCGACCGCTTCATGAAGATGGTCCAGCTCTAAACCCTAGAAGGCGTACCGGACCATCGCCTCGACCTGGTCGTTCCGGGCATAGCGGCCGAAGAGCGACGAGGCCGGCCCGTCGAAAGCCGCAGCGCCCATCCCCATCTTCCAGAAATCCGTCAGCACGTACCAGAGGTCGATCTTTTCCATGCGGTCCCCATGTTCGGGGTTGGCGGCGACCTGCAGGTTCGCCTCGATCTTCCGGTTCAAAAATCCCGCCTTCACGTTCGCCCACAGGATCGTCGACCGTTGCCCTTCGTACAGCAGGTCCGCATTCCCGAAAAGGAGGGTCTGCTGGGCCTGCACGGTCAGGAGCCAGTCCTCGAAGAGCCGGTAGTCCGCGCCGATCCCGCAGTCGAGCGTGTCATGCCGTTGTTCGCCGTCGTGCAGCGGATACGCGCCGGGCGCAAGGACGGCCGGGTACCCCCAGAGGTCCTGCCGGATATCGAAGAACCGGTGGAACGTATAGGCAGTTTCCACTCGCACGCTCCACGGACCGACCAGGGTCGCGGCATCGAGGCCGATGACGGAGATGCGATGGAAGTCCGGGACATATCCGGGATCGACGACGAATCCTCCGGCCCCGGGCGCGATCACGAGCGCCGTCGTGCGGAAGACCGGCCGGGGGTCCCAGCCGTGAAAAAAGGTCCAGGCCCAATCGATCTCGCCGCTGCGGCTGATGCGCAGACCAATGCTGCCGTTTCCCGCGCTGCGTTCGGGCAAGGACGGCTCCTGCAGCGTGACCGCGACCCCGGGGGTCCGGAGAAAGGCGGAGGCCGGGGTCGCGCCCGCCCACCGCTCGTCCGGCAGGGGCAGGCGATAGGGGACCAGGACAGGGACCCAGACCGTATCGATCGTCCAGTCGCCCATGGCGAAAGACGTCGCGAGGGACGGCACGCCGATCTTGCGGTCTTCGAGCGGCTTCAGCAGGAACCGTGTATAGTCCCAGGGATTCAGGAGGTCGTTCGGCGCGTACTCGTCCAGCCGTCCCCAGGCATACCGTTGAATGCCCGCACGGAGATCGAACGGGCCCGCGGTGCGGGCGACGAAAAACTCTTTACATTCGAGGAAAGGGGTATTGCTCTGGTAGACCCGGTCGTAATTCTTGAAGAGCGATGCGTCCCGCGGCGGCCTTCGGACCGCTCCGTCCCACCCGCCTTCGCAGAGGGAATGGAATCGCCACACCGGGCCGGTGGCGTCGATCCCGATCCTGCCCGCGAGGTCCGGGTCTTCGCGCGGGCTGTCGTTCTCAGCCGCCTCGACACCGCGGAGGTCCAGTCTGCCGGAGAAAGACAGGGGGCTGTCGGCGAGACCGGGCGAGGGGCGAAGCATCGCGAGCGAGAGCAGGAGCGCGATAGGAAAGAGCCGTAACGACGCCCGCCGCCCGACTGCCATGCCGACCTCCCGCGCCGAAGGAGAGCCCCTTGGAGGCATTATGCACCGTCGTGCGAAAACGGCCTTCCTCCGACAGGGCGTCTACTTGTTCTTGTTTCCTGCGATCATATTGTAGAGCCACGCGATGATGATGCCCGCCACCGCGCCGTCCAGGAACCCCCAGAGAGCGCCGATGATGCCTCCCAGAAAGCTCGGCCGGAACCCGATATAGACCGAGGACATGGCCGTGACGAAGGCCGTACCCCAATCGATGAGCCATGCGGTCCAGCCGATACAGAGCATATAACCGCCCCAGAGGATGCCGGCCGCGAGGCCGAGTGCCTTCACATTCAGTTTGCTCATGCCGTTGATGCTCCTTTCGTCTCCGGATTTACCTGCGTTCATTCTCATGATAGGAGCCTTGTCGTCCGAGGTCAAGGGGAGTGCATGCGCTACCGCCCGCCCCGCTCCAGGCTGCGCTCGGTGAAGCGGGTGTCCGGGAAATGCGTATGGTACCGGATCTTCTTGATCGTGAGCTCGGTCCGGTGGCCGGTCTCCCGGTTCTCCATCTCGATCCGGAAGGGCGTGGGGATGCCGTCCACGATCCGCACGTCATGGAACGCAGCCGTACGGTAGATCTCCTTGTCCCGGTAATATTCGATCTTGAGATGGATCCAGAGGTCCTTTGCCACCCAGGCGCGGTAGCTCGAGTACTTCCTCCGCACCTTCGGCGTCACCTCCACGACGTAGCAGGGCCGATTGTCGAACACCTCCTCCTTCTCGATCCGAAAGCGGTAGTCGTCGAGGTTCGGCGGGCCGCCGAAGTCGTCGTAGGAAAAGTCCGACCCGAAGAACGAGTCGTCCTGCGCATTCGTGGGGATGCGCCGCACGCGCTTGTATTCCGGGAAATAGGCCCACAGGTCGCGGTCCGCAAAGGTATGGGCGAGGATCAGGAGCGCCACGTTCCTGAGGTCCGGCGGAGCGGTGAAGACCACAAGGACCTTATAGGCCTCGGGATCGGCCCTTTTTCCGTATTCCTTCAATACGCGTGTCCGTTTGCCTCCGCCCTTGTCGTACAGCACCATCACGGCATCGGTCTCACGGTCCAGGGCCTGCGAGCGGACCGCATGGACCTTCTCGTAGATCTCGCGACCGGTCAGGGCATGGGCGGGAGAAGGGGTGAGGAGAACGAGCAAGAACAGTATGGCCGAGAAAAAGAACCGCGGGAACCGGTTGCACGGCCGTTTTCTTCCGGAACCGTTATTCATAGGCAAGCGCCTCCGTAATGTTCGTTCTCGCGGCGTGGTGCGCCGGATAGAGACCCGCCGCCGCGGACAGCAGGGCGGAAAGCAGGATGGCCTGGAGGATCGCGCCCAGAGCGACATGATAGCGCATGCTTGCGCCGTAGTCCCCGCGCAGGAACCCCTCGAGGCTCATCCAGCCGATGGCGATGCCTGCGCAGCACCCCAGGATCCCGCCGACCAGGCCCAGGAGCAGGGACTCGATCACGACCACGCGCGCAACCTGGCCGCGGAGCATGCCGATGGAGCGAAGGATGCCGATCTCGCGCGTTCGTTCGAGCACGGAGGCGAGCAAGGTCACGATGATGCCGAGGCAGGCGATCAGCAGGGTGATGACGTTCACCGCCCGGTTCACGGAGAACCCCTGGTCGATGATCTTCATGATCTCCCTGCGGAACTCCCGCGCCGGCAGCACGTACAGTCTGCGGTCGGTCCCGAAGCGGTGCACGATCTCGTCCTGCACCGTCCGCACCGCCGTCCCCGGCCGCACCCGTACGGAGAAGGAGTCCGCCAGAAAGTCCTGCCAGTACTTCTGGAAGGTGTGCAGGTCCATGAGCAGCGACCCCGAATCGCTGCTGTAATCCACGATAACGGCTGCGACCCGGAAGGTTACCGGGCCGCCCGGTGTGGCGAGCGTCAGGGCATCGCCGGGATGGATATGCTCCCGGGCTGCAAATGCCTCGTTCACGCAGATGCCGTCCTGGCGCGGCAGGAACCGCAGCAGGTCCTCGCGTCTCCCTGCGGCGATCGTGAGGGGACTGTAGGCCAGCCGTTGCTTGATATCGATCGCGAGCAGCAGGACGCGCCTGCCCTGAAGGTCGATCGTGATCTTCCGGTAGGGGTCCACGGACAGGACCCCCGGTATCATGTTGATCTTCGCGGCCATCGCGACGGGCATGGGGATGGACTGCGAGGTGGAGGTCGCCAGGGGATGGCCCGAGGTCACCATGATGTCGCAGTGCACGTACGAGTCGATCCATTCCATCACCGATCGTTTGGTGCTCGTGATGATGCCCGCGGACCCGACGAAGACGGCGATACCGTAGAAGACCGCCGCTGCGGCAACGGCGTTCCGCATGAGGTTCTTGCGGAGGTTCAGTCCCGCCAGCCTGCCCGCGGCTCCCACATGCGGCGAAATGAGCCGGTGGAAGGCCGCAAGGAAGCCGTCGAGCGCCAGGGGCGTCGCAAGCGAAACCCCGAACAGCAGGCTGAGCGCCGCCGTGAACAGGACCGGTGCGGCGTGCACGAAGCCCCTCATTGCGCGCGCGGAAGGGAGGAGCGCAAGCGTAAAGGAAAAGACGATCAGGAGCAGGGCGGCGAGAGCGAGTCTCCGGTGCGTGCGGGGAGACTCCTCGACGTAGGGCGTCGAGCGGATGGCGGACACGGGCGTGATCCGCGCGCTCGCGCGGGCGGGGAAGAGGGCCGCGCAGAGGCTCGTTCCCACGCCGGTCAGAAATCCCGCGAGCAAACGGGGTCCGCCCACGGCGAGCCCCGTGACCGCGGTGCGCACGTAGAGCTCCGAAACTGCGTGTTCGACCGTGCCGAGCGCCGCGCGGGCGAACCCGATGCCGAGCGCAAGGCCGAGCGCGGAGGCGACCACGGCCGTGATCAGCGTCTCGCCCAGGAACAGCAGGGCGACCTCGCGCCGCGTAACGCCGAGTGCGCGCAGGATCCCGATCTCCTTCCTGCGTCGCACGACGGAGATCGATACCGCGTTGTAGATCAGGTACATCCCGACGAAGACCGCGATGAAGCTGATGAGGTTGATGTTCTTCTGAAAGCGGGTGACGAGCGACGCGACCTGTCGGGTCCTGCCCGCCGGCGTGGTGACGGTGTAGCCCGCGGGCAGGACCCGCACGATCCGTTCGCGGACGACGTCGAGCGGCTCGCCCTGCACCAGGCTTACGTCGATCCGGTCGATCCTGCCCTCCTTGCCGAAGGCAAGCTGCGCTGCGGGGTAGTCCATGATCGCGATCGCACCGCCCGCGACCCTCGCCGGGCCGGCAGGGTCCAGGAGGCCGCGGACGCGGAACGAGCGGATGCCGCGGACGGTCTCCATGCGGACGCGCTGATCGATCGTGATGCCCTCGCGTTCGGCCAGCTCCCGCGTAAGCAGAAGTGAGTCGGGTCGCGCCAGAAAGAGGAGCGGGTCCGGGATGTCGGCGCCCTTGCCCGCCAAGGCGTAGCTGCGGACGTTGGCGTCCTGTAAAACGTCCACGCCCAGGACCAGGAGCGGCAGGTTCTGCTTCCCCAGAAGGATGCCCTGGGTCTCGATCACGGGCACGGCGTAGGCCACGCCGGGGACCCGCTGCACGCGGTCCAGCATGGACTCGGGAAAGCCCGACGCCGCTCCCTCGACCTGGAGAACCGCCTTGCCCGCCACACGGTCGATGGAGTCCGCAAAGGAGCGCAGTACGCTCTCGTTCACGAGGCCCACGGACACGACGGCCGCAACGCCGAGGCAGATGCCGGCCGCGGTCATGAATGTGTGCGCCTTCTGGTGCCGCAGCCGCCGGAGGCTGATGTGCCGGAGCAGGTTGGGGAGATTCATGATTGCTTTACTTCTCCGTCCTGGAGCGTTATCTCACGCGTGCCGCAGCCGGCCGCTTGGCGGTCGTGCGTCACCATCACGATGGTCTGGCCCTCGGCATGCAGCCCCTGGAGCAGGGCGAGGATCTCGGCGGCGGTGCGCGAATCGAGGTTGCCCGTGGGCTCGTCGGCCAGGAGCACCGTGGGCTCCGTGATGAGCGCCCGCGCGATCGCCACCCGCTGCATCTCGCCTCCGGAAAGCTGCTCGGGGCGGTGTTCCGTGCGCGCGCCGAGCCCCATTTTCCGCAGCAAGACGTCGGCCGCGGGCCGGACGCGGGAAAAGGGGATACCGTCGAGCAGAAGCGGCAGGCCCACGTTCTCCGCTGCCGTCAGGATCGGAAGGAGGTTGAAGAACTGGAAGATGAAGCCGATGCGCCTGCGCCGGATGAGCGTCAGTTCGTCGTCGGAAATGCCGTGGAGCGGAAGTCCGTTGATGAAGATCTCACCCGCACTCGGCTGATCCAGACCGCCCATGAGGTTCAGGAGCGTGCTCTTACCCGAGCCCGAGGGCCCCACGACGGAGAGGAACTCACCGGTCCCGACGGCGAGCGATACGTCGCGCAGGGCGCGGATCTCGCGGGTCCCGCGGCGATAGGTCTTGCCCACGTTCCGGAGTTCGATCGCGTTCGGGTCCATGACGCTAATTGTAGCACCGTTCTCGCTCTGCAAATCCCTTTGCAAAGGAAGGGGAGTATGGTATATAAACATCATGGAGGTATCATCGTGAAGGTCATCGCATTCAACGGAAGCGCGCGCAAGGAGGGGAACACGGCCCTCCTCCTGAACCTGGTCCTGGACGAACTCCGGGCAGAGGGCGTCGAAACCGAGCTCTATTCGCTCGCCGGGAAGCCGATCCAGGGCTGCATCGCCTGCTACAAGTGTTTCGAGAAGAAGAACGGCAAATGCAACGTGGACAAGGACATCGTGAACGAATGCATCGAGAAGATGACCGCGGCGGACGGCATCCTGCTCGGCTCGCCCACCTACTTCGCAGACGTGACCGCGGGCATGAAGGCCCTCATCGAGCGGGGCGGCATGGTCGGCCGGGCAAACGAGGGGCTTTACCGCCGCAAGGTCGGTGCCGCCGTGGTCGCGGTCCGGCGGGCAGGGGGGATCCATGTCTTCAATTCGCTTAATTATTTCTTTACCATCAACGAGATGATCGTCCCCGGGTCGAGCTACTGGAACCTCGGCATCGGCCGCCAGCCCGGCGAGGCGCAGAACGATGCCGAGGGCGTGCAAACCATGAAGAACCTGGGAAAAAACATGGCTTGGCTGCTCAAGAAGATGGAGGGATAGAAAGTGCTTGACAGGGGCCGAAGCGTTAGGGTATTGTAGGACCCACAGAACACAGAGCGAGACAAATCCTCTTTAAGTCTGGTCCCGTGAGGCCAGGAAGGGTTTTCCATGCAGGTCTTTCAGAGCGGCATAACGTCTCTTTCACGCGCGTACGAACCTTCTCCCTTTTCCGGGGAGAAGGTTTTTTTATGCCTGCTATCGGGAAAAATCCAGAGGCGGGAACCACAGAGTTCTCAGAGAATGCACGGAGTTCGCAGAGGTTTGTCGAAACAGTTGTTTCACTGTCATGTCGAGTATTTCTCCGTGCTCTCTGTGGTTAATTATGCAAGTTTTTCGGAGTCTGTACGATGAGCACGAACGAAAAGGCCCTGATCCTCGATACGAGCGGCATCGACCGGGCGCTCACCCGGATCGCGCACGAGATCCTCGAACGGAACAAGGGCGCCCGGGACCTGGCGCTCGTAGGCATCCAGCGGGGAGGGGTGCACCTGGCCAAGCGGCTGGCGAACAAGATCCGGGAGATCGAGACCATCGACGTGCCGGTCGGGACCCTGGACATCACCATGTACCGTGACGACCTGTCCACGCGGAAGTCGCAGCCCGTGCCGCAGGCCACGAACATCCCTTTCGACATCACGGACCGGGTCATGATCCTGGTGGACGATGTGCTCTTCACGGGCAGGACGATCCGGGCCGCCTTGAACAGCGTCATGGACTACGGCAGGCCGCGCTGCATCCAGCTTGCCGTGCTCGTGGACCGGGGACACCGGGAGCTCCCGATCCGGGCCGATTACGTGGGCAAGAACCTGCCGACCTCGGCCAGGGAGAACGTCGAGGTGATGCTTGCCGAGGACGGGGCCGAGGAAAAGGTCGTTATCCGCAGCAGTCAAGCATAATTTAGATCTTGATAAAATGCGCGCAATAGACTGATTAATAAAAATATATGCATATCGGAACAGATAAAGGATAACTTGAGCTAATAGGATTATGGCGCTCAATTCGAAAGACCTGCTCGGGATCGAAGGCATGACCGCGGACCAGATCAGCCTGGTCCTGGAGACCGCAGCCTCCTTCCGCGACGTGTCCGAACGGGACATCAAGAAGGTCCCGACGCTCCGCGGCAAGACCGTGATCAATCTCTTTTACGAGGCGAGCACGCGGACGCGGACCTCCTTTGAACTTGCCGGCAAGCGGCTCTCGGCCGACGTGATCAATATCTCGACCTCCACCTCCAGCGTGGTGAAGGGCGAGACCCTGCTCGACACGGCCCGGAACATCGAAGCAATGAAGTGCGACATGATCATCGTGCGTCATTCCTGCTCCGGCGCGCCGGAATTCCTGGCCAAGCGGCTGAAAAGCGCGGTGATCAACGCGGGCGACGGTTTCCACGAGCACCCCACCCAGGCCCTGCTCGATATGTTCACCATCCGGGAGAAGCTCGGCAGGATCGATGGCCTGCAGGTCGCGATCGTCGGTGATATTGCGCACAGCAGGGTGGCGCGCTCCAATATCCGGGGGCTCACGACCATGGGCGCCCGGGTGCGGGTCTGCGGCCCGCCGACCATGATCCCGCCCGGGATCGAACACCTGGGGGCCGAGGTGACCTACGACATGGACCGCGCGGTCGACGGGGCGGACGTGATCATGATGCTGCGGCTCCAGCTTGAGCGCCAGGCAGCGGGGCTCTTCCCGGGCGTGCGGGAATACGCACGGCTCTATGGCCTGAACCGGGCCCGGGTCGGCCGGGCAGCGAGGCATGCGATCGTGATGCATCCGGGCCCCATGAACCGGGGGGTGGAGATCGCCTCCGACGTGGCGGACGCCACCCCGGTGATCCTCGACCAGGTCACGAACGGCGTGGCCGTGAGAATGGCGGTCATGTTCCTGCTTTCCGGGGGGACAAAGGCCGAGGCAGCTTCGTAAGGCGCGCGAAAAGCGTGAAAGGCAATGCTTGAAAAGCAACCACAGAGAACGCCGAGTATAAATAAGGAGTCCACGGAGTTTAGTCGTTCTCTGCGTTCTCAGGATTGCCTTCTCTGTGACCACCGTGGTTGCTGTTTTAAGTTTTTTCTGCGGCAGGAGGCCGCGCAATGAACATCCTGATCAAGAACGGCAGGGTCATCGACCCGGCGCAAAACATCGACGAAAAGCTCGACGTCCTCGTCCGGGAGGGGAAGATCGAAAAGCTCGGCAAGGTCGGCTCGCTTTCTGCCGACGACGCCGAAACGATCGACGCCAGCGGGAGGCTCGTGGTGCCGGGCCTCATCGACATGCACGTCCATCTCCGGGAGCCCGGATTCGAGTACAAGGAAACGATCGCCACAGGGACCGCGGCGGCTAAGTCCGGCGGGTTCACCGCGGTCTGCTGCATGCCGAACACGAACCCCGTGAACGACAACCGATCGGTCACCGACTTCATCCTCTCCCAGGCCGCGAAAGCAGGGGCCGCCCGGGTCTGGCCCATCGGCGCGATCACGAAGGGGTCTACGGGTGAAGAGCTTGCCGAGTTGGGCGAGCTTGCCGATGCCGGGTGCCCGGCGGTATCGGACGACGGCAAACCGGTCCTGAGCTCCGCGATCATGCGGCGCGCCCTGGAGTACGCCAAGATCTTCGACCTCCTGGTCATCGCGCACTGCGAGGACACGTCGCTCTCGGCAAAGGGCGTGATGCATGAAGGGGCCGTATCGACCGCCCTGGGGCTCCGGGGCATCCCGCGCGCAGCCGAGGACGTGATGACCGGCCGGGACATTGCGCTCGCGGAGCTCACCGGCGGGCGGCTCCATATCGCCCACGTGAGTACGGCAGGTTCGGTGGACCTGGTGCGCACGGCAAAGGCGCGCGGCCTGCGGATCACGGCAGAGACCTGCCCGCACTACTTCTCGCTCACCCACGAAGCCGTGCGCGGGTACGATCCCCGGACCAAGATGAACCCCCCGCTCCGGACCGCCGGGGACGTTGCCGCGATCAAGGCGGGACTCAAGGACGGCACCATCGACGTGGTCGCCACGGACCATGCGCCCCACGCCGAGGACGAGAAGACCGGCGAGTTCGATTACGCGGCATTCGGCATCGTGGGTCTTGAGACCGCACTGGGACTGACGCTGAAGCTCGTCGAGGACGGCATCCTGACGCTTGCGGAGGCGATCCAGAAACTGAGCACCAACCCTGCCGCGATCATCGGGAAGGGCGGCGGCACGCTCGCCCCGGGCGCTGCTGCGGACATTACGATCATCGATCCCGACGTCGAATGGATTGTGGATGCTGCACAGTTCAAGT
>JBJKRX010000134.1:0-4430 GCA_046704425.1 Nitrospirota bacterium
AAGCAAGGAGGCATGATCCATGGACATGACGACCTTGAACAACGGCGTGCAGATGCCGATGCTGGGATTCGGGGTATTTCAGGTTCCCGACGCCGCGCAATGCGAGCAGAGTGTATATGATGCGATCACGGCGGGCTACCGCCTGATCGACACGGCCGCGTCCTACATGAACGAGGAGGCTGTCGGCCGTGCTGTCAAACGGAGCAACGTGCCCAGGAAAGACCTGTTCATTACGACCAAGGTGTGGATGCAGGATGCCGGGTACGAGAAAACCAAGGTCTCCTTTGAGCGCCAGCTGAAACTGCTCGGCCTGGACTATCTGGACCTGTACCTTATCCATCAGCCCTACGGCGACGTGTACGGATCCTGGCGCGCCATGGAAGAACTCAACAAGGAGGGGCGTATCCGGGCGATCGGCGTGTGCAACTTCTCGGACGTCCGCCTGGCCGATCTGGCCGAGTTCAACGAGATTGTCCCGGCGATCAACCAGGTGGAAGTTCACCCCTTCTGCCAGCAGAATGCACTCAGGAAGACCATGGATGAATATAAGGTCCAGATGGAGGCCTGGGGACCGCTGGCAGAGGGCCAGAGGGATATCTTCAAGAATGACGTCCTGTCCTCGATCGGGAGTAAGTACGGGAAAACGATCGCCCAGGTGATATTGCGCTGGCATGTCCAACGCGGCGTGGTTGCGATCCCGAAATCGGTACACAAGGAACGGATCGTCGAAAATTACCGCATCTGGGACTTCACGCTGAGTGACGAAGATATGCGTGCGATTGCCGCCATGGACACGAACCAGAGTCTTTACGGCGACAGGTTCACGAGTGCTGCAGCGGCAAAGATGTTCAAAGGCCGCACAATACATGAATGAGACCCCCGCGTTTCTCAGTCCGTTGACGGAAGCACGGGCACCCGGAGCGCCTGTGCGGGTATCCTCCCGGTCAAGGACTTGAGAAATGCCGCAATGTCTTCCGCCCGGCCCCTCCCGAGGTCCTTGTTGAGCTGGACCTTCGCCATGATCGTCACCGCGTCGACGAGCTTGGGCACGGACCCATCGTGAAAATACGGCGCAGTCTCGGCCACGTTCCTGAGCACCGGGACCTTGAAGACGAACCGGTCGGCAGGGACCTTCGTGACCGCGAACCGTCCCTCGTCGATCTTCCTGCTCTTCGTGTATTGTTCGTAGGGCGCGAAGATGCCGAACTTCTGGTAGAGCTGTCCGCCGATGAACGGCCCGAAGTGGCAGGTCATGCAGCCGGTGTCGAGGAACGCCCGGAGCCCGCGCTTCTCCTGCTCGCTCAGGGCATCGGTCTTCCCGCGCAGAAAATCATCGAAGGGCGCCGGGGTGGTGAGCGTCCGCTCGAAGGCGCCCACGGCCCGGGCGAAGTTGTCCACGGTCACCGGGTCCGAATCTCGCGGGAAGGCCGCCTTGAACAAGGCCACGTACCCCGGCATCCCTTTCAGGATTGCCTCCACGGACGCGTAGTCCGGCATGCCGAACGAGGGCGGCCCGATGAGGGCCTGCTTGGCCTGGTCCTCGACGCTCGTCCGGTTTCCGATCCAGTGCTCCGCGATCTGGGACGCCGCGTTGAAGATGCTCGGCGAGTTGCGCGGGTTCTCCCTGCAGTTGTTCCCGAGCGCCTTCGCAAGCCCGTCCGCTCCGTAGCGTTCCGGGGGGTGGCACTTGGCGCAGCTCACCGTCCCGTCCACGGAGATCCGCGATTCCCAGAAGAGCGTTGCGCCCAGCTTCACCTTCTCGGGGGTGATGGGATTATCCGGGGAGGACATGGTCGTGGGCAGCGTCCCAAAGATCGCTTTTGCCCGTTGAATCAGCCCGGCGTCTCGGCCTGCGGCACGGGCCGGGGTCGCGTTGATCGCGCAGAGAGCGGCCAGGGCGATAAAGAAGAGAGCAGCGGATTTCGGCGGAACCGGCTTCGGGAAGGTCATGACTTCCTCCTCGGATCGAAATGGGTCGAAATGATCAATGCGGCGCCCCAGCAACGCGCATTGCTTCAACTATACCGTAAATTCGGCCTCTTGCAAGTCAGTGAGGATGTCTTCTGGTATCAGAGAGGAATTAATATCTTCTTATGCTGTTCGCAAGGGGCTGCCTCGCCATGGGCGATCGATGAGCGATAGAGGCGCTCCTGCAGCTGTAACCCACGGAAGAATTACGAGGCAGAGGTAAGTGAAGGAGGAGGTGTGGCTTCTTTCCTACTTCTTATTTCTGACTTCTTCGTGTCTTTTAATACGAACGTAGTAAATTGCGTTCATTGGTAGGGGTGAATCGCCGAGAATAATCAAGGCCGTGGTAAAATTTATTCAGGAGGTACGCCATGGCTGACCTGAAGAACAAAGAAAAATGCCCTATCTGCGGCATGGATGTTACGACGGACGCGATCAAAGCCGAATACAAAGGGACTTCCTACTACTTCTGCAGCGAGAGCGACAAGAAGGCGTTCCTGGGGAATCCCGAGAAATATATCAGCAGGGCCAAGGCCGCATAGCAGGGTGGAAAAGTGAAATCTCCAGGCATCGCATTCCGATGCCTGTTTGAAGAGAGGCCGGCGGGAAGCGTTCCGCCGGCCTCTGGTATGCGGTGACGACGAGGGCGTTGTTTCCCTGGACCGTTTCTCAGTCGGTTTCCGGTTGACAGATGACGTCCTACTTAATAGATTGTGTGCATCAGGAGGAGTTGTCAAATGAACGCCAAGCTTACTTTGCGGCTGGATAAAGAAATAATCAGGAAGGCGAAACGGATAGCGTGGAGTAAAGGCATAAGTCTTTCCCGCTTGGTTGAAGATTACTTTAAACTCGTTGTGGTACCTGTGCAGTCCCGGGTTCGGGAGACGCCAGTCCTCCATGAGATCGCAGGTGTGGTCTCGGGAAGAACCAAGACGGTAAAAGCGCAGACGGAATACCGGAAGCACCTTGCGGAGAAGTATCGGTGAAGCACAGTGGTGCAAAATCATTTTCTATCTGGATAGTATGATGATTGAAAATGCGGTGGCCACGATAAAAGTGAAGCTGTAACTGCATGCATCTCCTAATATGATATGACCGACTCTCCCATCGAAAACGTTTCCGATACCGCGTTCATGGCTGCGGCGTACCGTGCCGTAGAGTCCGGACGGCCCGACACGCTCTTTCACGACCCGCTTGCGGCACGGCTGTCCGGCGAGCGCGGAAAGATGATCCTTGCCGGGTTGCCTGCCAAGGCATTTATGGGCGGCTGGACCGTGGTCATTCGCACCTGTGTCATCGACGACCAGATCCAAGCAGCTATTGCCGATGGTGTGGATACGATCCTGAATATCGGGGCAGGCCTGGACACCCGTCCCTACCGCATGGAGCTCCCTGCGTCGCTCCGCTGGATCGAGGTCGATCAAGCCCATGTCATCGAGTTCAAGGAGCGCAACCTCGATGGCGAGCAGCCCCGCTGTCACCTGGAGCGGATCAAGCTCGATCTCAACGATAGTGAAGCGCGGAAAAAGGCCCTTGCGCAGGCAACGGACGGTTCCCGGAAGGTCCTGGTCCTTACCGAGGCGGTGACCCCTTACCTTGCCGAAGACGCCGTCGCAGCGCTTGCCGCGGACCTTCGGGCAATCCCGGTCATCCGCTATTGGATCGTGGACTATTTCGCGCCCGAGGCATACCGCTACCGGCGCCGGAGCGGCCTGAGCCGGGTCATGAAGAACGCGCCCTTTCGCTTCGAGCCCAGGGACTACTTCGGGTTCTTTGCCGGACTCGGCTGGCAGCCGCAGGAGATCCGGTATCTTGCGCAGGAAGCCGACCGATTGCACCGGCCGCCCGTCTTTCCTTTCTCGATAAGAATGTTCCTGCGTGTCATCGGCCTGATGCTGTCGCAAAAACGGCGCGAAGAGATGAAGAAGTATACGGGGTATGTGCTCTTTGCACCGTCGGGCGATTGATCGTATTGCCCGACGCGAGCAGGCGCCGCGAGAACTCAATTTACGATCCGGTATATACTCTAAGGCAGACTCTCACAGGGAGGTAATGGATATGAAAGGGCAGATAACGATCGGAGGGTTTTTCATGAGCATAGCAATGGCACTCTTTCTCGTGACCGGTCTCGGCGCGAGCGCTGTCGCAGATCCTGCGGCGCCGGTGGCCATCCAGGGATACGATACCGTGGCATATTTCACGGCGGGCAAGGCGCTCAAAGGCAATGCATCCTTTGCCTACGTGTGGCATGGTATGACCTGGTATTTTTCGTCCAAGGAGAACCGGGACCTCTTCTCGGCCGATCCGGAGAAATACGCCCCGCAGTATGACGGGTATTGCGCCTGGGCCATGACGGAGTCGCGCAAGGCGGTCACCGATCCCGAGGTATGGAAGATCGTGGACGGAAAGCTCTACCTGAACTGCAGCAGGACGGCGTTCGACAAATGGAGCAAGGACATTCC
>JBJKRX010000135.1:0-11296 GCA_046704425.1 Nitrospirota bacterium
CCCTGGATTACGCGAATGGCCTGTCCTTCTGCGGACACAGCGACTGGCGGTTGCCGAACCGGAGCGAACTGCGAAGCCTCGTCAACTTCGGCTCCGACACTGCCTACGGCTGGCTTGAGCTTCAAGGATTCAGCAACATACAGGCAAATGCGTATCTGACCTCGACGACCGCTGCCAACGGAGACGGGACGACGTTCTGGGTCGTCAGTATGAATAACGGCGTCGAAGGCGAGGGATACAAGGGCGGTTTGAGCGGCTATACTTGGGTCGTGCGCGGCCAGGGAGACGTCTCCTCAACGATCGAGCTGCCCGTGACCGGACAGACCACCTGTGTCGATTCGACCGGCGCAACGATCGCCTGCGCCGGCACCGGACAGGACGGCGCCCTGCAGGTCGGCGCTGCCTGGCCGACACCGCGATTCGTCGCGGGCTCCGGGGCCGAGGTCGACTGCATCACCGATAAGCTGACCGGCCTCATGTGGCCGAAGACCCCGTCGGGCTCCTGGGTCAGGTGGCAACAGGCGCTGGATTACGCCAACACGCTGTCACTCTGCGGCCATAACGACTGGCGGCTGCCGAACGTCAACGAACTGGCAAGCCTGACGAATGCCGGGGTGCCGGATGTCTCCGCGTGGCTCAATGCACAGGGATTCAGCGGCGTGGGATCGACGTTCTACTGGTCGTCCACGAGCTCCGTTGCTTCACCGACTTCTGCGTGGGGCGTATACCTGGATCGAGGGATGATCGCCTCCGGCAGCAAAGGGGGGATGTACCAGGCGATGCCTGTACGCGGGGGACCGTAGATAATCCAAGCAGGTCACGCAGTTACCGTCCGCGACGCAACGCGGAGTCTGTGCCGCTTTCGTTCGGGATACGGACTGCGTCCCAGCACTAATTCTCGATTGTCCATCGATCAGGCGCTCCTTGTTGCGGCAACTTTCCGTCCGCGGGAGCGCCTTGCTTTTCGCCGCGCGAAAAAACGTCTTACAAAGCCGCTTGGTTTCAATGCCCGGCAGGCAGCGTCCGAAATCCCTTGCTATTCAAGCCTGATCTTACTACTATGTCTGAGAATCACCGTATCGGTACTCGTTCGTGAGGTTTTCCGCCATGTCCCCGCTCCGCACCCCCCTGGAGGTCTACCGGCTCCTGCCGAAGACGAATTGCCGTAAATGCAGCGTCTCCTCCTGCATGGCCTTTGCCGCCGCGGTCATCAAGGCGGAGAAAAGCCTGGCGGACTGCCCCTTCCTGGACCCTGCGGTGGTCGCAGAGTACGGCGGGGCCGTTCAGCCGCAGGTGAATCTCGACCGGATCCGCGAGGAGGCGCTCCGCGAACTCAAGGCGCAGGTGGCCGGGGTCGATCTGGCCGCGCGGGCGCGGCTGCTCGGCGGCCGGATGAGCGGCGACCGGCTCGTTCTCTCCTGCCTGGGGCGGGACTTCGCGATCGACCAACGCGGCGTGATCCAATCGCATTGCCATACCCATGCGTGGTTCGCGCTGCCCTTTCTCGCCTATGTGCTGCAGAGCGAAGGCAAGGCCCCGGCAGGGAGCTGGGTCCACTTCCGGGACCTGGAGCACGGCCGGACATGGGCGCGCCTCTTCGCGCAGCGCTGCGAACATCCGCTCCGCGAGCTCGCCGACGCGTCGGGCGAGCTCTTCCCGGACCTGATCACCCTGTTCAGCGGAAGCTCGTCCAAGGGCCTCTACGCCTCCGATGTCTCGGTCGTCCTGCAGCCGTTCCCCCGGGTGCCGGTGATGGTCTGCTACTGGAGACCCGAAGAGGGCATGGAGTCGAAGCTCCACCTCTTCTTCGATGTCACGGCGGAGCAAAACCTGCCGATCGATTCGCTCTTCTCGCTCAGCACGGGGATCGTGACCATGCTCGAAAAGATCGTCCGGACCCATGAGGCCGCAGGGCAGGGAAGCGCGAAGCGGTGAGCCGCGTCAGGCATGTTTTGCGCTTGAGAAACGCGGGACGATGATCTATAGTACAGGCCGACACCCGGCCCTCCGGGCGTCCGGCGGAAACCCATGATGAACCCGATCTGTATCGTAGACGACGAACCCTCCATCGCCTCCACGGTGGCGAGCATCCTGAAGGACGAGGGGTACCACCCCCTTCCTTTTGCGGACGCCGAGAGCTTCTGGCAGGGGCTGGATGCCATGGAGCCGGCCCTGGTGCTGCTCGACGTCTGGCTGCCCGGGATGGACGGCATGGAACTCCTGAAGCGGCTGCACGCCCGCTATCCCCTGCTGCCGGTCATCATGATGAGCGGCCATGCCGGCATCGAGGCCGCCGTCGCCGCCATCAAGGCCGGCGCCTACGATTTCCTGGAGAAGCCGCTGCATCTTGAGGTCCTGCTCGACAAGGTGGCCTCTGCCCTGAAACACCGTCCCGGCGGGCGCGGCGGGGTCCTGCCCTCGGACACGCGGCTCGAGATCGCGAGCGCGGACCTTGCGCTGCTGCCCGGCGCAGTGACCGTGGAGGAATCCCCGGTCCCGCAGCGCACCCTCCGGGGGAACATGGTCCTGAACGGCATCGGGCTCCTGAGCGGCAGGAACACCGGGATCATCCTGAGCCCCCTGGGGCCCGGCGCAGGGATCGTCTTCCAGACCCTCGACGGTCAGACCATCCGCGGACACATCACCTCCCTGGAGGACTTCTCCGCAAACGGCGGCGCGAAGACCTTTTCGGCCAACTCCACCACGCTGGACAACGGCAGGCGGCGGGTGCGCACCGTCGAGCACCTGATGGCGGTCCTGTCCATGTACGGCATCACCAACGTGCTCGTCAAGGTCGAAGAGGAGATCCCGAACGTCGACGGCTCGGCAAAGGACTTCTGCAAGCTGATCGAGGAGGCGGGGATCGTGGAGCAATCCGCCACAACCAAGGTCGCCGTGGTGCGGCGCAAGATCGCGGTGGGCAGCGAGACGCGGGACGAGAAGCACCTCTTCGCCGAGCCCTTTGACGGCTTCGAGATCGCGATGCGGGTCGCCTACCCGCTCCCCATCGGCGAGCAGATCCTCACGTTCAATCCCGCGCGTGATTCCTTCAGCCGCGACATCGCCCCGGCCCGCTCCTTCAACACCTTCGAGAACATCGAGCTTGCCCAGAAGCTGGGCAAGGTCGGCGGCGGGTACCTGCATTCCCACATCATCATGTACGACGGCAAGGTCATCAATACGCAGCTCCGCTATCCCGACGAATTCGTCCGGCACAAGGTCCTGGACCTGATCGGCGACCTCTACCTCCTCGGCCTGCCCATCCGGGGGCGCATCACCGCGAACATGACCTCGCACGGATACAACCAGGCCCTCGTGCAGCGCCTCTACCAGGCCATCCAGGCCAATTCCGCCCGCTAACGCCTCTCGAAACGAAACTCCCCACGGTGCCGGAAACGCCGGCAGCGTACTCCCGGACCTGATGAGGATTGCCGAACAGGGCCGCATGAAACAGGTTCGGAATGGGCTGTTTTTGCGCGAAATTGTGCTACAATAGAATTACTTTTATCGCCCCGCAGAAAACAACAGGACGCAGGTCCTCCTCGCCGGCGCATTTCAGGTGAGAGACCGCGCCTGGTCGCAAGAGATACCGAGGATATCCTAGTGAGTGCATGATGCGAAAGGACCGCGATCGGTCCGAGATATGCCGTGCCGGGAATGAGGCATGCGCAGGGGGGAACGATGGGTGCAGGTGCGATCGATAAACGCAGGACGATCAGCGTGCGGGGCTGGCTTTGGTTCGCCGCAGGCCTCGCGGTGCTCGGGACGGTCTGCACGAACGCGGTCATCAGCCTGGTCCGCTGGGGCAGGATCGACGCCGGCTTGCTTCTGATCGGCGTCGTCGACGCAGTCGTGACCGTCCCGGCGGTCGTCTTGCTGCTGGCCGTCCGGCGCAGGGCAGGGGAAGAACGGCAGGCCGGGAAGGAGGAGACGCTCCAGGATATGAACGGCATGCTCGGCGCCCTGCTCGACGCCATCCCCGATATGGTTTTCTTCAAGGACGTCGAGGGCCGGTACGTGGTCGTGAACAAGGCCTTGGAGCAGACGCTCGGCCGTTCCTGCGACGAGCTCGTGGGCAGGACCGTCGAGGACCTCTTCCCTCCCGGCGCAGCGGCGATCTGCCGCAGCAGCGACGAGGCCGCGATGCAGGCCGCAGAACCGATCCGGGTCGAGGAGGAGTTGTCCAACAGGAACGGGACGCGGCGCTGGACGGAGTCCATCAAGGCGCCGCTCCGCGACGAGCAGCGCGGGATCACCGGGATCGTGTCGGTGAGCAGGGATATTACGGAGCGCAAACAGATGGAGCGTTCGCTCCGGGAGAGCGAGGAGAAGCTGCGTATCCTCTTCGATTCCGCAAACGACGGCATGGAGATCATGGATCTCGACGGGGCCATCCTGGATGCCAACCGGGCTGCCTATGAGCCGCTGGGGTACAGCCGGGAGGAGTTTTTGGCCATGAACGTGGCGCAGCTCGACCATCCGACGTACCGTGCCACGACTGCCGACCGGCTTGCGCGGTTGAAACAGCATGAGCCCGTTGTCGCCGAGCTGGAGCTCCTTGCCAAGGACGGGAGCGTCATGCCCGTGGAGATCAACGCCCGGGTCGTCGATCTTGCGGGGAAGAACGTGATCTTCAGCATCGTGCGGGACATTACGGACCGGAAACGGGCCGAGAACCACCGCCTGGAGAGCGAGAAGCGCTACCGCGCCCTGTTCGACCAGTCGCCGGACGGCATCCTGATCATCGATCGGGACGGCAGGATCGTGGAGTTCAACGAGACGGCCTGTCGTCATCTGGGCTATTCCCGTGAGGAGTTCCGGAGCCTCGGCATTTCCGATATCGACCCCGCAGAGACGCAGGCAGCCGTCCATGCCCGGATCGAAGGGATCATCCGGGCCGGAAGGGCGGAATTCGACGTCGCGCACCGGACGAAGACCGGAGAGTTCCGGGACATGCACGTGGTGGCCCAGCCGGTGCTGCTCGAAGGGAATACCGTCATCCAGGCGATCTGGCAGGACGTCACCGAGAGCAGGCGCGCCGCACGCGAGCTCCGGGAGATCAACGCGCGGCTGGACACCCTCGTGAACGCCATCCCGGACCTGGTCTATTTCAAGGACGGCGAGGGCCGGTATCAGATCGTGAACAGGGCCCTGGAGGCATCCCTGGGCCGCAGCCGCGCGGAGATCCTGGGCAAGACCGACGAGGGGCTGTTGCCGCCCGCCACCATCGCCGCGTGCCGGCAGAGCGACCAGGCCGTTCTCCGCGCGCGGGCGCCGGTGCGGTCCGAAGAGGAGTATCCGCAGCGGAACGGCGAGGTCCATTACCTCGAAACCATCAAGGCCCCGATCTACGACGGCGCCAACGTGATTTCCGGGCTCGTGGGGATCAGCCGCGACATCACGGAACGGAAGCGGATGGAGCTTTCGCTCCGCCAGAGCGAGGAAAAATTCCGGACCCTCTTCGCGTCCGCGAGCGACGGCATCTTCATCGTCGATCTGCAGGGGCGGATCCTGGACGCCAATGCGGTCGGCTACGAGCGGCTGGGGTACACCAAGGACGAGCTCCTGGCCCTGACCCTCGACCGACTGGACCATCCCTCCTATGCGGCGATGCTGCCGGAGCGTCTGGAGCGCCTCCGGCGCACCGGCCAGCTTACGATCGAGTCGGCGCATGTGAAAAAAGACGGGACGATCATGCCGGTCGAGATCAACACCCGGGTCATCGAATTCCAGGGGAGGCAAGTGCTCCTGAGCGTGATCCGGGACGTGACGGAGCGCAAGCGCGCGGAGGACGCGTTGCGCACGAGCGAGGCGCGGCTGAACGAGGCGCAGCGCATCGCCCACGTGGGCAATTGGGAATGGGACGTGACCACCAACCGGGTCTTCTGGTCCGACGAGCTGTACCGCATCTACGGCTACGAGCCGCACGAGATCGAGCCCGATTACGGGCTCATACTCTCCACGATGCATCCGGAGAGCGGGGGGCAGTTCCAGCAGGCGATCGAGGAGGCGCTCGCCGGCACGCGGACGCTCGATATGGACTATACGTTCTTCCGCAAGGATTCCTCGACCGCGGTGCTGCACACGATCGGCCGGGTGATCCGGAACGCAGCGGGGAAGCCCGAGCGCATGGTGGGCATCGTCCAGGACATCACCCTGCAGAAGCTGTCCCAGGAAGCCCTGCAGGAATCGGAAGAAAAGTTCCGGAGCATCTTCGACAACGCGAACGACGGGATCCTGATCGCGGACGTAGCGTCCCAACGATTTACCGTTGCGAACAAGACCGCCTGTGCCATGCTCGGCTACGAAGCGGAGGAGATCCCCACCCTGGGGATCAGGGACATCCATCCCCCGCGGGACGTCGACCGCGTCCTGGCCGAGTTCGAGAAGCAGGTGCGCGGGGAGAAGACGATCGCCGAGGACCTGCCGGTGCTGCGGAAGGACGGGAGCGTTTTCTATGCCGACGTCGGCGCCGCGACGATCCACCTCGGCGGCAAAGCGTACGCCATCGGGATCTTCCGCGACATCACCGGGCGCAAGCGGGCGGACGAGGCCCTGCGGGACAAGACCCGGCAGCTCGAAGACCTGACGCGGAACCTCGAAAAGCGGGTGGAGGAGGAGATCGCCATCCGCAACAAGAACGAGCAGATGCTGATCCAGCAATCCAAGCTGGCGGCCATGGGCGAGATGCTCGGCGCCATCGCGCACCAGTGGCGCCAGCCCCTGAACGTGGTCGGCCTCATCGTCCAGAACATGGAGGATGCCTACGCCAGCGGGAAGCTGGACGGCGCCTATCTGGAGCAGATGGTGGAAAAGGCCATGGCCCAGATCATGCGCATGTCCAAGACGATCGACGACTTCCGCAACTTCTACAAGCCCGACAAGGGAAAGGCGATATTCGATGCCATGCGCGCCGTGGGAGACGTGCTGGCGCTCGTATCCGCGCAGCTCGCCGCCGACCACATCGGCTACCGCCTCACGTGCCACACGCACCACGTCTCCTACGAGAACGAGAATGATATCGTCATCTGCGCGGAAAAGGCGGTCGAGGGATACAAGAACGAGTTCGAACACGTGGTGCTGAACCTCGTGAACAACGCGCGGGAGGCGATCCTGGAACGGCGTCGCCGGGGGGGGCTGGCGGCGGCGCAGCGCGGGTATTTGCGCTTCGATTTCTATCAGAACGCGGACCGGGTGGTGCTCACGATCGGCGACAATGGGGGCGGGATCCCGCCCGCCGTGCTCGGCAGGGTCTTCGACCCCTACTTCACCACCAAGGGGCCGTCGAAGGGGACGGGGCTGGGGCTGTACATGTCGAAGACGATCGTGGAAAAACACATGCTGGGAACGTTGTCCGTGGAGAATGCGGCGGACGGGGCGCTCTTCACGATCGATCTGCCCTACCCCGGGAAGAGGGACGGCCATGAACACGTATAAGCGGTTTCCCGTTTCGCTCCTCTATGTCGAAGACGAGGAGACCACCCGCGACCAGATCCAACAGTTCCTGACGGCGCGCGTCGATACGGTCTATTCCGCGCGGAACGGGGTGGAAGGGCTGGAGCTGTTCCGCAGGCACCACCCCGACCTGGTCGTGACGGACATCCTCATGCCGGTCATGGACGGCCTCGGGATGGCAAAGGAGATCCGTGCAGCCGATCGGGACATCCCGATCATCGTGACGACCGCGTACAGCGAGGCTTCCTATCTCCTGGATGCCATCGAGGCGGGCATCGACCACTACGTCATGAAGCCCATGGAACTTGCGCGGCTGGTTGCGGCGATCGAAAAAAGCGCGGAGCTGATCGCGGCCCGGAAGGCGGCCGCGCGCTACCGGGAGGAGCGGGAACAGTTGATCGCCGAGCTGCAGGCCGCGCTGGACAAGGTGAAGCTCCTGAGCGGGTTCCTGCCGATCTGCGCCTCCTGCAAGAAGATCCGGGACGACAACGGGTACTGGCAGCAGATCGAGGCGTATATCCGGGACCATTCGGAAGCCGAGTTCTCGCACGGCATCTGCCCCGACTGCGCCAAGAAGCTCTACGCCAAGGATCTCAAGAAATAATCCCCCCCATTCGTCAAGCCATAACCTCGCCATACCGCTCTCCGCTTCATGCAGAACCTGTTTCGCGGATCCCGCAGATACGCCGGCGGCAAGCCGCAGACATTGTCTCCTCCGCCGACGGAGTGGTATAATCCGACATCATCGACACGGGAGGAAGGCAGAACATGCAGACAGGTGAACGCAGGAATTTCGACGCCGAAGCGGCACAGTGGGACGCGAATCCCGGCAGGGTCAAGCTCGCGGCCGGTGTTGCCGAGGCGATCATCCGGGAGGTGCGGCCCGCGAAGGAGATGGACGCACTCGACTTCGGGTGCGGTACGGGGCTGGTGACGCTTCGGCTGCAGCCCCTGGTCAGGACGATCACGGGCGTGGACAGCTCGGCAGGCATGCTCGGCGTCCTGGAGGAGAAGGTCCGCTCCCAGGGGCTTGCCAACGTGCGGACCCGGCTCCTGGATTTCGAGAAGGGCGAGCGGATCGACGAGCAATTCCACCTCGTCGTCAGCAGCATGACCATGCACCACGTACCGGACACGACGGCGCTCTTCGGCCAGTGGTACGACCTCCTGCGCCCGGGCGGGATCGTGGCCGCCGCGGACCTGGACGCCGAGGACGGGTCGTTCCACGGCGATAATACCGGCGTGTTCCATAAGGGGTTCGAACGGAAGCGGGTGGCGGAACTGCTGCGCGGAGCGGGGTTCCGGGACGTCCGCGACACCACGGCCGCGGTGATGACCCGCGAAGCGCCGGGCGGCGGGACGCGCGAGTTCCCGGTATTTTTAGTCACCGGGAGGAAGTGAGTCGCCCGCTTGATCCCGAATGAGCGCGCCATGATCCCGACCTCCCTGCGCGACGTGCTGTCGCATTTTGCCGTTGCCGGCGCGCCGACCAAGGCGGTGCCCTTCGGCTCCGGACTGATCAACGACACCTACCTCTGCACCTTCGCGGGGCAGGGGGCGCTCCGGAAGTATATCCTCCAGCTCATGAACACGGCCGTATTCAGCCGTCCCGACCTGGTGATGGAGAACGTGGAGCTCGTGACCGCCCATATCGCCGGGCGGCTCCGCGCGGAGGGGGAGGACCCCGACGGGACCGTGCCCGCGCTCATGCATACGCGGGACGGCGCGACCTATTACCGGGACGCGGCGGGCGCAGCCTGGCGGATGTTCCACTTCATCGAATCAGGGACCGTCTTCGATCAGGTGCAGGACGGGAAGCATGCCTATGCAATCGGGAAGGGCCTCGGCAGGTTTCAGCGGCTCCTTGCCGACCTCGATCCCGGGAAGCTGCACGACACGCTGCCGGGGTTTCATCATACGCCGCGCTGTCTCGCGGAGTACGATGCCGCCGTGCGATCCGATCCGCGGGGGAGAGCCGGGGCCATCGCGGCGGAAGCCGGGTTCGTTTCCCGGCGGAGGGACCTGGCGCCGCTCCTTCTCGACCGCCTGCAGAGCGGCGCCATTCCGCTTCGGGTCGTGCACAACGACCCGAAGGTGAACAACGTCATGGTCCGCAAGGACACCGGCGAGGCGCTCTGCATGATCGACCTGGACACGGTCAAGCCCGGGATCGTGCACTTCGACTTCGGCGACTGCGTGCGGTCCGCAACGAATCGGGCGGGCGAGGACGCGGCAACCCCTGCCGCGGCCGTCATCGATCTCGGGCTGTACGAGGCGATCGCAGCCGGATACCTGAGTGAGGCAGGCGCGTTCCTGACCGCGGCGGAACGGGCCCTCCTGCCGCAGGCAACGGCGGTCATCACCTTCGAGCTGGGGATCCGGTTCCTGACGGACTATCTCCAGGGGGACCGATACTTCAAGATCGCCTATCCCGCGCACAACCTGCACCGCGCCCGGGTCCAGTTCCATCTGCTCGAAAGCATCGAAGCGGCGGCCGAGCAGATGCGGTCGTGCATCGAGCGGCTCTGCCGGGAGTGAGTTGGATTTGTCGGATTCATGTAGCAAGAGCAAGGCCTGTCTCGCGCGGAGGCGCGGAGCCAAAAGTAGGTGCCTCTAGGCAGCGCGGAGAAGGCTTTAGTAAGACGGGAAGAGGCCTTACCCCCCAAAGAGTTATCAGGGTTTCCCTGCGCCCCGGCGCCTCTGCGGGAAAACCAGGCTGGGTATTAAGGAAAAAACGGGGAGGATTATGCAGACACGCACAACCACGCTCGCGTACCGGATGCTCCTGGCAGCGGCCGTTATCGCCATCTCCTGGCTTGCCGTCACGCGCATTGCCCTGCCGGTCGTCAAGGACGTGAACGACAAGATCCAGCACGCATTCGCCTTCTTCGTGCTGGCGCTGCTCCTGGACTTTTCCCGGCCGGAGAAGGAGTTCGGGGCCGCAACCGCACTCACGCTGCTCGGGTACGGCTTCGCCATCGAGGTGACGCAGTACTTCCTGCCCTACCGCACCTGCTCGGTATTCGACCTCGGGGCAGACGCTGCCGGGCTTCTGCTCTACCGGCTTGCGGTCCCGCTGCTCAGGAACATCCTGCCCTTCAAGGGGCGGTGGTCCAAGGCCGAAGCATAAACCCCGCAGGTCTTATCCCTTGGCCGCCTCTTTCCGCGCGATCTCGGACATGAGATTGCTGATCGCCTTGGCAAAGGCTGCCGGCTCCTTGATCCGCGAACCTTCGAGCAACAGGGCCTGGTCGTAGAGCAGGCCGATGTATTCCTTCACCCGGGCGTCGTTGCCCGCCGCGATCAGGTCGTTCATGGCCGAAAAGACCGGGTGCGTGGGGTTGATCTCGAGGATGCGCTTCTGCGCAGGCACCTCCTGGCCCATGGACTTGAGCAGCTTTTCCATCTGGGGGTCGAGCCCGCCCTCGTCGGCCACGAGGCAGCAGGCCGAGTCCGTGAGCCTGCCCGACAGGCGCACCTCCTTCACCTCGTCCTTGAGCTGCTCCTGCATGCGCGTGAGCAGTGACCCGAACTGCTCCTTGGTCTTCTCCTCCTCGGCCGCGCCCGGCTTGTCGATGGTCACGTCGCCCTTCACGACCGACTTGAGCTTCTTGCCCTGGTATTCCCCGAGTCCGCCCATGATCACGTCGTCGATGTCGTCGGTCATGATCAGGACCTCGTAGCCCTTCTTGCGGAAGGCCTCGAGGTAGGGCGACTGCCGGATGTCCTCGTCCTCCCTGCCCGTGATGTAGTAGATCTCGGGCTGGGCGAGCGGCATGTTCTTCACGTACTCCGAGAAGGTGGTCGTCGCGTCCCCCTCGGTCTTGGTGGAGGGGATGAG
>JBJKRX010000136.1:0-5921 GCA_046704425.1 Nitrospirota bacterium
GCGGAGACCATGTTCGTCGGCGAGGCAGATCCCTCTTTGGTGATGATATTGATCACGCCTCCCAAGGCCGAGCCCCAGGCGGACGAAGCCGGGCCTTTGATGATCTCGATCTTGGCGATGTTCTGCACGGGGATGACGCCGAGATCCGCCACATTATCAGACAGGTTGTTGAGCGGGATTCCGTCCAGGTAGACCGCCACGTGGCGCGTGTCCGAACCTTGGATATAGGCCTGCGCAATGCTTCCCGGACCGCCGGTCTGGAATACCTGCACTCCCGTGACCTCGTTCAGGACATCCGCCACGGTATGCGCGTTCATCCTCCGGATGTCGTCGGCGGTAACGACCGTTACGTCCTCGGCGGTTTGGGTGATCGATTTCGGGGACCGGGTGGGGGCTTCGACAACGAGTTCGTCGGGCGTGAAGTACATCTGCAGAAATTGCATTTCTTCGGACGGCTGCGCAAAGGAGATCTGCGGCAAAGCAAAGCAGTAAATGCTTGCCGCAATGCCCCACAGGACGAGGAAGGCTTTCTTCATGCAGACCCTCGCTTCGGATGGAATTCGTCTCGTGTCGGGGATAATGAGGCCGCGCTCGGACACGTGGCCTATATTTTAACACATTTAACTTGTTTGCGTAAAAAAAATAAGCATCACCATGCACACGGAGAGCCCCTCCGGCTGCGTGACGAACGCCCTACTGCATCCTTCCCCCGGACCGGCAGATACCCTGCCGTTCGATCAATCGTCGCAGGTGTCTGCGATGAACAGCAAAACGGTTGACATGACATATCCGGCATGGTTTAATTAGTGCGGCGTCGCTCACGCCGCGGGGAGGGAGATTTCGATGGCTTCGCAGAAACGCGTCCTGATCATAAGCCGTTCCGCAGCCGGCAAGCTCTACCTGGGGGTCCTGTTGAAGCGGATCTGGTACGCCCCCCTGCTGGTCTCCTCTGCGGAGGAAGGGGCGCGCCAGGCAAAGGACTTTCCCGTCGATCTCGTTCTGCTCGACGGCGACCTGGACGAGACGGCCTTGATAAGCGCCGTTACGCTCCTCCGGAACGACCGATCGGTAAACACACTGCCGCTCGTGGTATGCACCACGCGGCAGGCCGTCCTCTCCGAGGAGGCGCTGATCGCCCGTGGGGCCTCCGCGGTGCTGATCAAGCCCCTGGACCTTGCCATCGTCTACGGCGTGCTCGGGAGGCTGACCGGCGAACCGCGCCAGACGCCGCGCGCGACCGTGCGCCTGCGCGTAGAGATCGAGGAAGGGACCCCGGAAAAAGAGCTGACCTGCATCAATCTATCGGAAGGCGGCATGTATCTCCGCACGCTGAGCCCGCTGCCCCACGGCACGGTCCTGCACGTGCGATTCCGGCTGCCGCGCGATACGGAAGGGCTGCGGATCGAGGCTGAAGTCGTCCGGGCGGCCCAGCTCGCCGTGCAGATCGAGGCGGAGCCGGGCATGGGGGTCCGGTTCGTCAACATCCCGGAAGAGGTTGCGCTGCGGATCAGGAATTTCATCCAGTGGGAACTGATCGGGGACCTCGAATGGGAGCCCGATCTCTGACGCCGGAGAGCAGCGCCGTCTGGGCCGTCACCGGCCGAACGGCGCGGGCTGCAAGGGACGGATGATCGGAAGCGTGCTGCGGACCGGAAGCGGCGTTTTGATCGTGGTAACGAACTGCCATTCGCTGTATTTCTTCTTGCCCGCGAAGTCCTGGTAGGGGTCGGGAAAATCCGCCTGCTTGAGCGGCTCCTTGTCGCTCGGGCTGCGGACGCCGATGATGCGCCGTGTCGCAGGATCGCGGATGAGGACGAAGTCCTTGCCGCTGATGGGGTCCTTGTACTTCCTGCGCAGATGGCGGCGGCCCGTGGCGGTCCGGTTGTCCTTCAAGAGATCGCCGATGCGCTGAGGATACTCCTGCCTGCCGGGGATCGCGAGGTAGTACGACTCGATGGCCCTGCGGTACTGGTCCCCGCGAAAGAGCAGCTCGGCCTCCTTCTCGCGCAGTACGACGTTCGCCCAGTACCGCGCCGCAGCCCCCATGCTGATCCCGATGATGATGAGCGCCACGAGCAGCGCAAGATAGGTGAAGCCGCGCGAATCGCGGAGGAGGCGCTGCCGGTGCAAAGGGTGCAGGACCATGGGCTGACTCCCGGCGGTCACTCGATGAAGGTCACCCGGTTGATCTCTTTGAGCGTCGTCTCGCCCGCCAGGACCTTGGCGACGGCTGACTGGCGCAGGGTCGTCATGCCCTCGGCGATTGCCGCCTTCCGGATCTCCGACGACGGCCGCTTTTCCAGGATCATCTCCCGGATGCGGTCCGAGAGGTCGAGGAACTCGGTGACCGCTTTCCTGCCCCGGAACCCCGTGAAGTTGCACTCCTTGCAGCCTGTTGCGTCGGAGAACCGCGCGGCCCCGGCGCGGGCCGGGTCCACGGCGGAGTCCTCGAGCTCCCGGGCGGACAGGGTCACCGGCTTTTTGCAGTGCGGACAGAGGATCCGGACGAGCCGCTGCGCGAGGATGCAGTTGAGCGACGAGACGAAATTGTACGGCTCGATCCCCATGTTCAGGAAGCGGCCGAGCACGTCGAAGGCGTTGTTGGCGTGGACCGTGGTGAAGACCAGGTGGCCGGTGAGCGCGGACTGGACCGCGATCTGGGCGGACTCGGCGTCGCGGATCTCGCCCACCATGATCTTGTCCGGATCGTGGCGCAGGATGGACCGGAGCCCCCGGGCGAAGGTGAGCCCCTTCTTCTCGTTCACCGGGATCTGGACCACGCCGCGAAGCTGGTACTCCACGGGGTCCTCGATGGTGATGAGCTTGTCCTCGCCCGTCGTGATCTCGCTGATGGCCGCGTAGAGCGTCGTGGTCTTGCCGCTCCCCGTGGGTCCGGTCACGAGCACCATGCCGTAGGGCTCGCGGATGCTCCTCCGGAAGCGCCGGACGTCGTCCCCGTCGAACCCCAGGCTGTCGAGCCGCAGGGCGTTCACGCCCGCGGTGATGGACTCCTTGTCGAGGATGCGGATCACGATGTCCTCGCCGAAGGCGGCGGGCATGATCGACACGCGGAAGTCGATCGTCTTCTCCGCGGTGCGGATCTTGAACCTGCCGTCCTGGGGCACCCGGCGCTCGGCGATGTCCAGGTCGCTCATCACCTTGATGCGCGAGACGATGGCGCTGTGGTGCTTGATGTCGATGGGTTCCGTTGCCGGGTAGAGCACGCCGTCGATGCGGTACTTGATCCAGACGTTCCGGTCCGTCGTCTCGATATGGATGTCGCTGGCGCGCCGCTCCAGGGCGTCGAAGATCGTGGTGTGCATGAGCTTGATGATGGGGCTCTCATCTCGCTCGATCGTCTCCAGCGAGAGCGTCTCCTCGCTCTCCCCCTCGTCGGTCTCCTTCACGATCTGCAGCTTGAAGTCCTCGGAGACCGCGTGCAGGACCCGTTCCGAGCCGCCGCTCCGCTTGAGCGCCGCGTCGATGGCCGAGGGCGAGCAGACGCGGATCTCGAGTTGGCGGTCCAGGAGCATCTCGAGCTCGTCGATGGCCGGGATGTCGTTGGGGTCGCTCAGGGCGACGACGAGCACCTCGCCCCCGTCCTCCAGGGGCACGAACCCGCGCCGCTGCATGAGGTCCACCGGGATGGTCTCGAAAAACGCCGGATTGATGCGGAAGTCGTGCAGGTCCGTGTAGCGCATGTCGCGCTGTTCCGCGAGCGCCCGCGCGAGGACCTCTTCGTCGATCAGGCCTTCGGCGAGCAGGCGCTCGCCGATGCGCAGCCCCTGGGGATTGGGCTGCGCCAGGATGCCGGCGACCTGCTCCGGCGTCACCGCGGCCATGGCCGAGAGGATCTCTCCCAAACGTCTCCTGCGATACGAGGTCATTGGATGTGCGCTCCCATCTGGAAGATCGGCAGATACAGGGCCACCACGATCACGGCGATGATGATCCCCATCGCGAGCATGAGCACGGGTTCGATCAGCGTGGTGATGGCGGCGAGCCGGTTCTCCACTTCCTGGTCGTAAAAGTCCGCTACGTCGTCGAGCACCTGCGGCAGGTCCCCGGACTGCTCCCCCACCTCGACCATCCGGACCAGGATGTCCGGCGCGAGCGCGGCGCGTTCGATCGCCGCGGCGAGGCCCGTGCCCTCGGTGACGAGCCCGCGCACGGCGGCGAGGCGCCGCGTCATGACGCTGTTGTCGATCACCCCGGCGGTCACGTCGATCGCCTGCACGAGCGGGATGCCGCCCCGCAGCACGGTCGCCAGCGTGCGCGTGATCTGTGCCAGGAGATACTGCGCCAGGACGGACCGCACCAGCGGGATCCGGAGCTTCAGGCCGTCCAGGGCAGCGCGGCCCTTCGGGGACCGCCCCCAGACGATCGCCCCCGCGATCGCCGCGGCCAGCCCCGCGAAGACGAAGGGGGCGTAGCGGCTGAGCGCCGTGGTCAGCGCGATCAGGGCCGCGGTGATCCAGGGCAGCGCGGTCCGCTGGTCCCCGTACATCAGCGCGAAGTTCGGGATGACGTAGAACGTAAAGATCGCCAGGACCGCGCAGAGGGCCAGGACGAGGAACACGGGGTAGACGAGCGACGCGACGAGCTTCTTCCTGACGGCCAGCATTCTCTTCTGATACTCGATGAACCGGCGCAGGACGTCCACGAGCGCGCCGCTCTTCTCGCCCGCCCGCACCGTGGCCGCAAAGAGCGGCGGAAAGACGAGCGGGTGCCGCGCGAGGGCGTCCGAGAGGGCCATGCCGCCCGTGATGTCCTCCGCGATCCGGTCCAGCACGATCCGGAAGGCCGGCTTTTCCGTCCTGCGCCGCAGGATGTCGAGCGACGGGAGGATCGGCAGCCCCGCCTTGACGAGGGTCGCGAATTCCTGGGTGAACAGGAGCAGGTCCTGCGGCGTCACGGCGCCGCGCAGGCCGCCGCCTCCCTTTTTCCGGATGCTCAGGACGAGGTAGCCCTTGTCCTCCAGCTCCCGGCGGAGCTCATCCGCATCCGCGGCCGGGGCCGTGCTCCGCAGCGTGGCGCCGTCGTCCCGGACGGCCTTATACTGAAAGAGCGGCATGACGGGATAATAGCAAATGGATTCTCCGCAAGTCAAGATGCGCCGCAGGCGCGACGGCATGCCGGAGGCATGCGGCCGTACCTCACCAATCGTTGTAGGGCGTGCCGTCCAGGCCCACGAGCCGGCTCGCGCTGTGCACGTCGAACACGCCGGTCTCGTTGTCCCCTTCCGGCGCCACGGTGATCCAGTCTTCCGCGCCGGTGAAGGGGTCCTTGGGGATCGCCCGGAGATAGCTCTTCGACGAGTCCTGGGCGTTGATCAGGTCCGTGAGGGCCGGAGGATAGGTTCCGTTGTCGGCGTAGTACTGATCGATGGCGTCGCGCATGCGGAAGAGGTCCTCCTTGAGCACCGCTTCCCGCGCCTTGACGAGCGATCGCTTGAGCTGCGGCTGCGCGATGGTCAGGAGGATGCCCATGATCGCGAGCACGATCATGAGCTCGATGAGCGTAAAGCCCGCGATCGACCGCCGTCGTGCCGCCGTCATCGGCCCTCCCCTTCGGATCACCATGTGGAATACCGCGTCCCGTCGATGCCGACGGCATCGCTCTTCGAGTAGACGTCGTACACGTCGGTGCCCCCCCACTCCGTCGAATCCGGATCGTCGCTGTGGGACCGGAGGCCCCAGTTGTTCGGATTGTCCGGATCCGTGACCGGCATCAGGGGGTCCTTCGGGATGCGCCGGAGATAGCGTCGCGTCCGGTCCACCCTGCCCGCCAGCTTTAGCGGCCCGGTCAGGAGTTAGAGCGTCGCCGGATAATATTACTGGTCCAGCTTGCAGTCGTCCGTCGTAAGCTGGTGCTACAGGCAGTACCGGTGGAAGGCGTCGATCGCGGTCCGCATGGTCCGG
>JBJKRX010000137.1:0-14878 GCA_046704425.1 Nitrospirota bacterium
TCCGAGGATAAAAAATATGCTATAGTGACCCCGGCCTTCAACCCCGAGTTTACGACCACCTAAGGAGCGCCGAAGGTGGGTGAATGGTCATGAAAATAGGGTGGGTGAATGCTCGTGAAAAATGACACGCAACCTTCGTCAAGTTCGAAGGCAAGAAGTTTTCCTACGCCGCAATGGACCGGCTCGCGACCGTGTTCGCGTCGGAGCTGGTAAGGCGCGGCATGCGGCCCGGTGACCGGGTGGCGCTCCTCTGCCACAACTGCCCGCACTACATCGCGGCCTATTTCGGCGTGATCCGGGGCGGGGGCGTGGTCCTGCCGCTCAACAACCTCCTGACCGCCGAGGAGATCGACTTCATCCTGGACGACGCGGGCGTGGTCTTCTGCCTCTACGACGCCGAGTGCGCGGTCACGGCGAAGAAGCTCGCCCCCCGGGACTCCCGCTCGCTCCTGCGGCTCACCGAGCTCGCCCAGGCCAAGACGGATACCGGCTCCTTCGTTCCGCCGGCGCATACCGCCGACGACGTATCGACCATCCTTTTCACCTCGGGCACCAGCGGCCATCCCAAGGGAGCGCTCCTGACCCACGCGAACTTCCTGGCCAACGCCCAGGCAGCCACGGAGGTCATCCACATCACCCGCAAGGACCGGTTCGTGGTCTTCCTGCCGCTCTTCCATTCCTTCACCTACACGGTCTGCGTGATCCTGCCGCTCATCACGGGCGCCATGATCTCGCTGCTCCCGTCGGTGCGGCCCTTCAACCGCGTGGTGAAGAGCCTCATCCTGGACCGGATCACGCTCTTCGTGGCCATCCCCACGATCTACAAGATCCTGGCCGAGCGGAAGATGCCCTGGTACGTGAAGCCCCTCTTGAACCTGCGGCTCTGCGTCTCGGGCGCGGCCCCGCTGCCCGTTGCGGTGTCCCGGGAATTCGAGGCGGCCTTCAAGGTCCCGCTCCTGGAGGGGTACGGCCTGACCGAGGCGGCGCCCGTCGTGTCCTTCAACCCGCTCGACGACGAACGGCGCAAGCACGGCACCGTGGGCCTGCCGCTCCCGGGCATCGAGGTGAAGGTGGTGGACGACGACGGCACCCCGTGCCCGTTCGGCGTGCCCGGCGAGCTCCTGGTGCGGGGCAGGAACGTCATGCAGGGATACCTCAACAAGCCCGAGGACACGGCGCGCACCCTCAGGGACGGCTGGCTCTACACCGGGGACATCGCCAAGCTCGACGAGTCGGGCCACATCCGGATCATCGACCGCAAGAAGGACCTGATCATCGTGGACGGCCTGAACGTCTATCCCTTCGAGGTGGAGGAGGTCCTGCTCCGCCACCCCGCGGTGCAGGAGTGCGCCATGATCGGCGTGCCGCACGAGCACGAGGAGGGCAAGGAGCTGGGTATGATGTACGTGGTGCTCCGGGAGAACGCGCAGGCGCAGCCCAGAGAGCTGCGCGAATACCTGGCAAAGCACGTGGCCCATTTCAAGATCCCGCGGCGCTTCCTGTTCACCGCCGACCTGCCCCGGACCGCCACCGGCAAGATCTTGAAGAAGGAGCTGAAGCGGATGTACCACGAGCAGGCGCGGGCGCAGTGATGACAAGGGGCAGAAAAAAACAGTTATAACGGCGCTACCCAATGGGGCGTCGACGTGAACAACCCCATGATGAAATAAGCGGAGCATACGATCGCGAAAGTGCTTTTCGGGGCAGGGTGGCGACACCCTGCCTTTTTTTTCTAGTTTTTTCGTTATTCCGCGATGGTGATAAAAAAATGCATATAATTACAGTATGATGTACTTTACATTTTCAAAAATAATTTGTTGACAATGCTCGGGCATTCACCTTATATTCCCCTCTCAAAAACGCGTTTCGCAGAAAGGGGAATGACCATGAAATACACAAGCAGGGTCGTTACGGTTTTGCTCCTCCTTGCAGCGGTCGTCGCTTTCAGCGGTTGCGGCAGCAGTAGCAGCAGTTCCGGCAACAACACGTTGCCGGGAGCGGGGCTGAGCGTAACGGGGGCCTCGGGCAACCCCGTGAACATGAGCGGCACCTGGGGCAATTGCTCGTTCGATACCGGCGGTCCGTCGGACAACAAGGCGACGATCGCGGTCAGCGGGTCGGGATTCACCTTCACCTCGTCCATGTGGGCCACGAACACGACGCAGAACTGCACGGAAACAGCGACCCCGGACCTGCGGATAACGGGCACCGGCACGGTCACCCTGGGCGCGACCCACACGGCGGTCTGGATGAATGGGAGCACTCCCACCACGGCGCCGAGCGGACTGGCAACCGCGCTGGCAACCGCGGCGACGATCCATTTTACCTCCCAGACGGCCGTCGCGGGCTCGGCCGCCATGGTCGCCGATTTAAACACCGGGAATGTCTGCGGCGGCGGATGGGTCATCAATCAATCGAAGGACGTTTCGAGCTGCTCGGACTTCTTCGGTGGTTCCGCGACGCAATCCGACTACTGGGTGGTCGACGACACGGGCTCTCCCCTGAAATGGTATACGAGCAACGACAACGGCGCGACGCAATGGGGAGTGGACGTAACCAACCCGATGCTCAAGTAAACGGGACCGGCAGAGAGAAACAGACGCGCGAGGCAGGGCGGAGACGCCCTGCCTTTTTTGTTCAGTCGCAGGGAACGCAGAGAGCACGGGGAAAGGCAGACCGCTCCGGAAAAACCGGGCAGAGCCACAGCATGCACAGAGAATTCCGGGAGGGGGGATACCGTTTGTGCTTTCTGTGCCTTTTGCGGCGAAAAGGACTTTGGGAAGGCCGGCGGGGATCTTGCCGGCTCCCCTGAAAATCGGGCTTGCATTTCGCCCGAAAATCGGTAAAATTTCCTGTCCTGGACAGACGACCGGGCAGCGGGCGGGGAAGCGGACGCCGGCCCCGGAACTTACGCACGAGGAGAGAACGAAAATGAAACGGTATGCAGTGGTCGCGGCAGCGGCAGTGACGTTGGTGTTGCTCGGCATGAGCGGTTGCAAGAAGGCCAACCAGGCGGCGCAGACCCCCGCGGCCCAGATGCAGCAGATGCCTTCGGATGCGATTTCCCTTTCGGGAAAGGTCACGGAGACCATGAACTCGGGCGGCTATACCTACGTGCAGATCGAAGCCACCCCGGGGGCGAAGACCTGGGTTGCCGTGCCCCAGACCAAGGTCAAGGTGGGACAGGTGGTCACCAGTGCGCCGGGCATGGTGATGAGGAACTTCACGAGCAATACCTTGCATCGCACCTTTGCGACCATCGTGTTCTCGGGCGGCCTGCGCTGAGCGCTGGTCGCACCGCACGTTCACGGCCGCCGGTTGACCCGGCGGCCTTTTCTTTGCACAGGCCGACCGAACGCCGCTGAACGCATTCCTCCCGGGGGAACCAGCGGAACAGAAGGGAGAACCGCATGGGGGAGACGCTCAAGAAGTTCGCGGAAGGGATGGGCGCGAACCGCGCCGTGGTGGCGCTCTCCGCCGCGCGGCTCGGGGACGCGGTGGGGAACAGCATCCTCTTCATCGTGATCCCGCTCTACGTGGCCCGGCTCCCCGCTCCCTGGATGCCCTTTTCCGTGCCCGTGCGCGCGGGCATCCTGATCTCCCTCTTCGGCATCGTGAACGTCTCGCTCCAGCCCTTCTTCAGCGTCCTGAGCGACCGGCTGAACAAGCGGAAGTCCCTGATCCAGGCCGGGCTCCTGATCATGGCGGGGAGCACCTTCGCCTACATCTTCGCGAGCAGGTTCATCGATCTGGTGCTCCTCCGGGTGCTTCAGGGCGTGGGCCTGGCCGTGACCCTGCCCGCGTCCATGTCGCTCATGGCGGCCGTCACGGACCGAAAGACGCGCGGGGCATCCATGGGCGTCTACAGCACGGCGCGCATGCTCGGCATGGGGCTGGGGCCGCTCCTGGGCGGGTTCCTCTACGACCGGTTCGGCTTCGACGCGGCCTTCTACGCGGGCACGGGGTGCATCCTGCTCGGGGTCCTCTTGGTGCAGCTCTGGATCGACGACGTGACCCTGCCCGGGGCCGAGGGGAGACCGGAGAAGCGGCAGGTGCGGTTCTTCGACCGGAAGCTGCTCACCCCGGGGATCCTCGGCGCGGGCCTCGCCACCTTTGCCATGGCCAACGCCTTCTCGATGATCACCCCCCTGGAGGGGGAGTTCAACGCGCGGCTGCACGAGACCGCCTTCGCCTTCAGCATCGCCTTCAGCGCCATCATGGTGAGCCGCTTCATCTTCCAGATCCCCGTGGGCAAGCTCTCGGACCGGATCGGCCGGAAGCCCGTGATCATCGCGGGCCTCCTGTCCATGGCGCCCTTCACGGCCCTCCTGGCGACCGCGGCCTCCACGAACCAGCTCGTGCTGTACCGGCTGATCCAGGGCCTGGGGTCCGCGGGCGTGGCCGCGCCCGCCTTCGCGCTTGCCGCGGACCTCTCCACCCGGGGCGGGCAGGGAAGGCAGATGAGCATCACGACCATGGGCTTCGGCCTCGGCATCGCCCTGGGTCCGCTCCTTTCCGGGATCCTGTCCGCGCTCTCTTTCGCGCTGCCCTTTCTGGTGGGCGGCGCGATCCTGCTCGTGGTGGCATGGGTCATCCATCACTACGTGCCGGAGACGGTGACGAGAAGTGTACGGTGAGAAGTGAGACGTGAGAAAAGAGAAGGGCGGGGCAACAAGGCGCCCAGGACCCCGTTTACCGGGTGACGGCCGTCAGGCCGATGCCTCGACAGCGTTCCGTCCGTTGTTCTTGGCCCGATAGAGGGCGTCGTCGGCCCGCTTGATGAGATCGACACAGCGGTCCCCCTCCAGCAATGTCGCCACCCCGCAGCTGATGGTCACCGCTCCGACCTCGGCAAAACGATGCGCCGCCACCAGTTGCCTGAGCTTCTCCGCCAGTTCCGCAGCCTGCCGCTGATCCGCCCCGGGGGTGAGCAGCAGGAACTCCTCGCCTCCCCACCGCCCGAGCAGGTCCGTGCGCCGGATGTTTTCCTTGACGATCCCGATCATTGCCGTGAGAACGGCGTCGCCGTGCAAATGGCCGTAGGTGTCGTTGACGCTCTTGAAGTGGTCCAGATCGAACAGGACCAGCGAGAGGGGACGCCGGTACCGGCGCGCCAGCTCCGCCTCGCGGCGCAGGACCTCCTCGATGCCCTTCCGGTTGTATGCGCCCGTCAGGCCGTCCAGGGACGCGGCGTCCCGCAGCCGGCCGTGCACCTGCCGCAGCTCTTCGACCATGCCGTTGAACACGGCGGACAGCCGGCCGATCTCGTCGTGGGACACGATGGGGACGACGGCGTCCAGGTTGCCTTTGCCGACCTCGGTGACGGCGCTGCTGAGCCGCGCCAGAGGGCGGGTAATGGTGCGGGAGAAGAGGAGCACGATGCCCACGGCAATGCCGCCGATGACGAGAAAGATGAGCGCGAGCCGGTTCTGCAGCGCCAGGAGCGGGGCAAGGGCGGAACGCTTCGGCAGGGAAATGACGAGGGTCCAGCCGTTGCTCACCGCGGCCGCGTCTCCTTCTTCTCGGGCGAATACGACGATCTGCTTGTCCCGCGCGCCTTCCGGATCGGCGACGAGCAGGGTGCCGGCGCCGCCCCGGTCGGCCTTCGTCTTCCGGATCAGGGCGAAGAGCGGCGACCTGTTTCGGAAGATGCCCTGGTGGTCATGGGTCGAAAAGAGCACCTGGCCCTGTGCGTCGAGCAGGTCGACGTTGATGGCGCTCGCGACCTTGAACAGCCCCAGGGGACGCTTGACGATCACCTGCAACGCCGCGGCGGGCAGGTCTGCCACCACGACGCCGAAAGGGACGCGGGCCGCGTCTACGACCACGTGCGCCAGGTGGAACGCCTTGCCGTTCAGCGGGTCCGTGGGGACGCGCGCAAGCAGGACGGTGCGGTCCTCCGGCAACCGTGCGCCGAATCCCGGGACAACGCGCCCGCTGCTGCCGCTGCCTGTGCCGGCGATCCGTCTCCCCGTGAGGTCGTAGAAGACGAGTGAGGCAAAGGGAGCATAGGACTTGCTGTGCTCCCGGTATTCCCGCAGCTTTTCCGCGATCTGGCGCGCAGTCGAACGCCGCGAGGCGACGACCGGGTCCCGGGCGATGAGCGCGGTCTCCTCGGAGCGGCGGACGAACAAGCGGTGGACCTTCTCCATCGCATAGGTCGAGACCCCCATGAACTTGTCCTTGATCTGGCTCTCCAGAAGATTGGCCGAGACCAGTGCGCCGGCAAGTGCCGTCATCCCGAACAGGACGACGGCCAGCAGAATGATCAAGAGCAATTTCGTACTGATCTTCATGATCGTGCGTTGTACCGCCTTTCTGAACGCCTCCGGGTTGTTCGCACCCCTTCGCCGCACGGCTCGAAGAGGGTCACCGAACGGGCCGAAAACAGAACAGTGTTTCTTCCTCGACCAGGCAGGTTTGGAGGTATGAGTCATGCAAAGAATGCGCCTTTCTGCTCTCATAAAAAATCAACCGGTTACGTTGTTGCGTCCTCGTCCATTGTGTTCGCCCTTTCTCATGGTGAGTAGTGCAGGTACGCCTGCGGCGCCGAAGGACGCCCCAGCGAAAGGCGAAAAGAGACCTGATGACGAAGCGTGCAGAAGCAGGAGATTTCGCACGAATACGCCGCAGGATCACTCCCTTGACGCTCCGCGCCTCCGTGCTATAGTAGAATTTATGTGCGAACGATAACTCCCAAGACGGAGGGGCGCTTTCGCCCGTGCTGAGCGGAAGGCCTTTCGGAATGCGAGGTGCATATGGACGCGTTCGTCAAAGAGCAGGACAGAGGACAAGGGATCGTTGGGCGCTGCGAGATCGAGAAGGCGCTCATCCGCAGGCTCCTGGCGCACCTGGGCGATCCGCCGATCAGCATGGCCATGGGCAACGGCGTCGAGCTTTCCTCCCCGTCCGGGAAATCCACGGGCACGATCGTCATCCGAGACCGGAAGACGCTCGCGAGATTGTTCTTCCATCCCGAGCTGCACTTCGGCGACGCCTATACCGACGGACGCATCGACGTGGAAGGGGACCTGGTCCGGGTGCTGGAGACCGTGTTCCGCTGCATGACGAAGCCGGGGAGGGAATCCCGTTTCGGCCGCTACGCGGAACGGATCAGGTACCGGCCCCGGGCGAACAGCGCACGGGGCTCGCGCCACAACATCCACCATCATTACGACATCGGGAACGATTTTTACCGGCTCTGGCTCGACGAACGGATGCAGTACACCTGCGCCTATTTCCCGTCGCCCGCGGCCTCGCTCGAAACGGCGCAGATCGCCAAGATGGACCATGTCTGCAGGAAGCTCCGGCTCCGGCCGGGCGAGACCGTGGTCGAGGCGGGGTGCGGCTGGGGCGGCCTGGCGCTCCATATGGCGAAGCACTACGGCGTCAGGGTCAGGGCGTACAACATCTCCCGCGAACAGATCAAAAGCGCCCGCGAGCGGGCCGCGGCCGAAGGCCTGGACCGCAGCGTGGAATTCGTGGAGGACGATTACCGGAACATCCGGGGCGCCTACGACGTCTTCGTGTCCGTCGGGATGCTGGAGCACGTGGGCGCACGCTACTACCGCGGCCTGGGACGGGTGATCCGGCGCTCGCTCACGGAGCACGGGAGGGGGCTCATCCACAGCATCGGGCGGAATAGCGCGCGGCCCATGAACCCCTGGCTGGAACGGCGCATCTTCCCCGGCAGCTATGCGCCGACCCTGCGGGAGATGATGGAGATCTTCGAGCCCATGGGCTATTCCGTCCTGGACGTGGAAAACCTCCGGCTCCACTACGCGAAGACGCTGGAGCACTGGCTCGCGCGGTTCGAAGAAGCCGGCGCCGAGACGATCGCCCGGTTCGATGAGCGCTTCCTCAGGGCCTGGCGGCTGTACCTCGCCGGCTCGATCGCCGCGTTCGCGGTCGGCGATCTCCAGCTTTTCCAGGTCCTCTTCGCCAACCAGCACAACAACGATCTGGCCTGGACCCGGGCCCATCTCTACACGGAGCCCCAGGACTGACGGAGGCTCTATGGACGCATGCGACGTACTCGTCGTGGGGGGCGGTCCGGCCGGGTCCGCGCTCGCGGGGACGCTGACGCGGGCGGGTCTCGACGTCGTGATCCTGGACAAGGCGGTCTTTCCCCGGGACAAGGTCTGCGCGGGCTGGATCACGCCCGCTGTCCTGCACCTGCTCACGATCGACCGGCACGAGTATGCCCGGGGAAGGGTCCTGCAGGAGTTCCGCGGGTTCCGGACGGGCTTGATCGGACGGCCGGGGATCCTCACCCGATACGACGGCGTCGTGAGCCACGGCATCCGGCGTTCCGAATTCGACCACTACCTCCTTATGCGAAGCAAGGCGCGGCTGCGGCTCGGGGAGCCGCTCCAAAGCATGGAGCGGGCGAAGGGCGCCTGGATCATCAACGGAAGCATCACGGCCCCGCTGGTGGTCGGCGCGGGAGGACATTTCTGCCCGATCGCGCGGTCCCTGCGGCCGGACCGGGAAGGGGACGGGCCGATCGTGGTTGCGCAGGAAACGGAATTCCTGATGGACCGGTCCCAACAGGACGCCTGCCCGGTGCAGGCGGACACGCCGGAACTCTATTTTTGCCCGGACCTGAAGGGATACGGGTGGTGCGTGCGCAAAGGGGACTTCCTCAACATCGGGCTCGGCAGCGAAGAGGGCCGCGATCTTCCCGGGCAGGTGCGGGAGTTCCTCGCCTCACTTCACGCAGCGCACAGGATCCCCCGCACGACGCCGGAACATTTCAAAGGGCATGCCTACCGGCTCTCTTGCGGCGTGCACCGGCACGTGGTCGACGACAACGTCCTTCTGATCGGCGACGCGGCGGGCCTCGCCCATCCCCGGAGCGGGGAGGGGATCCGTCCCGCGATCGAATCGGCCTTGCTGGCGGCGGACGTCGTCCTCGCCGCCGACCGGGACTACAGCCGCGGCACGCTGGCACGCTACCCGCGCGAACTTGCCGAGCGTTTCGGAGCGGACCGGCCCTCCCCGGCGGTCCTCCCCCCGTCGTTCAGACGGGTTCTGGGACGCAGGCTCATGGCAAGCCGCTGGTTCTCGCGCCGTGTGCTGCTCGACCGCTGGTTCCTGAACCGTTGCACGCCTTGCTGATCCCTCGCAGGACCGCCCCCCGGACCCGACGCGGTATTTTTCCCCGATCCTCTTGCTCACGCATTCTCTGGACAGCTCCCCCCGGATGTTTTATTATAGGCCCTGCCGAATACCATGAACGATCAGGAACGAGACGAACTCTTGGGCATCATCCGGTGCGAGCGCTGCGGGCACCGGCTGCAGAACGAGATCGAGTGTCCCGTGTGCTCCCCCTTCACGGAGCCCTCCCGCAGGGACGGGATGCCGAAATGGATCTTCGTGACCGCCTGCTTTCTGACCTCGCCGCTCAGCATCTGGTTCGTCATCAAGGACCGGCGGTTGAACGCCGTGGAAAAGATCCTGACCCTGTCGGGCTGCTGCCTCTGGTTCCTCCTGCTCCTTGCGGGCCGGTAGGGCGGGTATTGCGAGGTGCCTGGTGAAAATAGCATGGACGCCGGAGCTCGCCACGGGCGACCATACGATCGATACCCAGCACAAGGAGCTGCTGGACCGCATCAACGCGCTGCTCGATATCTGTGCGGGCAGGACGCCCCGCAGCCAGGCGGGCAGGGTGATCGATTTCCTGGAAGAGTACGTGGTGAGTCACTTCGGCAGGGAAGAACAGCTCATGGTCGAGACGAACTATCCCGAGTACCACCGGCACAAGGAGGAACACACGCTCTTCCTCGTGCGGTTCTCGGACGTGAAGCAGAAGTTCCATGACGAGGGGGCGGCCGTGGAGGTGCTCCATCTCGCGACCCGGACCCTCATCGAATGGCTGAACGTGCACATCAAGGTGACGGACCGGAGGCTGGGCGCCTACCTGCAAGACCACGGCGGCCGGAAGGCGTAATCCCTCCGCACCTGCACCCCCGGGTCCGACTCACCGGGCCAGGACCATCCGGTTCTTTCCCGTCCGCTTCGCCTCATAGAGCGCGCGGTCCGCATGCTTGATCAGGTCCTCGTTTCCCATCCCCGCGCGGAACACGGCCACCCCCAGGCTCAGGGTCTCGCCGGTCTTCGTCTGGACCGCATGCCGGATCCGCTCGGCAAGCTCCCGTGCCCCGCCCTCCGTGGTCCCCGGCATGAGGATGCAGAACTCCTCGCCGCCGTAGCGCGCGACCAGGTCTGCTTCCCGCACTTCCCGCCGAAACAGCTCCGCGATGGTGACGAGCAGCGCGTCGCCGGCATCGTGCCCGTGCGTATCGTTATAATGCTTGAAATTGTCGATATCGGCCATGAGCGCGGCGAGCGGCTCGTTGCTCCGCTTTGCGAAGGCGATGTTTTTTCCGATGCCTGCGTCCAGCATGCGCCGGTTGGCGAGTCCGGTCAGGTGATCGTGGAGCGCGTTGTCCACCGACTCCTGATAATACTTGGCATTTTCCAGGGCAACGCCGATCTGGCTTCCGATCACCTGGAGCAGTTGCATGTGGCTCTCGTCGAGCGCCCCGATGCCGGGCGGCAGGTAGAGAAAGAGAATGCCGATGACCCGGTCCCGCGCCTTGAGCGGCACGATGACGTGCCCGTGAGACGGCAGGTGGGAAAAACGCGGGGAGTAACGATGGTCGTGCGAGGAATCCGGGGATACGATGATCTCGCCGGTCTGCGCGGCAATGCCGCACAGGCAATCGCCGACACGGAGATCCTTGTGGGATGCGACAAAATCGTCGGGCTGACGCTCCGGGGAGAGGATGACCAGTTTCCCGTCCTCGATGAGAAAGATCCCGCTTCGTTCAACGGGCAGGCCGTCGATGTCCGTCATGACCTGTTGGATGACCTGCACCAGGTCGCTCAGGTGGATCTCCCGGCTGAGGGCGATGGAAATCCGAAAAAGGCTGGACAGCTCGCCGTTCCGTTTCCGCAGCTCCTCGCCCGAACGCTCCAGGTCCTCCGTCCTGCGCGCAAGGGCATGCTCGGTGCGCCGCATGGGCCGCACGATCCAGACGAAGATCACGAACGACGCCAGGATACTGAGCAGCAGGGAGTCGGTCAGGTCGATCACGGACTGCGACGTACGGTCCGCGACGTCGAAGATGCTGAGAAACACCATGATGCAGAGCTCGACCGCGCCGATGGCCGCCGCCACTTTGAGGCCGATGGCAAGAGGGCTCTTTTGCGCTTTTTGCACATCCATCCGGGTGCTCCTCGCAGGGGAGAACAACGTGGGGCTGTTCGTTCCGCACTGTTCTTCACTATGAAACAACATGCATCCCGCACGCAGAGAAAGGGGAGCGGTCGATCGGGAAGCGAATACCCATTTTTTTGATTATAACAAATTTACCTTGTCATTTCCCGGCATCCTCATCGGTGCTGCAACCATCCGGAATCGGTATCGGCAGTCTGCTCCTCATCTTTCCGTCGATCATGCACATCAAGGTGACGGACCGGAGATGAGGGGGAATGCCTAAAAGGCCGCACCACGACCGCCGAGACGCCCGGATAAGAACGTTTTATTTCTGTTCCTGCATAATATTCTTGACACTTCATGGCAAATTCCCTATAGTTTTGAGAATATTCGTGCCCTCCAACAAGACGACCATCAGATCGGCCGACGGAAGAATGCCGAATGGGATATTCTGACGGCCTGTTTTCCCGCCGCTTTGCTCAGCATCAGCTTCGTTTTGCTTTAAACGGAACAACTCTCAGGGGGAGGAATTTCCATGAAACGGATGATCGTCATTCTGCTGATCGGAATCCTTGTCGTACCGGCCGTGAGCGGATGCGCCAAGAAACACGGCAACGACAGCCGCGGGGCCGCGGCTGCTGCAACGTTGCCCGGAGACTGGTATGTAACAAGCACGCGCGACAGCAGTCCGCGCGAAGCCGCCGGCCATTATTACTGGCACTTCGACGTTGACGGCAATCGTTTCAGCGTTCGGAGTTCCTGCTCGGGGACGCCGGTATCGTATGGAACCATCGCGAGCGACGGCACGATGCATTCCGACACGAGCGACATCAGCCTGCAAATGATCGACGGGGTGTTGACGCTGCGGGAAATGGACAACGGCATAGAAACAGGCCGTACCTATCGCGGAACGCCGGTACGGCCGCTTCTCTGTGATATCCTGCCGAACAACACCGCCCCCATCGTGGCACGTCAGACATTCGTGTCGCGGGGAGATCTGGCGAGCGTCGGATTGTCCGCATCGAGCGCACAACCGAGTGCTGCTGTTGCCGGGGCAGGCTTGGCCGGGGCAGTGGTGAGCGATCCGACCGATTCTTCGCTCGTCGACCACCTGCGGTCCGCCTACACGGGCACGCAGCTGCCGGTCGGTACGGACTACGACGGACCGCAGTCCGGAGCGACGCCGACGACGAGCACGACCACGAGCGGCGGGTATGAGACGACCTGCGATACCGAGGACATGACCCTGCAGCAGATGGAAAACACCTTTTCCCTGTTCAACGATTCGAGCGAGATCTATCCCGGCGCGTTGCTCCAGGGCGGCGACTATGCGAACGGGGTCATGCACGCGATCACGCTGAGCCGCGCGCCGATCACCGTCAGCATCAGCGGCCCCACCTTCACCACGGGTGCGCAGCTGAGCGCCTTGGTTGCCGATCCCGGCCAGAGCTCCCAAGTGAACCAGGCGATCGCCGATCTCATCAATCAAGGCGTGGTGTCCGGCGTCGCCGAATTCAACTCCAAAAGCACCTATGCCTCTTCCCAGAGTCAGGTCGATCTGAGTCTCGGCGCTGCGGGAAGCTACGACGGATTTACCGCATCGGCGGACTTCAATTTCGGCGCCTCGACGCAATCGAGCTATCTCGTCTACTATTACAACCAGACCTTCTACAGCGTCTCCGTACCCCAGTTCGGCAACGCGATCAATGCCTTTGCCCCCGGCACCACGGACCCGCCCGATGCCATCACCGGACTGACCCAGATTGGCGCGGGCAATCCGCCGCTCTATGTGAGCCAGGTGGACTACGGGAGGCAGATCCTGTTCGAGGTGAAGAGTACCTTTTCTGAGGCCGACGTGAATGCCGCCATGAAAGCCGCGTATGGAGCGGGCGGCTCCTCGGATCCCGTAAGCGGCCATGCCTCGCTGACCTACGGAGACGTCATGGCGAACTCCACCGTGGAGTATATGGTGCGGGGCGGATCGGACACCTTTGCTTCGTCCTGGACCCCCATTGTGGCCGCATCCGGCGACGATCTCTTCAACCAGATCAAGAACTTCTTCAGCCAAATCAAGGTCGAGCCCTTCACCACATCGACACCGGCCGTCAAGATCGGTTTTACGCTTACCTACCTGATCGGAGACCAGCCGGCATCCATGCTGTACGCGACGAACTATACCCAGACCCAGTGCAGTACCCAAGCCGCCGGGACCTTGTATTCATATTCCATCTCTGCGAATCAGATCGATGATGACGTGATGATCTATAAGGATGGCGTACTGTGGAATAACTGGAATTCCCCGGATGGGTCGAGGAGCTGGACGAACCAAAGTCTCGACGGCCACCTGAGCACGGATCAGGACCACGAGATTACGATCAAGCTCTATAATAACAACGCAGGCGACACCTATGGAAATTTTGTTCTCTACCGGGACAACAAACCGATATTTGACACGACGGCGGCCGGATTTACCTATTTTTGGAGCGGACTCGTTTACGAACAAAAGCTGAAGATCAACAGGACCACCGGAACGTGCGTAAAGACGTATAATGACGAGCCGGGAAATTCGAACGGCGATGTAAGTTATTACGAATCAAATAAGGATAAGTGCCAGTAGGCAGTTTCAATCGACCCGGGAAAACCTGCTTCCGTCGGCCTCCTGCCTGCATCCGGAGGAGACCGGCGGCGTTACCAAGAGAGATTCGAATATACCGCGCTTCCTGTAATCCGGTCGACGCGCGATGGCACTTCGCATCCCGGGAGGAGGGATCTCCTGAGCGTCTTGACCGTCGGACCGCCTCACCCTACTCCCGAGCATCTGAGCGAGCAGAACGCCGCGCAGCAACGCGACCGCATCGACGCCCGGTCCGCCGGGCTATGCGGCGTGCTTGAAGGTGTCCCGCGCCGTCGCGAAGGCGTTCGCCAGATCGTGCTTCGCCGTCTCGACGCTTTCCTTCAAGACATCGTCTGTTGCGTTCCGGAACTCCCGGAGCCGGGTCGACAGCAGATCGCGTTTCTCCTTCAGGTCCCGGAGCCCCTGCAGGAAATCCGTCTTGTCGCCTGCCGGGGTCCGCGACGCCCTGCCTTCGAACTCGTCGATCGTCGCCGATACGTCCTTGATCTCGCGCTCCGTTCGTTCGATATATTCTTCTTTCTGCGTTCTCATGCCCCATCGCCTCCTGTTTCTCCCGGCCGGCGTCCTCTTCGCCGCCTCGCCGTCACCGGGGTGATGATCGATTCTCTCTTTAAAGTATATCACCGGCGCGTCGCGCTTCGGGGCGCCGCTCCCGCTTACCTTGACAAGCGCCGTGATCCGTGCTAAAACCCTGAGATCGGGAACTGCGGTCTGCTCCTCATTTTTTTCTTCGGCAAGGTGGACTCCATGAACGTACAGGACAAGGTGGTCGTGGTCACCGGCGCTTCCTACGGCATCGGCGAGGCAACGGCAAAGCTCATGGCGGAGAAGGGGGCCAAGGTCGCCCTGGCGGCGCGGTCGACCGGCCGGATCGCGGAGATCGCCGCGGGGATGCGCGACGCCTTCACCGTGACCGCGGACATGGCCAAGGAGGACGAGGTCCGGGCCATGATCGCCGAGGTAGCGAAACACTACGGCCGGATCGACGTGCTCGTGAACAACGCGGGCCAAGGATACGG